>DWZZ01000107.1 GCA_019117305.1 Candidatus Mediterraneibacter merdigallinarum | reverse complement strand
CAAAAGCACACATCCCTCATTTCCAGATCCGATTATCCAATCCCCTGGTATCCAGGTGTTTTCGGACGCCTCTCCACTCACAGCTCTCCGATAAATCCGAATTCACTTCCGGTTCTTACAGTAAATGATCTCCAGTCCTTTCAACAGAAGATTATCATCCAATATAATGTCTCTTCTGCAGAACGGTATAATTTTCTTTGCCAGGCCGCCGGTTGCAATGACGGTTACATTCCCCTCCAGTTCTTCACTTAACCGGTCAATGATGCCGTCTATGGCCGCGGCGCTGCTGTAAATGATCCCGCTCTTCATACATTCCACCGTATTTTTTCCGATCATATGCTCCGGAGCTTCCAGACTGATTCCTCCCAGCTGGGACGCATTCGCAGTAAGAGAGTCCAGCGATACTCCTACCCCGGGATAGATCATGCCGCCGATATAATTCTTATTCTTGTCAATCACACAAACTGTATTTGCTGTTCCCATATCAAATATAAGCATGGGAACAGGATACCCGGCAATTGCCGCCACCGAATCCACAACCAGATCGCTGCCCAGCTGGGCGGGATTATCAATGCGAATATTAAGACCTGTCCGTATTCCCGCTCCGACCACAAGGACTTCTCCCCGGAGTATCTTCTCCGCGGCAAGTTTCACAATCGTTGTAATCTGCGGCACCACAGAGGAGATTATTCCGCCCCGGAGGCTCTCCCGTTTGATATGATAGATATCCAGAACATTTTTAATATCAATTGCATACTCCAGTTCTGTCTTGGTACGGACTGTAGAAAGGCGCTCCACAAATACACATTTCCCCTGTTCCATACATCCCAGAACAATATTCGTATTTCCTATATCAATTGCCAGAATCATTTTTTACAATTCCTCATCATTAACTCTGAAATCTGATTTCCCGTTTCTTATTCCGCATGCCGTCCGCTTCTTGTATATGTCTGCTCAGGCGGACATACATACCGGGACAGCGGTGTTCCTACCGCAGCCGTAACTACAGTTGAAACGATCATCTCACACACTGCATTAATTCCTACAAATGTGCAGATAAATACAATTATATTTCTGCCTCCGATCATTTCCCGAATATACTCTGTATTTCCGAAAAGCAGAACCAGAGCCGCCATAAAAAACGCCGTATTGAGAAATGCTGAAAAGAATCCTGTAACAGCGCAGGAAATATAAGTGTTGGTTCTCTTCCTCATTCCTCTGAAAATATACCCCAGCAGCAAACCGTCCAGAAGACGGGGGACGAACCTCTGGATAAAGGCCAGTACCGGGTTAATGTTGAAAAGCGCGACTCCCATAAGACTCTGGCCGCCGATTCCAACGCACTGTAGAAAGCTTGTAAGTCCGAAAATGGATCCTGCAGCCGCTCCTCCTGCCGGGCCAAGAGCAATTGCGCTTATCGCTACCGGAATGACATTAAATGTGATTGCCAGAGGGCCGATATTCAGATAGCCCAGAGGCGTATATGCCATCAGCAGCAAAATCGCCATCATAAGTCCCAGCGTAGTTATCTGTGTTGTTTTTACCTTTGTTTTCATGTTTTTCCTCCTCAGTTATCATTCTCTTTCCAAGAGATACAATACTTTTTGGCACATGTCAGATATGCGCGAACCGGGTAAAAGGTTCTGTTCAGTTTTTAAATTACATGTTTTTATGAGTTTCTTTTTTTCCGTTCTTCATCTTCAGAATCTGATCCAGTATCCTTGCCGCCGTCTCTTCCTTGGACAGCATTCCCAGAGATATTTCTTCTTCCCCGGTAATTATGGTCACTACATTGGTGTCCACGCCGAAGCCGGCGCCTTCCACCTTTACATTATTTGCCACAATCATATCCAGATTTTTCTTCTGAAGCTTTCTGCGGGAATTCTCAAGCATATTTTCCGTTTCCATGGAAAAACCGCACAGGAACTGATCCTGCCCTTTATTCGCGCCCAGATATGCAAGAATATCATCTGTGCGTTCCAGTTCTATGGAAAGATCCCCGTCCTGTTTTTTCACCTTTTCAGAGCTGATATGTCCGGGCCTGTAATCCGCCACAGCGGCAGCCTTGATAATAATATCCTGCTCCGCACTTCTCTCCGTTACGGCCTCAAACATTTCTCTGGCAGTCTTCACCGGAACTACGGTGACAAACTGCGGCGGCTGAAGATTTACCGGGCCGCTTACCAGAGTGACCCGGGCGCCTCTCTGCATGCACACTCTGGCAGCGGCATAACCCATTTTCCCTGTAGAGTGATTGGTGATATAACGCACCGGATCAATACTCTCCTGAGTCGGTCCCGCTGTGACAAGCACATTCATGCCCTGCATGTCCTTTTCTCTGGCAATTTCCCGTAAAATATACTCCAGCAGCAGCTCCGGCTCCGGCATCTTCCCTTCCCCGGTATCTCCGCAGGCCAGATAGCCGCAGGCCGGACTGATCACTTCATATCCGTACTTTTCCAGAATCTTCATATTATCCTGGACAATGGGATTTTGAAACATGTTCGTGTTCATTGCCGGAGCAACGATCTTTTTACACCTGCACGCCATAATTGTAGTCGTCAGCATGTCATCCGCAATTCCGTGAGCAATCTTTCCGATTACATCGGCGCTGGCCGGCGCCACCATCACTACGTCCGCCTGCTTGGCCAATGAGACATGCTCTACACTGTACTCAAAGTTCCGGTCAAAAGTATCAACCAGACATTTATTTCCGGTAAGTGTCTCAAAAGTAATAGGATTGATAAAATTCACCGCATTTTCCGTCATCAGAACATGAACGTCCGCATGGAGCTTTTTCAGCGCGCTGGCAAGAGACGCTGTCTTGTAAGCCGCAATACTTCCTGACACACCCAGAAGAACTGTCTTTCCTGTCAGCATATGATTTCCCCCTTTCTGTGTTCTTTCGAACCGTTTCCGATATTGTGTGAACATCCCGCATGGAAGCTCAGAAAATGTTTCGGCGGGATTGCTCCGGTTCCGCTTTATTATATTGTAGCAGGACGGAAAAAGCAATATCTATATCCCCGCAGACTTTTGCTCCATCTTTCGCTTTTCTGTTGCGCTCCTGCGACGCGGCAGTGCAATATCCTGTAAAAACATTTGACATGCCCTACCAAGAGTGATAGAATAGCGTTGGAAATTATTTAATTACATAGGAGGAGAGCATCATGCGGTGCTGCAGTTGCTTCCTTAGTTCTCGGCATCGTCGGTATCTGTACAGGATGGTTATATGGACTTGGATGCATACTTGGTATTGTCGGTCTTGTAATGGCTTCCACAGCTAAAAAGAACAATGGCGGAAGCGGACTGGCTACTGCAGGTCTGGTATTAAGCATTCTCGCTGTAGTATTCGGTGCAGTTACACTGGCATGTACCGTATGTGTTGGCGGAGCTGCATGCGCAGGCGCAGCATTATAAAAACAGCATTCAACAACTAAGAGGAAGAGAGTATTCAACACTAAAAAAGACTGCCGTCTTAAGCAGAACGGCAGTCTTTTTTATACCGTCTGCCGGACAGTACAAAAATATAATACCTGACAGAAAAATGAAAGAGGAAGGAGAGTCATTTATGCAGCCTTTTATTAATATAGCAGGATATGCAATCCCCAGCTATGGAATGATGGTAGTAATCGGATCGCTGTTATCTATCGCCGTTGTTCTGCTCCGCTGTCCGAAACGGAAGATTCCGTTAGATAATCAGTTATATTTTACAGCCTTTATTCTGATGTTTACACTGCTGGGAGCCAAACTTCTGTATCTTATTCAGAATCTTCCCCAGCTCTGGGAAAATGCCGACATAATATTTGAGAGCTGGAGCTCTTTTCTGAATTATCTGGGAGGGGGCTTCGTCTTTTACGGCGGGCTGATCGGAGGATGTATCGGCGCCTTCTGCTACGCAAAATTCTTCCGGATTAACGGAGTTGCTGAAGCTGAGAATTTTGTCCTTATTATTCCGCTTTTTCACTGTTGCGGCAGAATAGGATGCTTTCTGGCCGGCTGCTGTTACGGAATCAAATACGACGGACCGCTGGCCGTTACCTTTACAGAATCTCTGGGCGCGCCGGATGGTGTAAGTCTTTTCCCTGTACAGCTGGCGGAAGCAGGGTTGAACCTGCTGGTATTTTTCCTTCTTCTTGCGCTGGACAAAAGGCTGAAAAAACCTCTTCAGAATTTTGGAGTCTATGCAATCATATACGGAACAGAACGGTTCTTTCTCGAATTTCTCAGAGGGGATTCTGCACGGGGAGTATGGATTTTATCAACTTCCCAGTGGATCAGCCTGTTAATTCTGATTCCTGTTGGAATCTATATGCTTGTTTGCAGAACGGATAAAAATTTCCTTGTATGGCGGATGCTGAACGGCTGTATTCCCAAAGGAAATCCGGCAGCAGCCGGGAACAGTAAAACCAGACAGGCCGCCGGAAAGTGAGGTTTAAAAGGATCAGATCATGTTAAAATCATACATTGCTTTTGACGTTGAGACTACCGGACTCAATCCGGTTCAGGACGAGATTATAGAAATCGGCGCTTTAAAAGTCCGCGAAGGCCGGGTAGCAGAACGTTTTATTGAATTCATCCGACCTACATCTTCTATTTCCTCCTTTGTATCAGAGCTGACCGGAATTACTGATGCAATGGTTGCCGAGGCCCGCCCCAGGAAAGATGTGATCAGAGACTTTCTTGCTTTCTGCGAGGATGACGTTCTGGTCGGCCACAACATTTCATTTGATTACAGCTTTGTTAAAACAGACGCCGCCGCCAGCGGCATGAATTTTGAGAAAAAAGGAATAGACACCCTTAAAATTGCCCGCCAGGCTCTTCCCGGACTCGGCTCCAAAAGTCTGGAAAGTCTGTGCGAATATTACGGGATCCTGAATAACTCTGCTCACCGCGCCTATCACGACGCTCTTGCCACGGCAAAGCTCTATCAGACACTTGCGCACTACTTTGAACCAACCGCCCCAAAACTTTTTGTGCCGGCCCGGCTTATATTTAAAATAAAGCCGCCTCAGCCGGCAACGCCAAAACAGATTTCTTTTATAAACAATCTTATTTATAAAAAGAAACTTACTGTGGAATGGAATCCGGACACAATCACCAGAAGTGAAGCTTCAAAATTAATCGATACACTTTTAAAACAGTAGCAGAAAAGTGCACCGTACGAAACCGGTGCACTTTTTCTTTTTGACTTATTCTGTTTTTTCTTTCACTGTATGCAGCTTCTTCCGAAAAAACTTTCTAAATATATCCGATAAAAGTATTTCCTCCCTGTTCGGCCATTTTTTCCATCTGACCGATGGAAACCGTTGTTTCACTGCCGTTTTCCGGATCTATATAGGTAATATCGCTGGTTGTATATCCGGTCAGCAGCACTGCATGGTTTCCGTCTGTTACAGCGATAACCGGAAGTCCTTTGTTGATGACATACAGAATCTGATCCAGTTTACATCCTGTCAGATCTACCCTGTGGGCATTGTACTGCTCCATATAATTCTCACATGCCTCCAGCGATGTCTCATCATTTCCCTGCCGGAATGCTTCTGCCCCAGTAGAGTATACCAGATCCCTGTTTCCCTTTTCCCACACATAAGCCTGACTGGATGAAATAACAACTCCGGACACCTGCTCTGCCTTCTGGATTGCATACGCTGCTTTGTCATAAACCGCTGTCAGTTCTCCCATTCCGTACACGTAAAATTTCTCTGTATCGTCTGTACCGCTCAGTGTAATCGTCAGCGGTTCTCCTGCCGTCAACTGGTGCGGCTTCATTACTTTTATATCCGTGTTATCTGCCGCATCTTCAAAAGTAATGCGCACCTGTTTCTGCATCCTGTCCGTACTGTAAACCGCCAGACTGACCGTTGTCTCCCGGCGCTCTTCGTTGTTGGTAATATATTCCTGATCTGTTGCACTGTATACGCTGCCGTCCTTCTGCACCCGGTTCAGCGTCAGCAGATTGCCGTCGATCAGAATATCTGTCGTGTAAATTCCTGAATCCGTAAATGAATACTCCGCCACCTGTTCATTCTTTGAATTCACGATTTCCACCGCATACATCGGAGTAACCGCTTCACCGGATACCGTCTGTCCTGCATCCTCCGCCTTTATCTTGCCGAAAATAAAATCGCTGTTGATAAATCCCAGCGGACGTACCGTTTCCTGGTTTTCTGCCTTAATCTGATAACTGTCTCCGCTTTCCAGATTCATTACCTGAATCTCCGCCGCGGAATCATCCGTCTGATATGCCATCTGGCGTCCGTCATCTGATACGGTATACTGATCTTCCGTCAGATTTCCCGCCAGAATTTCCTGCTCGTTTCTATCCAGATCGATCCGGTAAAGAGTTCCTTCCGCCAGAACATACAGCATCTTCTCACTGTGATTGTAATATACCATTTTCCCCAGTTCATCTTCTGCGATTGCAAATGATTTTGTACTGGGAATAAATGCTTTTTCTTCAATTACATTATCTGCAGCATTAAAATAATAAATACCTACGCCGACTTCACCTTCATGAGTTCCCCGGTTCATATATCCGTATACGGCAAATGCCAGATTACCGCTGTTATCCATACTGATAATACGGACGGCATGCTGGTCATTTCTGCTTCTCGCATCGCTTCCCTCGGCATCAGAAAAGCTGAATACCTGATATAATTCCCCGGACTTTCTGCTGTAAAGCCAGAGATCCCGCTCCTGTACAAAAGCCACAATATCTTCATCCGCATTTGTCTCATACTGAAGATCGTCGGAAGCAATACCCAGCAGAACGCCATTTTCATCAATCGCCTCCGGGCTTCCGGAAAAGACTTTCTGCATATCTCTGTTATAATCCAGAAGGTAAATCGTATCTCCCATTTTCCGCACACGGAAAAATTCTTTTACATTATATACCCCTGTTTCCTCATTATCATCAGCGCAGGAAACCTGATATTTTGCCAGAATGGATGTATACACACTGTTGCTCTCTTTAATACTCCATTCCACTTCCCCTATCAGCTGGGGATCCAGACTGCCCCACTGAATATGTGTAATATCTGAATGAATATTTACTGTCTGATATGTTGTATTATCGCTCTCTTCATTCGGCTCAAGACGAAGCTCCATCTCTTCTGCATTCGTCTTTTCCAGAGCATTTGTATGAAAGTCCTGAGCATACGCCAGACAGTCTGCCGCGTTAATATTGTCAGACCGCTCAATCCGCGTGTAATAACTCACCTCTCTGTCATCCACTGTCAGTACGATTTTCAGTACCGCTTCCCGCACAGATTCCTCCAGACTGTCTGCCAGCGACAAGGTCACGGTTTCTTCACCGGAAAGTTCAGAAGCTTCTCCTTCACCGTACACTTCTTCCCCGTCCATAGAATAGACCGTGTACTTCACGCCGCTTATGGCATTCCCGTCTTCTTCCACTGTCATATCCAGTGTGCCGTCTGCCTCCAGAGGCGTTATCGTATCGCGCATCGCCGGAATATCCATATCTCTGACATATCCGGAAAGGATATTCACCTTTTGACCGTTTACCGTAAACCACACCCGTGGAATGGCGGGCGCTCCCATATCCGCAATCTGATCCTCGCTTCCCCTGTTAATAATAAAGCTGCTGACGACCAGCGCCGCTGCAAAAACAACCAGCAGAACCCCTGCCTTAATCAGTTTTTTCTTCATTATGTGTCATCTCCCCTTGACCCGCAAGCAAAGCGCCCAGCGCAGGCTTCACCCGCAGAAACTCTTCACATTGCTTAATTTCCCGTGCTGCTTTTCCGTTTATTTCCCCCTTATTCACTGCGCGTATGAGAATATTTTTCGGAGTATGCTCCATATCAATGAACTCAAGAATCTGCGTCTCATACCCGCAGGCTTCCAGATATTTTGCCCGAAGCCCGTCTGTCAGAAGAGCTGCAAATCTTTCTTTCAGAAGGCCGTAATCCATAACCGGTCTCAGAACACAGCGTCCATCCGGACCGTTTCCATCCGGAACGCTTTCCTTTTCTGCTGACAGCTGACCATTCAGCTCATGCTGACAGCAGGGCACTGACAGGATTATCTTTGCATTCCAGCCCACGGCTTTGGCCAGGGCATAATCTGTAGCCGTATCGCAGGCGTGCAGTGTCACAACCATATCAACTGCACTTACCCCGTCATAATCGGCAATATCCCCCTGAAGAAATTTCAGTTTTTCATACCCGTATTTCTCTCCCAGACTGCTGCAGTGCCGGATCACATCTTCTTTCAGATCCAGTCCGATTATCTGTATGTCATAGTTTTTCAATTCATGCAGATAATAATACATTGCAAAAGTAAGGTAAGATTTCCCGCAGCCAAAATCCAGAATTGTAAGTTCCCGATCCCGGTCAAGCTCCGGAAGAATATCCCGGATAAACTCCAGAAATCTGTTAATCTGTCGGAATTTGTCCATTTTGGATGCAATGACCTTTCCCTCTTCCGTCATGACACCCAGATCTTTAAGAAACGGGACATATACTCCTTCCTCCAGTATGTATTTTTTCTTCCTGTTGTGAGACAGATCCGCCGCCTTTCCCGGCGTCTGCCGTTTCTTCCTCTGTATCGTGACCTTGCCCTTTTTGCTTGTCAGAACGGATATATTTTCCGTTACCGTTTCAATCTGCATCTGGCGGAAAGTTTTCATATATTCTGCAATTATCTCTTTTGCCTCTCCGCATCCGGCATTTTCGTGGAATGCCTGTGTCTTTGTAAATGATTCCAGCTGAAAATACAGTTCTCCCTTTTTCTCCAGCGGACGTATCTTTACTTTTATAATACCGTCCCTGTTCCGCGGTCCGCTTATCGTTCCGCGGATAAAGTCTATATTCAGCGTGCTCTCCAGCACGTTCATTAATTCTTCCATATTCTGTAAAACGAATTTGTCCAGCGTCCGTACAGGGCTCCTTCCAGCACGCCCGGATCCTGATCCGCCTCGCTCCTTCCTCATATATACGGCTGCTTTTCCGGCAGCCTGCTTTTATTCAGTCTCCATTGTAAAGCAAAATCTCAGGCAAAGCAAGACGTAAGAAGACCGCTTATGCCTGTAATTACATCCGGATTTTCCCACGGAACAAATTACGCTGCAAAGCGGTCCCCTCTGTCTTTTTATATATTTTTTCTCTTCTTCATTCCTGTTTTCAGATTTTCTTTACAAGAAATCCCTTTTCCGACAGCATATCTTCAATCATATCCAGCGTTTCTTCACTGTCTGCATCAACAGTATGATAATGGTAATCTGAGGTAATATTTTTGAGCGGACTGGATTTTCCGCTGCGGATATCCTCAATAAATTCTGCTGCTTTCCTGCGGGATGTAATATTCAGCGGCGCCTCCATCTGTCCGTAAACTTTGTGATTCACCATGACATTTCTCACCGTTCCACCCAGATCAACAATGGAATTAAGTTCTTCTTCCAGCTGTGCGTCTGTATGCCGCACCTTAAATGTCCGGCTGACAGTGGATGGCTCACTAAGTATATACCCTCTGTTCGTGGATATAATGTCATATCCCGAAGCGCGGATAAGGGCAATATCCTGTACAATCACCTGCCGGCTGACGTCACAGGCCTCTGCAAGAGTTCTGCCTGCCACAGGTGTTTTGCTGTTTTTTATCCTGTTCAGAATGGCGTCTCTTCTCTCCGTTCCGGTCATCCGGTCTCATCCTTTCTCTGACAATGCTCATCCTATAGCATGAAGGTTTTTCATGGAAATGTCAAGTATGGGCGCAGAATGTGTCAGAGCTCCGCTGGAAATATAATCTACGCCAATCTCTGTCAGACGGGCGATATTTTCCTTTGTTACATTGCCTGAGCACTCTGTCTCTGCTCTTCCGTCTATGATCCGGACAGCTTCTTTCATCTCATCCGGCGTCATATTATCCAGCATAATAATATCCGCCCCGGCTTCCACAGCCTCTTTTACCATATCCAGATTCTCTACTTCTATTTCAATCTTGCGTACAAAGGGGGCATACTCTCTGGCCAGGGCAACGGCTCTGGCAACGCTTCCGGCCGCCCCGATATGGTTATCTTTCAGAAGCACGCCGTCGGACAGATTGTATCTGTGATTATATCCTCCCCCGACCCGGACAGCATATTTCTCAAATATCCGCATATTCGGCGTCGTTTTTCTTGTATCCAGCAGCTTTGTCCTGCTGCCCTTCAGAAGCTCCGCCACAGAGTGGGTATACGTGGCAATACCGCTCATTCTCTGGAGATAATTCAGCGCGACCCTCTCTCCTGACAGCAGTACGCGGATATCTCCTGTCACACTGCCCATAAGCTGTCCGCATTTTACTTTATCTCCATCTTTACAGAAAAATTCAGCCTCTGTATTTTCATCCAGCAGTTCAAATACTCTGCGGAATACGTCCAGGCCGGCTATAATTCCGTCCTGCTTGCAGATCAGGTCTACCTGCCCTTTCACATAGTCTTTCATTACGGCGTTGGTGCTTACGTCCTCACTGGATATATCTTCTTTTAAAGCCTCCCGGATCAGATGATCTGCCTGGAGCGTCATTGTAATTTTATTCATGATTTTTTCCTCTCTTTTCCTGTATCTGTCCTTCAAAGCGTACCGGCAGGAACGGCTTTGTTTCTCTGCTGTCCCGCGGCACACAGATTCCGGTTATGCCGTACGCACGCTTCCGGCATACGCTTCCTTCCCTGTCTCAGCGCCGGCATACCCGCTGTCGATCTTCCGTGCTGCTCTTTCTGCAAATACCAGACTCTCCAGAAGGGAGTTGCTGGCCAGACGGTTGGCTCCGTGAACGCCGTTGCAGCTGGTTTCTCCCACGGCAAACAGATGCTCCATGGAAGTCCGGCTGTCGGAATCCACCCAGATTCCGCCCATAAAGTAATGCTGTGCCGGAACTACCGGGATACATTCCCGTGTCACATCATATCCCTCTTCCAGGCAGTGGCTGTAGATGTTCGGAAAGTGCTTCATAATTGTTTCTCTGTCTATATTTTTCATAGAAAGCCACACATGATCCGTGCCGTCCTTCTCCATCTGTTTTTTTATCGCTTTTGTTACCACATCCCGGGGAAGCAGTTCATTGACAAACCGGTTCATGTTTTTATCCAGAAGTACGGCTCCCTCACCTCTGACGGACTCCGAGATCAGGAATCTCCGCCCCGGTTTTTCAGAATACAGTGTGGTCGGATGAATCTGGACATAATCCAGATGCTCCAGCCGTATGCCGTGCTTCTTCGCTATGTCAATGGCGTCCCCCGTAAGATGCGGAAAATTTGTGGAATGCCGGTACCGTCCACCGATACCGCCGGTGGCAAAGATGGTGTCGTCCGCATGAATCCGGATCTCCTCCCCGTCCGGCCCCGAAGCCAGGATGCCCGCGCATTTTCCGTCCTTTACAAGGATGTCTGTCATTGCAGTATACTCATATATGGCAACATTTTCAAGTTTTTTTACCTGGGCCAGAAGTTTGCCCGTAATTTCCTTCCCCGTAACATCCTCATGGAAAAGAATTCTGGGTTTTGAGTGGGCGCCCTCCCTGGTAAATGCGTATTCCTTCAGAAGTTCCGCCTTATCCCCGCTATCCTCTTCTTCCGGGGCTTTCTGAAACTCTACGCCGTATCCGATCAGACGTCGGATAATATCCTGGGAATTCCGTATCATAATATCTACGGATTCTTTCCTGTTTTCATAGTGTCCGGCACGCATGGTGTCTTCAAAATAACTGTCATAATCTTCCTCATTTCTCAGGACACAGATACCGCCCTGCGCCAGAAAGGAATCGCTGCTCTCAAGATCAGACTTTGTGATCATAATAATCTTTCTGTCTCCGGACAGGCTCAGCGCACTGAACAGTCCGCCTGCACCGGTTCCCGCTATTACCACATCTGCATACATATCCATAATATTTTCTCTCCTTTTCTGCGGTCTTCCTGATTCTGTTTCCTATTTCGCCAGTTCCAGCATCCGCTCCAGCGGCTTTTTTGATTCCAGCCGGAGGCTGTCATCGAGAAGCACTTCATTTTCTCCGGTTTTCAGCACATGAAGTACTTTTTCCAGAGTTATGGTTTTCATATCCATACACAATGGTTCTGTCTCCGGGAACCAGAATTTTTTGTCCGGACATTTTTTCTCCAGTTCATACCGGACTCCGCTTTCTGTACAGACAATAAACTCCCGGACGCTGCTTTCTCCCGCATAGCGGATAATTCCGGATGTACTTCCGATATAGTCGGAAATCCGGCATACCGCATCCGGGCATTCCGGATGGGTCAGAACCAGCGCGTCCGGATGGGCTGTTTTTGCTTTCAGAATTTCCTCCATACTCATCTTTTCATGAACGGGACAGAAGCCTTCATTGAAAATAAAATTCTTTTCCGGAACCTGGGAAGCTACATGCCGCGCCAGGTTCCTGTCCGGAATAAAAAAGATATTTTTATTTGGAAGCGCCTTTACAATCTCCACAGCATTTGCCGACGTTACACATACATCTGAATAACGCTTCAGCTCTGCCGTGGAATTGATGTAGCATACAACAGCCAGATCTTCGTATGTACCGCGGATCCGTTCAATGGTTCCTGCATCAGCCATATGAGCCATGGGGCAGTCTGCCGCCGCATCCGGCATCAGCACGGTCTTTTCCGGATTCAGTACTTTCGCGCTTTCTCCCATAAATGAAACTCCGCAGAAAACAATGATCTGCTCTTTCAGGCCCACCGCAATTTTACTGAGATAAAATGAATCCCCTGTATAATCTGCAATCTCCTGAATCTCCGGCCGTACATAATAATGGGCCAGAATCACTGCATTTTTTTCTTTTTTCAGCTGTTCAATTTCTTCTCTGACTGTCATATCACAATACCTCTCCCTGCAAAACAGAGGCAGCCGCCGGTAAAAGGCGCATATCTGCTTTGCTTTTTTCTTACATTACAGGCTTATTTTTATCCTGCGGTTTTATATTCCGCCATCCTGGTCAGTATATCACTGTAATTTACATGTGACAAGACAGATGAATTTACAAAAATTTAACAGCTTTTCGTTATTTTTTTGACAAATTGTTCAATTCACTTATCCGATCCGGAAAAGAGAAAAGGACGGCTGCCCGTCCTTTTCTCATATAGCAATATCACTTTTTTATTTATCCGCCATATACACAGCTCTTGTTCTCTCACCGTCATCTTCCAGCACTACATCCGGAAAGCTCTCAATATACTGCTTGAACTGTGAATATCCGAAATCGCGGACTTTGAAATCTCCGAATTTCAGCCGGATCCGGTTGCCCAGAGCTCCCAGTGAGATGCCATATCTTCCGTTGCTTCTGATCTGCTGCATAATATATTCTTCCAGTCTTTCTTTCCTGCTCTTATCCTCATAAAGAGTTACCCAGACCTTGGTTCCCTCCTGTATCAGCCGCAGTTTTGGCAGTGTTTCCAGAAATTTTGACAGAAGACTGTAACCGTACCGCCGCACATCAAAGTCCGGATACAGCTTAACCAGGCGGCTTCCCACTTCTCCCAGCCCGGTTTCTTTGTCATTATTCTGATTTTCCGTAATAATCTTGACCACTGCCTCTTCAATCTGGTCTTTTGTCGGCGCAGTTTCTTTTTTCTGTCCTTTATCCTGCTGCTGATGGGATCCGCTCTTCTCGTCTTTCTCCATTGTATTATCTTCAAGAAGAAGTTCCAGCACTGTAAAAATATCACAGGCTTTCCGAAATGGAGACGGCGTTTTATCCTCGCCCATCCCGATCACCAGTTTCCCGCTTTCTCTGAGTCTGCTGGCAAGCTTTGTAAAATCACTGTCGCTGGATACCAGACAGAATCCTTCCAGCTCGCTTGTATACAGCATATCCATAGCGTCAATAATCATTGCGGAATCCGTGGCATTTTTCCCATGGGTATAACTGAACTGCTGAATCGGAGTAATGGAATTCTGCAGCAGCTCTTCTTTCCATCCGGCGCTGTTGGATCTTGTCCAGTCTCCATAAATCCTCTTATATGTTACATTGCCGTATTTGGACAGCTCGTCCAGAATCGGCTTAATATATTTGGCCGATACATTGTCGGCGTCAATCAGCAGCGCGATTCGGTCTTCCATGTCAGATACTCCTCCCCCTCAAGATTTTTCCAGATAAAACATCCTTTCTCATAAACCATATAACTGCGCTGAGATTCTTCTTTCGGTATGGATACAGATCCCGGATTCAGATACTGATACCGGTTTCCCTCCATATCCAGAATTTCTTCACAGGCCGGAATATGGGTATGGCCGTTCAGAAGAATATCTCCGTCCGAAAGGGGCGGCAGATGATGGGGGTTGTATATATGCCCATGGGTGGCAAATATAACCGGGCCGGACTTTCCTTCTCCGTCTGCCAGTTCCAGGAAACAATAGTCCGCCAGAATAGGAAATTCCAGCACCATCTGATCCACCTCTGTGTCACAGTTTCCCCGTACACAGAGCAGTTTTTTCTTCATAGGATTCAGCATGGCAATTACCTCTTTCGGCGCATACCCCTCCGGCAGGTCATTGCGGGGGCCATGGTATAAAATATCCCCCAGCAGCAGAAGCCTGTCCGCCTCTTCCCTGGAAAATGCCTCCAGCATCTTTGTGCAGCACGGTGCAGAACCGTGAATATCTGACGCGATCATAAGTTTCATTTGTTAATTTCCTCCTGTTTTTCAGCTGTCCATATGCTCTGCCTATTCATAGTGAGAAATACTCATAGATATAACCCGGTCTGTTTCCGGATCCGTATCAACAGAACAGCCGTCGTAATAATTGTCCCCCTGTCCGTTCCAGTAATAACTGTTGGAATAATCTCCGTCATAAGAGTCATCTGCGTCGCCATATGCCGACAGCACATCGTCAATATGTGTACCGATCTGTACTCCGCCCGGAAGAATTACTACAAGAGCGCCGCTTTCAACATCATAGTCATATACAGAGATGCCGCCCACCTGACAGTTTCTGATCTCCATCGGATCTGAAGTCATGTTAACCATATCCGCCATAACAGAATTTCCGTCTGCATCCTCAAACCATGCCAACTCATAGTCTCCTGCATTGACCACATAATTATCCGGAGTATATTCTGTATCCATCTCCAGCCCTGCGGCCCGCATTTCCTCAATCGAACACGGCAGGGCCAGAACTTTATCGTTAATCTGAACCGTATAGGTCTCCCAGACCCGGCTCAGACTGTCAGCCGGCTCCACCGGATCTGCGCCCGCATCAAGATCACCGAAAATATTCTCTTCATAATCAGCATAGCTGTCCGGACTGATATCTTCTGTTGCCTCAACAGCTTCCCGGGGAACTTCTATCGTATCCAGACTGTCAAAATCCAGATAAGTCACTTCAATACTGCACTCACTGACTGAAACACCCGCAGACGACACATCCACAATTGTGTCTATTATATCGGACATATCAATAAAAAATCTTGCCGGAAGGATACTTTCTCTATATATATCAATCGTACAGGGAATTTTCACATCAGCGAGGGTCTCCTCATCCAGACTCAGACCGGTCATGGATTCCAGTCCATCTCCAAGAATGCCGGCAATCGCTTCCCCGCCGATATCTCCGGTCATCTCAAAACACTCTTTCCCGTTTACATCCACAGTGCTTCGCGCCATCTCAAACAGTTCCGCGTAATCCCCGATATCCCCGGTTATATCCGCGCCCAGATTCATACCGTCATCTTCGGACGCAGTTCTGCTCCACATATTATCCACGAGAACATAGGTAACCGATTCGCCATCTTCTGTAACCTGATACAGCTCCATCTCTGTTCCTATGTTTGTTCCGGACATATTCATGGCAACATTGCCTTTTCCGTAAACTGCCCCGGGATCTTCCGTCGCTCCCATATCCATGTCCATATGAAAGGCAAGCGAGTCGGTTCCGTCTGACATCTCAACCGCCATAGCAAGATTGCCTTCAAAGGATTCGATCCGGTCCATATTTTTCTGCATATCTTCCAGAAGGTTCTCCGGCGTCGCCCGCTTCCCGCATCCGCCCGTCAGCGCCGCTGCCATAACCGCTGCCATTCCTGCCGCTGCAAGTCTGTTCCATCGTCTTTTCATAACTTTTCCCTCCATTATCTGTTCTGAATGTTCCCCCAGACAGCTGCCGGACAGATTTTAACACCGACATGCTGTTTTCATACTTTTCCCGCTCTCTTATCACACACCTTTTCCGCCATCCTATATTTCCTTAAAATATGTTACAACCAGATCCACCATCCGGTCATAGCTTTTCACTCCGTCTGCCTGTCCGTTCACCCGCAGATAAGTGTCATTAATCTGCTCAGCCGTCTCTCTGACCGGACCTTCATAACTGTCCCAGAATACATTATTGGCGTTCAGATCCCTCAGTGCCGCGTCGTCCAGCTGTTCCCGCACTTCCATCCATTTTTCTCCGTCTGTCCGGTACAGCGCGTTCATACAGTATACCCAGCCGGACAGGTATCCGCTGTACTGAAAATCCATACGTTCCGAATTTATGCAGGCAAGAAACGCAATAAAATTGGCTCCTTTTTCCTCCATAAATCCCCGAAGATGAGACAATTCATGACAGACTGTAAACGGAATATTATATGCTGTTATATCGCCGTTATAATTTGCCTCTATCGTAAAAGGCAGATAAATTCCGGTAAGCCCCTGAACAGAAAGCACTTCCGGGACCAGCAGACGTTTTGGCCGGGGATAATACCCCTTCAGCGAAGGATATGTCTCCGCCAGCTTTTCCATAGCCTCCACAGCGCCTTCGCCCTCCGGCGCGTCCAGCTCCATCACACCATTTTCATCACGGGAGACCTGGCTGCTCCGGGCATCTACTTCCTCTGTAAGCCACATGCATACCTGCGCAAGCTCATCCCCGGAATAGCTGTATACAGAAATCCCCTCCTCTTCTGAAAAGGGCGTTCTGTAATAGTTAATTCCACAGCCCGCCGTATAAAGAAACAGCAGAATTCCCGCTCCCAGCACAACCCCTGAAAACCAGCGAAACAGCCGATCCTTCGCCTTTTTTCGGCGGATACACTTTATCACAGTATATACCGCTGAGCCTGCAAATACTGCCAGCAAAATATAAATGCATATTTCTGACACAGAAAAAGAAACCATTCCCGAAAGTCTGCCTATCGCAGAGACAAGCAGCGAATAAACATTTACCGAATACCACTGCGCAAAAGACGGCACCCTTGAGGCAAGCAGCATAAAACCTGCACTTGCAAGCAAGAGCGCCGCGCCGGCCAGAATCACACGTATAGATCTCTTTCCCCCTCTGTTGTGTTTTCGCTTCTGTTTCTTCATTATCAGTCAACACCTTATCCAGAGTACAATATTATAATTATTATACCTTGTTTTATATAGGGAGGCAATGCGGAAATTACAGGCAGACATAACGCTGCCCGCCCTCTGCCGGATTAAACTGTTCCGGCAGAGAGCGGGCAGCTCGCTTCTGGTTCTATATCTGTTCCGTCCATTCAACAGCCCCCACCGAACCTACAGCCTTTGCGCCGCACTGATTGGCATATTCCGTGCACTCTCTCAGACTTTTTCCTTCTGATAGAGCATACACAAAGCCTGCCGCGAAGCTGTCTCCCGCTCCCGTAGTATCCACGCATCTTACCCCGCTTACAGCAGGAACCCATTCTGACTTCTGTGCACTTTTCAAATAGCATCCCTTCTGACCGCATTTGATTACTACATTGCCTGCTCCGGCTTCTGCCAGGGAATCCGCCGCTTCTTCTACCGTCTCTTCTCCGGTCAGAAGCATGGCCTCTTCTGCATTTGGCAACAGATAGTCTACATATTGCAGCGCAGCGGCAATATCTTTCACTGTTTCATTCTTTTTCCGTTTCGTCATGTCTGCACATACGATTTTTCCCTGCTTTTTCGCCTGCCGGAAGATAATCTCAAGTTCCTCCGCGCCGATTCGTGGAAAAACAAAAATACTCGCGAAACACACAATGCCGGCGTCTTCACAGAACGGCATATGGATATCCGCCAGAGTCAGGCTGCGCAGGGATCCTTTCGGATTGGTAAGAAAATGTCTTTCTCCCGTTTTATCTATAAGAACCACATTAATCCCCGTCGGGAGTCCCTCTCTCTCACAGTCTTCCGGAAGTTCAATTCCTGAATTCTGACAGTGTTCCCGGATAAAAGCTCCCGCCCGGTCGCTGCCTATAACCGTCTCAAGGCGCACCCGTTTCCCCAGCCTGGCCAGAACCGTTGCCTCATTAAGAGCATCCGCCCCCGTAGACATACGGATCTCTTCCGCAGAAGAAGAGCCTGACCGGAATACTTCTTCATCTGCCGGGCGGACAAGAATATCTATAATAGCCGCCCCGATAATAATAATCTCTGAAGACTGACTCTCCATTTTTCTTCCTTTCCGATCCTTCTGATTTACCTGAATATTCTGTGTTTTCTCTATATCATCTATTCTGTTCCATTTCCCGACATTTTGCAACCGGAATTTCCTGCATGGTTATATCTTTTGTATAAAAAGAATACAGCTGTGATCTGAGAAAAAAATTCCTCAGGCCACAGCTGCATACTCTGCGTGCTGTTATGCTTTTATGAATTCTTCATTATAATACTTTCTACCACATCTGCCACATGTTCGCAGGCGTCCGCGCACCGTTCGAGATAAATATAGATCTCTCTCCAGGCAATGATATGAATGGGATCTTTTGATTCTATATAAAGCTTCCTCATGCTCGTCATAAAGAGCTTGTCCTCAGCTTCCTCCAGATCATTAATACGGATTATTACTTTTTTCAGATTTTTTGATCGTCTGAAATCCGCGAACTCCTGCAGCAGTTCCCGCACCGCCTCACAGCACTGTACGACCACATCCATCATAGCCAGCGCGTCCTCTCCGATCCGGCTGACATTATTCATGTAAACGCGAAGCAGAATATCCTCTACTTTGTCTGTAACATTGTCAATATTCTGGCTCAGAGATACAATATCTTCTCTTTCAATCGGCGGAATAAACTCCTTTGCCAGATGATCCATAATGTCATGCTTTTTTTCATCTGCACTGTGCTCGATCTCATGAAGTTTCTCAAGCTGCGTTTCAAGTTCTTCCGGCTTGAAATTTTCAAGTACGCTTTTCAACAGCTGGGCCGCTCTGCAGGCATCCTCCGCACACGCCGTAAAAGTATTAAAATAATATGCATCCTGTTTCTTTCCCATTTTTTATTCCTCCTGTACGTCCTGCAAAAGGACTCCTTTTTTATTTTATAGTACAATTAATATATTTTTAAAATATCGCCAGGAACAACTTTGCTATTACAAAACTGATCAGGCCGCAGCCTGGAAATGTAAATATCCAGGTCAGCATCATGTCCTTTACAATGCCAAAGTTAATTGCCGAGATCCGCTTTACTGCTCCCACGCCCATGATCGCGCTTGTCTTTGTATGGGTAGTGGACACCGGAATACCGAATGTACTGGAAAGCAGCAGACAGAATGCACCTGCCAGATCCGCTGAAAAACCCTGAAACTTCTCCAGCTTGACCATATCCATGCCTACAGATTTAATAATCTTTTCTCCGCCTACACTTGTTCCCACGCCCATAACCACACTGCAAAGCAGCATCAGCCATACCGGGATCGTCATGCCATTTACACTGCTCTGGCCGTTGCAGAAGGCAATTCCCAGAAACAGGACTCCGATAAACTTCTGTCCGTCCTGAGCGCCGTGCATAAAACTCATAAATGCAGCACCGAAAATCTGAGCTCCTTTAAAAAATCCATCTGTTTTACGCTTATCCATTGCCGCGCAGATGACAGAAAGGATCTTGCAGATAATCCATCCTGTAAAAAATCCCAGAGCAAGACTTAATACCAGTCCATAAAGAACCTTGACCCATTCATCGAAATTAATGCCGCCGACACCTCCCTGCACGGCAATTGCCGCTCCCGACAGACCGGCAATCAGGCTGTGGCTCTCACTGGTGGGAATACCGAATACAGACGCCGCCACACTGTACACCACAATGGAAAACAGCGCCGCACACAAGGCTACCAGAGCCATATCTGTCTCTCCTCCAAAATCCACCATATTACTGATGGTAGATGCCACGGAGCTGTTGATATGGGTCATAACCAGCACGCCCAGAAAATTAAATACCGCGCTCATCCAGATCGCGGAACGCACCTTCATACACCGTGTCGCAATACATGTGGCAATCGCATTCGGCGCATCTGTCCATCCGTTTACAAAAATAACGCCCAGGGTAAGCAATACCGTGATTGTCAAAACAGGATTTGATAATACCTCCTGAAAAAATCCCGAAAATGAAACATCCATAAAGCTGCCTCTCTTTCTCTTCCTTTGCATATATTCTTTTTTTGTTGCCATGTAAAATTACAGCTTATCTTTACGCAAAAAAAGACAGGGAAAAACAAAAATTTCTGCCTGCGGCAGTATGCCGCATCTGCACTCAATATTCTTTGTCTTCCTCCTGTCATTTATTTTACATGGTTTTAACAAAAAAAATAACATCGCCGGAGTAAGTTGTCAATATCATATTTCTTTCTCCGCCAAGACTTTAGCGTTTTTTTTATATGTTGTCCGGCCGCTCTTTCTTCTAAATATGAATTTCCTGATTTACAGCTCTGTATATTTTCAGAATATTCTGTACTTTAATATTTCGCATATATTTTTTCTGATTTTCTATTGACATTTCTGCTTTTGTAAGTTATTATAATTACATCAAAAGAAAAGAGGTACAGTCCAATGGGAAAGTAAATGAATCACATCAGAAAACACTATTTTTTATAAATAGTTTCAGATAGATAAGAAAAATAAATAAGGAGGTAAGGCCAATGGATGTAATGAGCTGAAAATCCACTGTTCGTAAGAAAGACGAGACAGTGGATTTTTATTGCGCTTTTTTATTTATCATTTTAAATATTTTCTTCCGGGTAGGACGCCAGCAGTTCTTTCAGGTATCCGATATACTGCTTTTTCACAGCTTCAGGACCGGCTATCCGGATTTTCTTTCCGAGTCCTGCCGTCCAGCCGAAAAACTGCGGACTCACCGATACCGGCACATTTACCTTAAAATGCTCTCCGTCTGAAGGAATCAGCATAATATCGCTGCCGAACCGGTCTATAATGACCCCTGCCATATCATTGCTGCAGATAAGGGAAACCTTTTCTTCTCTGCCTCCGAACATGGAAAATGTCTTTTTCGCGAATGCCGCCAGATCAAAGTTCTGAAACCTCTGTCCGCCCAGCCTTTTCTCTTCCAGAACATCCAGATCCTGCATTTTATCCACCCGGTAATGTTTGATAAAATCCGCTGACTCATCATAAGCAATCAGGTAATAATTCTGATTATCCCATGTCAGCGCCCAGGGGCTTGCTTTATATAATTCTCCGTTCTTCTTTAATTTCAGAGTCTTCTGAACAGTCCATTCTCCGTAATGAAATGCGATCTGTCTGTCATTGAGAATGGCTGTGTGTATCTGATCCACATTATAATATACAGTCTCATTTCCCGTCTTGACGCGGTTATATATAAATACGTTGCGCTGCAGCTGTTTTGCATCACTTTCACTGCACAGACTTTCCAGCTTGCCGATCAGCTCCTCTGATTTCTTCCTGCTGATAAACTTTGACGCCTGAACCGCATCTACGAGAAGTTTCAGCTCAGGCAGCTCAAACTCCCGGCTGCCGATATAGTAACCCCCGTTGGTTCCCCTGGACTGAAGAATATCAATCCCTGCCTCCCTCAGTGTCTCAATATCACTGTAAACCGTTTTCCGGTCCGCGGACATTCCGTAACTGTGCAGCAGCCTGTCAAGATCCGCTGCTGAAAGAGTGTGGGTCTCATCAGTCTTTTCCATGAGGATTTTCAAAATATAAAGAAGTCTTAGTTTTACAGCTGAAACTGCCATTTCATTCATCACCGCCTGAACGATCAGTTCTTTTTCCAATAAACCGTTTCTTTTATGGGGTGATTATAGCATATTCCACCGGATCCGCATGAAAATATTTCATTAAGTTTTTCAATTTCTCTGATGCGCCTCCGGCTCATAAAAACTTATTCTTCTTCCATATAGTCTCTGTAATCTGATTCGTCTGCAAACAGAAGATACTCTCCGTCTACATATCCCATATAACCTTCTCCTACAAAATATCCTTTCATAGCCAGACCCTCCTGTTTCTTTCTTTGTTTTCTTCAGTTTAGCAGGCTGGCTGTACAAAAGTTTCCACACCCATGTTTTATATTGGTTTATTGTTATCATCGTAGGCATCGTTGCAAAAAATCAAACAGCAAAGAAGATTTTCAATAATTCTTCCGACAACAGCTAAAAACAGAGGAGCAGCAATGCTGTTGCCATCAGCATTCCGCCTGCCGGCAGAAGCAGATTTGTGCTGTCTCCTGTCTGATCTGCAGCCTGTGATGAACCAGACGGCTTCTGCGTATGTATCTGAAGACTGCCCCGGATCTGACGGCTCAGAAGGTTCTGAGGGTTCCGTCGGCTCTGACGGCTCACTCGGATCAGAAGGTTCGGACGGGTCACCCGGCTCTTCTTTTTCAGCTACCGTTACCGTAAATGTCACCGTCTCACCTCCATAGGTTATAGTCACTGTCTGTGATCCCACAATATCCGGATCATAGCCGCTTACCGTATAGCCGCCTTCGCCGGCCTGGATCTCGTTCCGGCTTCCGTCACTATATACTGCTGTTACAGTCAGGCCGCTCAGATCAAGGGCTTCTCCCAGTTCATATTCAGTCTTCATATCTCCGCTGAGTTCAATGCTCTCAAGAGTCGGCTCCGGCTGAGGCTCGTCCCCTTTTACAGATACCGGCCCTACGCCTTCCAGCGTCGGTGTGATCTGCATATATCCGTTTTCATCAAACGTAATTTCATCAATACAGGTCTCTTCCAGATTTAATTTCGGGCACAAAAAAAACCCGTAAACGTTGAATTTACGGGTTTTGTGAGCTCCCCCTGTTGGACTTGAACCAACGACACTTCGGTTA
>DWZZ01000106.1 GCA_019117305.1 Candidatus Mediterraneibacter merdigallinarum | reverse complement strand
CCCTTAGCAGGGGCGCCTCTTCAGCCTCTTGAGTATTTCTCCTGATTCTGAACACCGCCGCAGAAATACTGCGGAACTATATTCTGTTCTACACGAATAGTGCGAAATTTATTATACAAAATATCCATTCTAATGTCAATGTATTTTTTTCTTTTTTTTATTTTTGTCGGCGCATTCTCTGCAGACCGGAAAAATGTATTGGCAGTACCGGAATATTTCTGAGTTTTCCCTTAAATATCCGGCCTGGCCATTTATACATTTGCATCAATTGTCTTCTGTATACGTTCCTGAACCAATGCAGCCAGCTCTGTAGTCTTCATATTTTTATACTCTTCATATAGAACAGGCTTCAGAAAATGAACCTGAACCGTTACAGGCTGGATTGTATTTGTATCAAATGGTTTAAAAGAATCAATCAGAGCGACCGGCACAACCGGACATTTTGCTTTCGTAGCAGCTTTAAAGCTTCCGCCTTTGAATGCGGCAATCTTATTTCCGTTCTTTGAGCGGGTTCCCTCTGCAAAAATAAGATAATTTCTTCCATTTGCAACTTCTTTAGACACATCAAGAATAACCCGCATAGCCTGACGCACATCATCTCTGTCAAGCATATACGCTTTCATGCAGGCGAAAACCTGTTTAAGGAAAGGAACATTTGCAACTTCTTTTTTTGCGACCACGGAAAACGGCCTGGGACATGCTTCAATTATCGCCAGCACGTCATAGAGCCCCTGATGATTCGGAAAAAACATAAAACCGTCCTTTGGCGGAATATTTTCTTTCCCATGAACATCTATATGGACATTCCCGCCACGGTTGGCATGCAGATCAATCCATTTAAGAAACATATACATATCTTCCTCTGAATATTTTTCTACATGAGAAGCTCTGTAGCACAGACGGAACCACGCAAAGGGCACCATGAAAATATTTCTCAATACCATCATCAATATCCGTCTCATAATGCCTCTTCTCCTCTTCCGCCGGATTTTAAGGCCGCCATTACAGCTCAACCTCAATCTTTCTGCCAGTACGATGATACTGCCGGTATTTCACTCCCGCAGAATCCATCATACGTTTGGATGCAATCACACCGGCTGTATCGGCGTATTTATCGCAGTCATAAATAACCTCCCTGATTCCGGACTGTATAATTGCTTTCGCGCATTCATTGCAGGGGAACAAAGAAACATAGAGTTTTGCTCCTGCAAGACTTCCGCCGCTATAATTAAGTATAGCATTTAACTCACTGTGCGTAGAATAAACATATTTTGTCGCGAGAGGATCGTCCCCTTCTCTTGCCCAGGGATATTCATCATCCGAACAGCCGATCGGGAAACCGTTATACCCCATAGATAAGATCTTATTGTCCTGACTGACAATGCAGCAGCCCACCTGTGTGTTCGGATCCTTCGAACGCATGCCGGAAAGCATTGCCACGCCCATGAAATATTCATCCCATGTTAAATAATCTTTTCTTTTGTCTGACATGATCTTCTCTCCTTTTTGAATTATTTTGTCCCGAAAATCCGGTCACCGGCATCGCCCAGACCAGGCACAATGTAGCCATGTTCATTCAGCTTTTCGTCCAGTGCTCCTATATAAAGATCTACGTCCGGATGCTCTTTCTGCATGCGCTCCACGCCCTCCGGCGCTGCAATGATGCAGAGAAATCGAATATTGTTTACCCCTTTTTCTTTCAGCATTCGGATTGCAGCCGCGCTGGAGCCGCCCGTAGCCAGCATAGGATCTACAACAAACACTTCCCGTTCCTCACAGTCGGAGGGCAGTTTGCAGTAATATTCCACCGGTTCCAGCGTCTCCGGATCCCGGTACAAACCAATGTGACCGACTTTCGCAGCCGGTATAAGAGACAACATGCCGTCAACCATTCCGACTCCTGCACGAAGGATCGGCACAATAGCAGGTTTTCTGCCTGCCAGTTCTTTTCCTACCGTTTCAGCAATCGGGGTCTTAATTTTTACATTTTTCGTTTTCAGATCCCTGGTCGCCTCATAGCACATAAGCTGAGCAATTTCATTAATCACTTCCCGAAATTCTTTTGTCCCCACATCTTCTTTTCTGATATAGCTGATTTTATGGGCAATAAGCGGATGATCCATTACATGTATTTTTCCCATCGTTCTTCTCCTTCTGCAAATGAGTTCAGTTTTACGGCAAGTTTTTTCACCAGCCCTTCCAGTACTTCCAGGCACTCTCCATATGCCGTCAGAGGCTTGCCATATGGATTTGGTATCTCCGTCTCATCTTCTGTAAACTCATTCAGAGTATAAATGTTCCGTATATTTTCGTTCTCTGCTTTCAGTTTTAACTTCTGGCCGTGTTCCATCGTAAGTACCAGTGTATCATCCGGTATATTGCCGCCCTCAAACTGTTGGGAGAAATGGCTCTCCATAGTCATCTTCGCACTTCGCATGACAGCTTCCGCCTTCTGATTTACCGGTTCCGGGAAAAGTACAACCATCCCCCGGGAATCTATTACATATTCCTGTTCAAGGTCCTGGTTTCTGAGAAGTTCTGCCGCGATAGGTCCTCTCGCCGAATCCGTGCCGCTTACAAATATAATCCGACGGTATTTCTGAAGCCTCACGATCTCCGCAGCCGTAATTTTCTGATGTCCGGCTGCTTTTTCCAGCCGGTTCATCACAGCCTGGCCTATTCCCTGCACGGCAAAAGACTCGCTGTAAATCACTTCTACATCTTCCTGATCGAACTCACGAAGTACCCGATACAGATTTCTTGCTATTGTTTTTTCATTCTCCCTGGTGCCGGCATTTTTCACTATTCCATAATTATAGAAAGGAAGTGTTTCATTTGTAGCAATAATGCCAATCTTCTTTTTCCTTCGATGAGCAGCATACGCAAGCTGGCGGATAGCCAGAATTTCTTCCCTGATATCCCCTTCCACTATCATCAGCCGGGCTTTGGGAGCATAATGCCTGTATTTCATACCCGGTGCTTTGGGCCGCACGCCGCTTTCCGCTTTTAAAATTGTTCTGTCTATATCCACCGGTCCGATTACTTCGGCAAACATCTCAGCCGTAACAGCGCCCGGTCTCAGAATCATCGGCGGCGAAACCGTCATATCCAGGATCGTAGACTCCACACCAATATCCACAGCCCCGCCATCAATAATCATATCTATTTTTCCGTTCAAATCATGAACAACATGCTCCGCAGTGGTAGGACTGGGTCTGCCTGATGTGTTTGCACTGGGGGCAGATACAAAGCCGCCGGCCGCTCTGATCAGCGCAATCGCAATCGGGTCAGACGGCATTCTGACTGCGACTGTCTCCAGGCCGCCTGTCGTTCCGTAGGGCACTATATTGCTCTTCCAGAATATCATCGTCAGCGGACCGGGCCAGAAATGTGCGGCAAGCGCATCTGTCTCAGGGGGAATATTTACGGCAATCCGGCGCAGATCCTCATAATCAGCAATATGAACTATAAGCGGGTTATCTGACGGGCGTCCTTTCGCGTCATAGGTCTTTTTTGCCGCTTTTTCTTCCAGCGCGTTTGCGCCCAGCCCATACACTGTTTCAGTTGGAAATGCCACCAGTCCGCCGTCCCTTAAAATACTGCCGGCTGTCTGTATAACATCTTCATCTATATTATATTTATCTGTTTTTCTAACTATTGTTTCCATAAATTTCATTATATCATTATTTCATATAAAAAAAAACTGTTTTATCATCTGAGTTTCTCTGTCCGCACCGGTCTGCAGCCCCTCAGCTGCCTGAATTTCCGATATAATTCACTATTCCTTCTCTCACTACATCCGCCATTGTCTGCTGATATTCTTCATCTGCGAGTTTTTCCGCCTCCTCATAATTGCTCAAAAAGCCGCATTCCACAATTATGACAGGAACTTCCGTTTTTTTCAGAATATAATAAGATCGGTTTGCCTTTGCCTCCTTGCCATTGCCCTCCAAATTCTCATTTAACGCATTTTGCATAATTTCCCCTGCTTTTTTCCCTTTCGCGGAATCACTGTAATAAAAAACCTGCGCGCCTCTCACGCTCTCATCATGATAACTGTTCTGATGTATACTTACAGCCAGCACCGGCTGCTCTTCATTCATTATTCTGACTCGCTCCTTTAAATCTTCGACCTGGGTTTCCGCCAGTCTGCAGTCCTCTGCCCTTGTCATAATAACCGATATTTTTTCTTTCTCAAGCAATTTTTTAATGTATAAAGCAATATTAAGATTTATATCTTTTTCCTTCGCACCATTAATTCCCGTTTTTCCCGCATCAATTCCGCCATGCCCCGGGTCCAGAAGCACCAGAGGTGGCGCAGTTTCCCCGGATACCTCTCTGCTCTTTTGTATCTTGCTCCGCAATACTCCGCCTGCATTCAGGCAGAACACAATCAGACAGATAAGCAGAACGGCAGCCACTACATATTTTCCTTTTTCTTTCAAATAAAACAGCCTCCTTCCATATAACAAGTATATGTAGAAGAAGGCTGTCTCTTTCTCTGTCTTTTGTTTCCAGACGCTTTTTAGTTAATATATCGGAGAATGACATCCCACGCCTCGGGAGCTTCCATTCCAAGGCTCCATTCGGCCACACCTGCCAGCTCATTTTGCCGGATCACCTTAAGTTTTTCCTCCAGCGACTGTACATCCTCCAGCCAGATTTTGTACGTACCGCCATCGGCATCCCACTGGGCATAGTTCTGCTTTACATTGTCATCCCATTCTGCCTGCACACCGGCGTTTTCCAGCACTGCTGCCGCGTCGCCCATGCCATATGCCTGACTTGTAACCTTATTCGGATACGAAGCAGCTTCTGTCCCGGCCTCCTGGGCAAGTTCCTCTTCTGTCTTCGGCGTCTCAAACCACAATCTTGTGAAAAACGGAACTCCTGCGATCAGTTTTTCTGCTGAAACCGAATTGAGAGCATCTGTAATTCCGTTTTCCAGGTAACCGATGGATGCCACCGAGCCGGCCGTATAAGAACCATCCGTATGCTCGTCATAGCCCATGATTATTACATAATCGGCTACTTTCCCCTGCTCTCCAATATCGTAATGAGAATTATATGGCTGCGGCACATAATTATCTACCGACAATACCAGATTGTTTTCCCTGCATCTGACAGACAATTCACGAACAAACTGAATATAATGCTCTCCGCATTCTGTCGATACCAGTTCAAAATCCAGATTGATGCCATTTATTTTATTCCGGACCGCCTCCGCAATTACCTGATCGATTATCTTTGCACGTTTGGATGTATAGCTCAGCACTTCATACGTTTCATCATATGAATTGATTCCGCCGTGAAAGTCTCTGAGAACCGCCCATACTTCCAGACCTGACTGGTGAGCATAATTTACATAATCCGGATCGGCCAGCGATGTTATATTCCCTTCCGTATCTGCAAGGCTGAACCAGGTGGGTGCAATTGTAGTCAGCCCTTTTGTCTGTGAAAGCGTCTCTGTGATATATCCGTTAGCATCCGAATTGGTCACATTATGCCACGCCATATTTATCGTATAATCTTTTGAAATATTTGTATAAACCGGTTCTTCAAATTCACGGGAGATCTCCTCCTCCTTTATATCGCCAAGCGTCCTTGTCTTAACGTATCCGACAAATCCGTCGCTTGTGGCTACTTTCATCCAGTTATTTTCATCTTCCAGCACGGTTACTTTATCGGACGCTTTTACTTCCGTAAGAATCGGGCTCTTTACGCCGCCCAGACGACGGACCTCCGTATCCCGTTTTAATTCAGACGACTGGATCGTCCCCCACTCAGAAGTAATTACAGCACGGGCAGGATCTTCATAGACAGAGTACTCCATATTCGTATACTTCTGAATAAACGGAAGTGCTATATACGCAATTGTGCCTTCTGTTTTCAGAATAATATAGTCCTCGCTTTTGGCTTCTGTAATATCTGTATACGTACTGCTTCCGGCCTCCGCCGAAACATTGCCCGACGGCAGGGTATACAGCAGGACATTTTCATTAGGATCCCAGTAAAACCGTTTATTAATCTGATCCCGTACAACAGAATATTCAATATAATATTGCCCGTCATATATTTTCCCAGGCGCAGGGGATGTCTCCTGTTCGCTTTGTTCAGCAGCTTCTTCCCTGCGTACCACTTCATTATTAATTACAACAGCCAGATCATTTTCCTCTTCCAGCCCATAATAACTCTTCAAATCGGCCTTCTCATTTGATGAACCGTACCTCTGCCAGATCAGAAAACCGCCTGCTGCTGCAGCAACAACAATCAGGACAATAAAAATAGTCCAGCGAATGATTGTATTACGCCTTCTGCGCCTCGCACGGCTGCTCTTCTTCCTCGGACCGGACTCATACATAGTATTTGCCGGCCTCCGGGCATTTCTGTCAGGGCGCCTTCTCCGTGTACTGCCTGAGGGCACCGCACGCTTTGAACCCGCTCTCTTTCTTTCTCTTTTGTCCATGCCGCACCTCCTATCAGGAATCATTATAACAACATTTTCATTATACGTCATTAATAATTTACCTGCTCCGGAGCTTTTTAAACCTTATACATCATAATTATACACACATATTTTCGTCCGACAGTTAAGGGGTATTCTCTGTCTGTCCAAATTCATTACAGTCTGCATGTATATCTGTAAAGGCCAGAGACTCTATATTCCCTTCCATATCCATAACATAATCGCGCATATAGGCGCCCTCTTCTCTGGTCATATATGCTGTTACAATCTGGAGCGGGCTGGCCTGATATCCGTCAATTGTAATATCAATCCCCTTGTTCTCATAATTTTCCAGTTCAGCATATAATTCTCTGTAAAGCGTTTCTTCCGTCTTCATCTTCGTATACTCCTTTCTCTGCAGACACCCTGATAAACACTATTTCCCGCCAATATTTCCCATATGGAAGCACGTGTGACATACTCATGGATTTTTCAACGGAACAAAAGACAGCATCATCCGCAGAGTCTATGTTTTCTTTCCGGCCCATTTCCGGGCACAACATCTCATTTCTAACGCAGAATTAAATTTCTCCTCCTTTCGTATAACATCCGTTCATCAAGCAATACTATCTTCTGTAAGTGCCATTATAGGTACGCTTCTATGGCGGCGCAATGTGTTTTTTGTTTGTAAGTGCATGGGATTTGTTGATAACTCAGAAGCCTGTATACAGCCGCCGTTATACTGTATATCAGGCAAAGTACATCACAAATAACCCAGCAGATGATTATTCACTATATTCACATGAAAATGCTGCCAGTATATTCTTCTTTACATATTTTCATTTTTTGTTTATACTATGGTAGAAAAGATATATCCTGCCGAACATTCACTGAACGGCATGCATATTATCTTATAAAGATAAGGATGTGATCATATGAAAATTGAAAAGCTGAATGAAAATCAGATTCGTTGTACGTTGACACATGCTGATCTGGCAGCCCGCCATTTAAAATTAAGCGAGCTGGCTTATGGTACCGAGAAAGCAAAATCATTGTTTCGTGACATGATGCAGCAGGCATCCTTTGACTTTGGTTTTGAGGCAGAGAATATCCCCCTGATGATTGAAGCAATTCCTTCATCCTCGGATTCAATTGTCCTTATTATCACTAAAGTAGAGGATCCGGAAGAACTGGATACACGTTTTTCGAAATTTACACCCATCGGTGATACAGATACAGTGAACACAGAAACCCTGGAAAAGCTTCAGGGAGCGGATGAGCTTCTCAATCTGTTAAATAAAGTAAAGGAAGCGGCCGCAGGCGTATCGGTTCCGGAAGAAACCACTTCAGCAGAGAACGCCCCCTTCTCCATCCGTCTCTTCTCTTTCGAGACGCTGGACGGCGTAATCAGGGCCTCCCGCCTTCTTGCTCCGGGATACCACGGAGCCAATACACTGTATAAAGACCGTGACAGCGGCATGTTTATTCTGGCTCTTGCACCGTCAGACCACTCTGCGGGCGAGTTTAACAGAACGTGCAATATGCTGGCCGAATATGGCTCACCTGAAAAAGCTTCGCCGGCGGTTCTTGCTTTTCTTGAGGAACATTGCGAAACAGTCATTTCAGCAAACGCCGTACAGAGATTAGCCGGACTTTAAATTTAAAATATGACAATTTTTAATTCCGTACAAAAAGCAGCAGGATTCTGATGAATTCTGCTGCTTTTTATGCTTGCTTTTTGTTGGTTTATTTTGCTGCAGCGTTCATTGCCGCATTGATCTTTTCAACCAGAAGAGTGCTGTCAATTCCATGTACCATAGCTGCTTCTTCAAGAGTCTCCATCTGAGATGCCGGGCAGCCCAGGCAATGCATACCAATCTCCATCAGTATAGGCGCGCTCTCCGGAAAAATATTCAGCAGTTCGCCGATTTTTGTATCTTTAGAAATCTGTGCCATTTCTGTTTTCCTCCTTTTAAATTGTAAAATATCATCCAATGGCTTTTATTATAAGCCCTGTCTGTTAAATTATCAACTACCTTTTCTCCTTTTATCTACAGGGCAGCACATCTGCATAGTCCTGCCGTATCTTCACTTCAGCCGTTATGTCTGTCTGAATTTTCTGATAAATATTCTTCCCATTTTTCTTTCTTTTGAATACTCAAAAGTCAAGAATTTTGTCAGGTTTTTTCGACAAAATCTTATTTTCATCACAACTCACCAAAACGTCCGTTCTTTTTTCCAGCAGAAGTAATTCACCAAAAACACATGTTTTGATGTGGATAATGTGGATAACTCAGGTGAAAGGTACGGTTTTTTCACGTTTTTTTTGATTTTTGATGTGGATAAGTTGAAAACTTCACATTTCTCTCTCTCGACTCAATTTTACAATTTAGAACAAATTTGTGCATTTTGCTTATTTATCCAAAAAAGAAAATCCTGCGCTTTTTCTGAAGTACAGGATTTTCTTTACCTTTTTCAAACGAATCTAAAGCACACGTCTGACAGCTATAATCTGCATATATGTGGCATCACATATACCAATTCCTTTTTCCTCATTCATGGCATTGACAATATTTCCATCACCCATATAAAGTCCTACATGTCCGTCATACAGAATCAGATCGCCCGGAAGGGCGTCTTCATAGCTGACAGCATATCCCGAATGCTCCATGTCATAAGTTGTCCTTGGAAGGCTGACGCCAAAATGTGCATATACCGACTGAACGAAACCGGAACAGTCTGCTCCGTCTGTAAGACTTGTCCCGCCCCATACATAAGGATTCCCGATAAACTGACATGCATAGTCAATCACTGCCTGTCCATCGGCTGCAGCCTGTTCCGCTTCCTCCCGGGCCTTTTCTTCCGCAATCCGCTCTTCCTCTTCTTCTTTTGTCTCCCCGTAAGAATAAGAAGTTTCCGCCGTAATATACTCTCCGCATACCCAGCCGTCAAGCTCTCCGATTTTAACCGGATACCAGCCGTCCACAGCCTCCCCGGTTATCACATATTCCTCGCCCTGTTCTACCTGAGTCAGTATGGTATATTCTGTCCCCTGCCCGTCCCTGACATTAAGCACAGAAGCTGTAACCGTCGCTTTATCTGTCTGATAGTCTTCTGCACTGGAGCGCGCTTCTGCACCGGTAAACAGCGCATCTGCCGGAACATAACCCTCTGCCGAGCCTGATCGGATTTTCGTCCAGCCGTCCAGATATTCCAGCACTTCTGCCGCCGAGTCACTGTAGAGTTTCCCGACCCAGTCGCTTTCTTCATCTGGCGCGCTTCTGATATAGGTAAAATCATCTGTATCAGAAAACGCCATATTCAAATACTCTCCCTCTCCTGATGGCACCAGATAGAGATTGATATTATCTTTTACATCTGTCTCATAACATTTTTCCAGCACCGATTCAATTCCAGCAACCTGTACAAACGACTGCTTCTCTTCTGCTTCCTCCGCAGCCGAAGCATTGATTGCTCTCCCCGGAATCATAATCATTCCTGTCATTACAGAAATGATTATCCTTTTTCTGATGTGTGTTTTTTCCATTTATATAACCTCCTTGCAGTTCTGTCTTTATCTTTTGTAGGAAGCTATAAATGTTACACATTTGTTAATTTTGTTACATGCAAATTATATCAACAGAAAACCGCTGTGTCAAGCTATTTACCTGTCTTTTTCATTGACATACAACGACAGCACCTCTAACTTTTCCTCTTATAAATTTGTTTTTTACTTCTTCTCTTAATCATTTTGTAATATATTGCCGAAAATATTCCTTCCATATTTTAGTCAGTCAGATGCCCCCGGTCCGATACCCGGTCATAACCGAATATCTGTTTCACAGTCAATACGCTGTTGCTCCGGATAAAAAATTTAACGATAAAATACTAAATAACGGTTGACAATCTCCTTTTTATATATTATATTCTAATTACAGTAATCGTTACTGTTATTGTTTCTGAGAATCGTTATTATTTACGAGAAAGGAGGATTCCCCTTGACAGCTCTAAAATACAGCAGACAGCGAGAATCCATCAAACATTTCCTTGCGGAAACAAAAGAGCATCCGACTGCTGATGCTGTATATCTGCATGTGAAGAAACAATTTCCCAATATAAGCCTGGGCACAGTATACAGAAACCTGAATCTTCTGACAGATCTGGGAGAAGCGGTCAAAATTTCAACGCCCTATGGCGGCGACCGATTTGATGGATGTATCGAACCGCACAATCACTTTCTCTGTACGAAGTGTGGACGGTTACTGGATCTGGATTTCGATATGAAAAGTATTGAAGAAGTAAACCGCCTGGCAGCGGAAAACTTTGACGGGAAAATCGAATCCAGTACAACCTTATTCTATGGTGAATGCAGCGACTGCATTAAAAAGTCATAACAATAAAACACTATTTCAAAGAAAAGGAGACAGAAAATTATGAAAAAATGGGTTTGTACAGTATGTGGTTATGTTTATGAAGGAGAAGCAGCTCCGGCTGAATGTCCGGTATGTCATGCACCGGCTGAGAAATTCCAGGAGCAGTCAGGAGAGATGACATGGGCAGCTGAGCACGTTGTAGGTGTTGCTCAGGGCGTAAGCGAGGACATTCTTGCTGATCTGAGAGCTAATTTCGAAGGCGAGTGCTCTGAAGTTGGTATGTACCTTGCAATGGCAAGAGTCGCTCACAGAGAAGGCTATCCGGAAATCGGCCTGTACTGGGAGAAAGCTGCATACGAAGAGGCGGAGCACGCTGCTAAATTTGCTGAGCTGCTTGGCGAAGTTGTTACAGACAGCACAAAGAAGAACCTGGAGATGCGTGTAGAGGCTGAGAACGGAGCTACAGCTGGTAAATTCGACCTGGCTAAACGTGCAAAGGCTGCTAATCTGGATGCAATCCATGACACAGTTCATGAAATGGCAAGAGACGAAGCTCGTCACGGAAAAGCATTTGCAGGTCTTCTGAAGAGATACTTCGGAGAGTAAGATCCGGATCCATATAACAACTGACAGATAATAAAGAAACCATTTAGCAACCAGACAGTCTTTTTAGAACTGAATACAGTTTTTAAAAGGCTGTCTCTTTTTATACTTACGGAGGTACGTTATGTCTAAATATGCAGGAACAAAAACAGAAAAAAACTTAATGGAAGCTTTTTCCGGTGAATCACAGGCACGCAACAAATATACTTACTATGCATCTGCCGCGAAAAAAGCAGGATTTGTACAGATGGCAAATATCTTTGAGGAGACTGCCAATCAGGAAAAAGAGCATGCGAAAATGTGGTTCAAGGAATTCCACGGAATCGGAACTGTAGAGGAAAATCTTGCGGATGCCGCTGCAGGAGAAAACTACGAATGGACAGATATGTATAAACGTATGGCTGAGGAAGCAGAAGAGGAAGGCTTTACCGAACTTGCCGCCAAATTCCGCGGCGTAGCACAGGTAGAGGCCGCTCACGAGAAACGTTATCAGAAGCTGCTTGATCACTACCGCGAAGGAAAAACTTTCAAGGACGAAGCTCCGCTTGGCTGGAAATGCAACAACTGCGGATATATTTATGAAGGCGATGAGGCTCCGGAAATCTGCCCGGTATGCGCACATCCAAAGGCCTATTTTGAAAGAAAGGCCGAGAATTACTAATAACAGCTGATTTTTCAAACCCGGAGGAATGCTCATTATTTATGGATATGTTTCTCCGGGTTTTTCTGCGTAAGTCTGCCCCTCTATTAACAAAAGCTTCTCTAGGTGCTTCAGCTGTTTAATCTCCCACTCCCGGCGCATGGCCTCCTCTTTAGTGGCAAACTGTTCGTAGTAGGCAAGAACAACCGGACGCCGTGACTTTGTATATTTCGCGCCGTTCCCGGCGTTGTGATCTTTAATTCGTTTTTCCAGATTATTTGTCCAGCCGGTATACAGAGAGCCGTCCCGGCAGCGGACAATATATGTATAATTCATAAAAATTTCCTCTTTTTCTTTGGATACAGAAACTTTGCCTCTTTCCTCTTCTATATTACTCTATTTTTCAAATAAATTCCACGCCCCTTTACCATTTAAAAATTCGGATTTGTCGAAGGGAATCTCCGGAGAAAAACGCA
>DWZZ01000105.1 GCA_019117305.1 Candidatus Mediterraneibacter merdigallinarum | reverse complement strand
CTCCATAATAGCTGATTCTCCTTCGGCTTCTCCGGCAGCCAAAACCGATATATTTGGCAAGCAAATAGACGCAGCCAGTAAAATACCCAAAGTTCTCTTCCAAGCTGTTTTTTTCATATCAAATGTACTCCCTTCTGTTGCATAGCTTGTTTCCCTCCCTCCAAGGTATTCATCATATCAATTTTTTATGTATGATTCAATTGGAAATACTTTCTATAACTGGCAAAAGGGAAACAGTATTTACCTATTTCCCTTTTCTTTGCGCTAATTCAATTTTTCTGTTTCTTCTAAGGTGCCGCCTTCCTCAACTACATTCACCAGATCAATAATTCCGTTCACACTGTCATAATCCGGAACTGTAACATACAAAAGCTGATTAGGTTCTGAATAGCAATAATCTTCTGCACCTGTTCCTTCAGCTGCCACAGACTGAATCGTCCATTTTGCATTCGTATTAAGCTGATATCTGATCAGTGAATTAATCTGAGACTGCGAAACATTCATCTCCACATCCTTGCTCACCTGATTCAGAATGCTGTTTGCCTTCAAAAGCATAGTCGGAGAAAGCATTTTCTTTATCATGGCCGTAATAACAGCCTGTTGATTCTTGCCCCGCTGATTATCCCCGTCAGCCAGATTATGCCGTTCACGGCAGAATGCAAGAGCCTCTTCTCCGTCAAAGTGGTTGTATCCTTCCTTAACATCTACAATACAGCCGGATTCATCTCCTGTCGTAAATGCGACCTCAGAATATACGTCTATTCCTCCCAGAATATCAACAATATCAATCAGGGAAGTAAAGTTAAGCCTTACATAATAATTAATATCTGTCTCATACAGCTGGCTCAGCGTTGCCATGGAGGCGTCTATACCATAAATTCCCGCATGAGTAAGTTTGTCATTTTGCCCCTTGGATACGCCCGGTATCTCCACATAATAATCTCGCGGAGTTGTGACAAGCAGGACCTGATGCGTTGTCGGATTGACAACAGCAATAATATTCACATCGCTCCGGCTTGTCTCTGTCACTTCACCGTACACGTCAATTCCACTGATGTATACTGTAAAAGGCTGCTTTGTCAACGAACTGTCTCCTGAATTTCCGAAGTTCAGTTCCACTCTGATCGATGTCTCATAAATAATACGGACATCATCGCTGTAGCCCTGTACTGCGCCGTCCATCAGCTCTGTATATGCCTTGTTATAAATAATCGCATCCACATCTCCGTTGACAAGCGCCTGGGCCTGATCCTGAACAGAAGCACATTCCACAGTGCTGATATCTGTTCCCAGCTCCTCCTGGATATCGGTTACCGCAGCCTGCATATTATCACCGCCGCGCTCAAACTGAACGCCAAAGCTGTAATCCATGGCATCTTCGAGCACCTCAGCAGCATCATCAGAACGGACAGCAACCACCATCCTGTCAATCTGATAATTGCCTCCTGTAATCATAGCGATAATATTATTGGCTCTGGCTACATAAAATGTACCGAATGAAAGAACACATACCATCAATAAACTGAACAGTTTTCCCAGGGTTCCCTTCTTTCTTCTGGCCATCTGGCTTGTAAATGTAATACACCACAGGAAAAATAAAATCATCCCTATCATAGCGAGATATCTCATGGGCAGCATATCAAGAAGTACAACAACTCCCATGAAAGCCAGACTGATTACTGTCTGAAGTATAATACAGAACATTCCAAAACGGTTGCGCTCGGAACGTCCGGAATTTCTTCTCGTATTTTTCGGTCTTCGTCCAGCCCTGTCGGCTGTTCTGCTTTTCTTAGACATCGCAATAATTCCTTTTTCTTATCTTATGAATTATGAATACAGAACCGAAGGGTACATTCCCCTCTCTATCAGCTTGTTAACCTCAGAAACAACAGTCTCCCGATCCTCTTTATATGTTACTCCAAACCACGCATCCTCCGAACGCAGAACTTTAACCCGGATCTTATTCCCCTGAAGCAGCTGTCCCACTAATACAGGAAGTAAATATTCAGCTTTCAGATCCTCCTCTTCTGTTTCCGAAAGGAACTTTTCGAATTCTTCTTCCAATACGTTAAAAAACGCAGGTGTAAGGCCCCACATATTCATGGAAACCGGGGAGTCCAGATCCAATACTTTCACGTATCCGTCATGCTCCGCCACAGCGTGGTCACCTTCTCTTTTTATGTTATGGGTTTCTGTAATCCCGGCAAGCATGCTGTTCTCTCCCACCTGGCATATGCCGCGGGTAACTCCCCCATTCTCACTCAGTGTATTTTTCAGCACAAAGCTGACCATACAAATTTGTATTCTATCAGTATTCTGTACGCTTGTCAAATAGGAATACGCCTCTCTGTACGCTTCTTTTCCATAATAATCATCTGCATTGATAACAAGGAAAGGTGTATCTATAAGATCTCTGCAGCACAAAATAGCCTGGCCCGTACCCCAGGGCTTCGTCCGGCCGGCAAATTTCTTCTGGTATTTTTCAGGAATATCTTCTGTCTCCTGATAGGCATAGGCAACTTCTACCTGTTTTTCAATCCGGTTTCCGATCACCTCACGGAACGTTTCTTCCAGATCCCTCCGGATTACAAATACAACTTTATCAAACCCGGCTTCAATCGCATCATATATAGAGTAATCCATGATAATCTCTCCGCCTGGTCCTACCGGGGCAAGCTGTTTGATTCCTCCTCCGAAGCGGGATCCCATCCCGGCAGCCATTATTACAAGTGTTGCTTTGCTCATATTATTTTTCCTCCTCTTATTCGCCTAATCCATCTTCTACCAGACGTATCATGGTCTTAAGTGCCTGTTCTTCGTCATTGCCTTCGCAGATAATCTGAATCTCATCGCCGCTTTTAATGCATGCGCCAAGCACACTGAGTACACTTTTTGCATTTGCAGTCACATCTTCATATCGTGTTTTTTTGTACACAGTTATTTTACTTTTAAATTCCATCGCAGTCTTACAGAACAGACCTGCCGGCCTCAGATGGAGGCCTGTGGGATTCTTGATTGTCACCTTTCCGCTTATCATCCTATGTCAACTCCTTATTCCAATTTTTTAAGAATATCCGAAATTATCCGCTGCTGTTTTCCGCACCACTGACTGTTTCATTCTGCTTTTCTTCCAAAACAAGATTTACCGTCACATTATTCACCAAAGTAATCCCCTTAGGTACGTTGACATCTACCGGAACATCATATGTGCCGGGCTGTGTATAACCGGACAGATCCACCGACACGGCATTGGTAATATCAAGCACATCGAGCAGTTCATCGCTTCCGCTGAACTGGAAGGTAATCTCTGCGTCCGGTTCGTACGACACCTGCAGATTCTCCGCCAGATTATTAATTCTTATGGAACTTACCATAAAATCTACCGAGCGGGTTCCTTCCTCTTCGATTACAACTGTAACAAGCACATTCCCCGCATTTTCCTCAACCAGAGAAATCCCGTCCGGAAGGTAAGGCGTAATATCTACCGTCTTTTCCATCCTTTCATTCGCACCTTCAACGCTCAGTTGAGAGGCCGGGACCACTACTTCTGCCACATCTGCAAGATCTTCACTTTTTCCGCAGATCTGTACGGTCTCAGGTTCACTGGTTATCTCCGTTACCTGATATCCCTCAGCAGGTGTACCGGATGTACTGAATACAACCGGCACGGTCTTAAAGGGCAGTACTTCAACATGTACGGTAATACCGTCTTCGCCCAGGTTGTTGCTGATCTGACTGTTTGTCACCTCATTGCCGTCTGCATCATAAAGAACCAGTGTGGCTTCAATATCTGAATCTTTAGAAATTCCTTCTATATTTATACTGGCAACCGCCCTGTCCACCCTTTCTATCATAGACTCGGATCCGGTTATAGTAACCTGTTCCGGATTAACAGTCATATCGCCGAGTATATATCCGTTACGCTGCGTTCCCGTATGCTCTACAGTCAGAGAGAGTACCTTTTTACCTGTTTTCTCTACTCTGATCTGCAGATTTCTCGGGCTTGCATCTGCTGACTCATAATCCCCCGCATACTCCGGAATTGTCACCTTGATCGGAACAAGTCCGGTGTCTGTGTCCATTTCCCTAATATCTGCTGTTGCAACAATATCATCTGCATTAATATCCTGCAGAGTCTGGCGTTTTGCATATACAGTAACAGTTGCGCTCTGATCGCCTACAACCTGATAGACATTTCCCTCCTGAGTAATGATATCCTCATTAACAATTGTAACCGGAACATTCAGATAGGTATCGCTTGAAACCGGATTGTCAATATTTACTACTATCAGCCACAGGAAGGCTGCAAATACAAATGCCAGAAGCTTCAGGCCAGGATTTCTGGTAAATTTATATTTTTTCATGTCCTGCGCCATCCTTTCCGTATAGCAAACTTCCTGGGTTCAGAATTTCTATACTGAATCCGGCTCAGCCATTTTCTCAGTTCTTCTGCATTTATATCTCTGGTAAGGGCCCCTCCCATTGCAACGGAAACCATTCCGGTTTCCTCGGAAACAACAATTACAAGAGCGTCGCACACTTCACTCATTCCGAGAGCGGCTCTGTGCCTTGTTCCCAGGTCTTTGCTGATGCTCATATTATCTGATAAAGGCAGATAACAGGTTGCTGATGTAATTCTGTTGCCACGTATAATCACCGCACCGTCATGAAGCGGCGTATTGTGTTCAAAAATATTGATCAGTACCTGGGAAGAAACTTTACAGTCCAGCTCAATTCCCGTCATTTCATACTCACTGAGCTGGATCGCCTGCTCAACTACAATCAGGGCTCCTGTACAGACACTGCCCATTTCAAAACATGCACGTACGATTCCGTCTGCTGTCTCATCCGAAAAGCGCTGATTTTCTTTATTTCTGTCAAAAAGATTAATATTGCTGAAAAGATTCTTTTCTCCCAGCTTTTCCAGGGCGCGCCGCAGCTCCGGCTGGAACACAACAACCGCAGCAGTAGCAAGAACACTAATGCACTGCCCCGCAAGAAACAATATCGTATGCATCTGAAAGATCCATGCCAGTAAAATAAACAGTCCCAGCATGATAATTCCGCGCAGAAGCATCCAGGCCTTGGTATTTTTTATCCAAAGCATAATTTCATATACAATAACTGTTATAATCAGAATTTCAACGACATCCTTTATCTGTATATCCGGTAAATACATGCCGTTTGAAAATCTGCTGAATAAACTTCTTATCCAGTCCGTCATATTCTGTATCACCGCCTTATTAACTCACACAGTCCTCTGTGGAACCCCGCTTGGAGAAATCCGTTTTCCGGGGACACGCCGGACAATCTTTAATTTCTATTGTCCGTTATTATCGTTCTGATGTGTCTGATCCAGTCCGAGTTCTCTGCTCAGACTTCTGGTAAGAAGGATTTCCTCTGTATTTCTTTCTGACGCAGTGCCGGTATACCCCGCAGCATCTCCGGGCTGCTGCATTCTCCCCGCAGAAAAATTCTGTTCCTGTTCTGTAACTCCCTCCATACTTTCCGGCTGTCTCTCCGTAATATGCTTAACCTTTTTCTCCGGAACAGACACGCCGACCTTCGGAACCGCCTTTACATAATAGTAATATTCATCATCCTCAAACTGAACGTTTTCTGTTCTTGAATAATCGACTGAAAAGAAAAGAAATTCAAGTACAAATCCCGCAGCCGCTCCCAGAACAGCACTGAGTATAATAATTACATAGGATATTTTTTCATCCAGAAGCAAATTTCCGGCCGCAGCCGCGACAATACAGACCGCAGCTCCGGTTACTGACGCGATCTTCCACGCATGATCCACAGCCCGGTTTTTCAACGCGTTTACCAGCAGAATCCCGATTATGACGATCATCACCATAATCCACATTTCCCGGTTTGCCAGTACCTGCTTAGTAAAGCTGATAAGCCCCTGTGCCAGTTCATCTGAGCCTGAACTCTTCAATGCAGTGGCAGATACTTTTACAAAATGGATCATGTAATAGGCAATTGCGCCGCAGCCTGCCGGAACAATCCAGACCGGAGTACCCAGAAGTCCGAATGCAACCGGCACAACAAAAGGAATTCTGAGGCCGAATGCAAGAACCGCTACCAGCAGCAGCCATGATTTTCCCGGAGTAAACCGGAAATAGAAAATATACATAAGCAAAAAAATCAAAACAGAAATAACCGCTATCGGCATGGACAGAGCATAAAAATGAACAAGAACCAGCGCCGCAGCTGCAAGTGTCATGACAATCATTGGAAGAAACATGCAGATCACTGCCAGCCCTATTGTACAGAAAACAGAAGAGGCTGTCTTCATAAAACCAATGTTATAATTAATCATTCCAAACAGCAGCAGACCCATCAGAAGCTGAAGTGCCTTCAGAATATAAAGAGAATAATTCGCATAAAGTCTCTGCATTTTTTCTTTCCAAACAAGTAAGCTACTCATGGTCTCTGTACTCCTTCTTATAGATCTTTTCAAGACGGGACATATCCCTGTAATATTTTTTTACCCGCTGTTTCGCCTGAGTATGTTTCCTTCTGTAAAACTTTCCGGAACCTATGCCATAAATGATCAGCAGAGCAAAATAAGCGCCTGCTGCTATTGCAATAAGCACCAGAAGTTTCAGGAAGGTAAGGCCCTCCAGAATTGCATCTGCTCCGCATAAAACCAAAAGCGCCGCAGCCAGAAGATATCCGGCTGAAACCCAGATCAGCGTAATCCATGTATTCAGACTTGAATAATCTTTTTTATAGTAACCGCTGATTTTAATATCTTCTTCCCCGTATTTTTTTTCATATATTGCCATTTTTGTCATCAGACGTATTTTTCTTTTATCAAGCATAACGTTCTACACACCCTTCCTGTACAACGTATTCCTTTATCTATTTTGGTCATTATGTTTTAGTATAGCATATACTCAGATACCTTGTCCAATGCTTATAGTTAAAAACCAGACATTTTCCGTTCCGGCTTTTTTCAGCATCCCGGCGCAGCGTTCAATAGTACTTCCCGTAGTATAAATATCATCAATAAGAAGAACATTTCTGCATGCTTTCCACTTTGCGGAAACCGCGAATGCGCCTTTCAGATTTGCCTTTCTTTCTCCAGGTCCCAGCATTTTCTGGGGACTTGTCTTTCTTATTCTGAAAAGAACATCTGTATAAACCGGGATTCCCGTCTGCTCCGACAGCTCTCTGGCCAGAATCTCCGCCTGGTTAAACCCCCGTTTTCTCTTTTTTGAGGGATGCAGCGGAACCGGTATAATTGCCTCTATTTTTTTTGAGCTGATCCATTTTCCATAATATACTGCCATTTCCCGGGCAAATAGCACACCATACCAGCGTCTGTTATGATATTTGAAGCGGTATACAGACTCGGGCACAGGATCCTGATGCAGCCACAGACTTCGTCCCTGCACAACATTGGAAGCTTTTTCCTGGCAGTCGGCACAGTATTCGCAACTTTCATTTTGCAGTGGTTTTCCGCAGCGCATACAGCGGGGTTCCCGGATATATATTATCTTTTTTCTGCAGTCCGGACAGATTCCTTCCCTGTATATCTCTCCGCAGAAAGGACAGACCGGCGGATACAGAAAATTGAGCAGGAGCCTTAGAATTCGCAGATACGCTCTGTCAGGCTTGTGTACCTGGCCTGCTCGTTTTTGTTTTGTATCATTTCCTGAAATACAGCATCACTCCCAACAATCGTAAGGCATTTCTTAGCTCTTGTCACGGCAGTATACAGAAGATTACGGGTATACAGCAGCTTCGGACCGGCAAGCAGCGGAATAATTACCGCCGGATATTCGCTTCCCTGAGATTTGTGAACCGTTATAGCATATGCCAGTTCCAGCTCCTCTGTCATCTCAAAGCTGTATTTTACTTTTCTTGACTCATCAAATTCTACTTCCAGAGTCTCCGTATACTCATTAATTTCTGTAATAATCCCCATATCTCCATTAAAAATTCCGGTTCCTTTATCGACAGTCAGTCCAAACTTTGTGGAAACCTCCCACTCAAGCTGATAATTATTTTTAATCTGCATTACTTTGTCGCCCACACGGAACAGTCTTCCGTTTATCTCCCGTTCTGTCCGGCCTTCCTGCGGAGGATTCAGATACCGCTGAAGAATGCCGTTCAGCCTTTCCACCCCCAGAAGACCTTTTCTGGTAGGAGTCATCACCTGAATCTCATTAGGATGTGCGTGAACATATTTCGGCAGTTTTTTCTGAATCAGCATGATAACGACGCCAATAATCGTATCTGCGTCCTGCCGCCTCAAAAAGAAAAAGTCTCGGCTTTTATTATCCAGCACGACCGACTCCCCGGCATTGATTTTATGGGCATTGACTACAATATCGCTTTCTCCGGCCTGACGAAAAATCCGGGTAAGCGTAACAACCGGGAATCTGCCTGAGGCAATAATATCTTTTAACACGCTGCCCGGCCCCACAGACGGAAGCTGATCTACATCTCCCACCAGCACAAGACGCGTCCCCGGCACAACTGCCGAAAGGAGAGCGTGCATCAGAGGCAGGTCAACCATTGACATCTCATCTATAATAAGCACATCTGCCTCAAGAGGATTCTGGCTGTTCCGCAGAAATCCGCCTATACTTCCTTCTTCCTCCGGATTAACATTAACCTCCAGAAGGCGGTGAATCGTCTGCGCCTCATAACCGGTTGCCTCTGTCATTCGTTTGGCCGCCCTTCCTGTAGGCGCGGCCAGAAGAATACTCATCCCTTCACTGTCAAAAAAACGGATCATCGTGTTGATGGTAGTCGTCTTTCCTGTCCCCGGTCCTCCGGTAAGTACAAGAAGCCCGTGTTTGATAGATTCGATAACCGCTCTGTGCTGCATGGGATCCAGCTCGATCTCTTCGCTTTCCTCCACCCTGCGCAGCCGTGATTCCATCAGATCTTCCGGCATCTCACAGTCGATATCCAGATCATGAAGCATTTTTGCCGTATTCAGTTCAAGATAATAATAATGCGCCGGATATATGCGTATCTCCCCTTCGTGTTCCTTCATCACGGTTTTTCGCTCAATACACAGATCCATCACATGCTTTTCCATATCTTTTATCTCAACTTCAAGCAGAATCCCGGCCCGTCTCAGCAGTTCCTCCTGAGGAAGATATACATGCCCCTCTGAAACCGCCTGCTGAAGTGTATAGAACAGTCCGCTTTTTATCCGGTAATCCGAATCTGTATGTATGCCGATCCGGGCGGCTATTTCATCTGCCGTTTTAAACCCGATTCCTTCTATACTGTCCGCCAGCTGATAAGGATTTTCTTCCAGAACTTTGTATACATCCAGTCCGTAACGCTGATAGATTTTTGCCGCGAGTCGATTGGATATGCCATACTTCTGAAGATAGATCATAGCTTTACGCATATCCTTTTTTTCTTCAACCTGTTCTGCAATCTCTCTGGCTTTACGCTCGCTGATTCCTTTTATCTCTGCCAGCCGTTCAGGCTCTTCTTCGATTATGCGGAACGTATCCTCCCTGAATTTTTTTACAATTCTTCCTGCGAGAGCCTGCCCCACGCCTTTTATTGCTCCTGAGCCCAGATAGCGTTCAATAGATACGATATCCTCCGGTTCCTTCAGTGTATGAGAAGAAACCTTCAGCTGCAGGCCGTATACGCTGTGATTAGTATATTCTCCCCTGAGCTCCATATTCTCGCCTTCGCTGATAAAGTTAAAGTTTCCCACACAGGTTATTTCTCCATCATCATTTTCCAGACGAAATACAGTATACCCGTTTTCATCATTGCGGAACACAATGTGCTCCACATATCCTGTAACAACTTCCACTGCCGTTCCTTCCTCACAGCAGGACAGGGGTGCGCCCTCCTGTTCACACCCCTGTCCTAGTAATCCTTCCTTCCGCTCATAAACTCTACGAACTGACCGGTTCCGATCGCCACAACTTTCATCGGATCCTCCGCCGTCATAGTATTTATGCCTGTTTTCTCTTCAATCAGTTCTTCCAGCCCCCGAAGAAGCGCGCCTCCGCCTGTCAGGACAATTCCTCTGTCAAGAATGTCCGCCGAGAGCTCGGGCGGCGTCTGTTCAAGCACTGCAATAACTGCTTCAACAATCTGACTGGCAGCTTCCCTCAAAGCCTCCTCTGTCTCCGAAGAAGTAACTGTTACTGTTTTCGGCAGTCCCGTAACAAGATTGCGTCCTCTCACTTCCATGGTTTCTTCTTCTACAAGAGGATATGTTGTACCGATTTTGATTTTAATATCTTCGGCAGTCCTCTCGCCAATCAGAAGATTATGCTTTTTCCTCATATAGCGTACAATTGCCTCATCAAAATCGTCTCCAGCCACTTTGATGGATGTATTTACAACTGTCCCGCCCAAAGAGATCACAGCTATATCCGCCGTTCCTCCTCCAATATCTACAATCATATTGCCGCAGGGCTTTGCAATGTCAATTCCGGCTCCAATTGCTGCCGCTACCGGCTCCTCTATCAGATGAACTTCTCTTGCTCCTGCCGCAAATGTGGCTTCCTCCACCGCTTTTTTTTCAACCTCTGTAACTCCGCTGGGAACACAGATGCTGATACGTGGTTTCTTAAAAGTACGTTTTCCCAGGGCTTTCTGAACAAAGTATTTGATCATTTTCTCTGTTACGGTGTAATCAGAAATTACACCCTGTCTCAGCGGACGCACCGCCACAATATTTCCGGGAGTTCTCCCCAGCATCAGCCGGGCCTCCTCTCCAATAGCCTTGATTACATTTGTATCCCGGTCAAACGCCACAACTGAAGGTTCTTTTAACACAACGCCTTTTCCCTTAACGTACACAAGTACGCTGGCAGTTCCCAAATCTATTCCGAGATCTACTGACATACTGACTCTCCCTTCTAAACTGTCTATACTCTTTTTCCCGTAAACCTTTTCCGGCACGGCATTGCTGCCTGTGCCGGAACACTGTATTTTCTCCCCGAAAGGTTTTCTCTTTCTCTGTAGGACAAACTGATAAATATACATACCCAGCCTGTCTGCATCACTAGTATAATAAACTTTTCAAAAAATGAAAATACTTTTTTCCATTTTTATTTTTTCTTAAGGATTGCATCAATATATTTTCCTGTATAGGATTTTTCACTCCGGGCGATCTCCTCCGGTGTACCGCAGGCCACCACCGTTCCTCCCCTGTCTCCGCCTTCCGGGCCTATATCTATAATATAATCTGCCGTCTTGATTACATCCAGATTATGCTCAATGACAATTACCGTATTTCCGTCTCCCGCCAGTCTTCTTAAAATCTCTGTCAGCTTATGCACGTCCGCAAAATGCAGTCCCGTTGTAGGCTCATCCAGAATATAAACGGTCCTGCCGGTACTCCTTTTACTGAGCTCAGCAGCCAGTTTAATTCTCTGGGCCTCGCCGCCGGAAAGCTCTGTAGACGGCTGTCCAAGCCGGATATAGGAAAGTCCTACATCGTTGAGCGTCTCCATTTTTCTGCGGATACTTGGTACATGAGCAAAAAACTCCAGTGCTTCTTCTACTGTCATATTGAGCACATCATAAATTGTTTTTCCTTTATATTTTACTTCCAGCGTCTCCCGGTTATACCTTTTGCCGCCGCATACTTCGCAGGGTACGTATACATCCGGCAGGAAATGCATCTCAATTTTTAAAATACCATCGCCGGCGCAGGCCTCACAGCGGCCTCCTTTTACATTAAAACTGAACCGGCCCTTCTTGTATCCCCGAGCCTTGGCATCCG
>DWZZ01000104.1 GCA_019117305.1 Candidatus Mediterraneibacter merdigallinarum | reverse complement strand
TCTATAACACGCCAGAGAAAGGAGCTTGCTGTTATGTTGATTGAAGTTGATTTTAACAGTGAAGAGGCAATATACATTCAGCTCTGCAATCAGATTATTATGGGAATTGCGACTTCTGTGATACAGGAAGGAGATTCTCTTCCGTCCGTCCGTCAGCTGGCCGACCGGATCGGTGTAAATATGCACACTGTAAATAAGGCTTACAGTGTGCTGAAAAGAGAAGGATATATCAGCCTGGACAAGAGACGGGGCGCGGTAATTGCTCTGGATATTGATAAAATGGAAGAGCTGGAAGAAATGAGACGCCAGCTTAAAATTGTTCTTGCCCGGGGATGCTGCAAGAATATTTCACGGCAGGAAGTACATGAACTTGTTGATGAAATATTTGATGATTACGAATAAAAAACGATGAAGACTGCGGGGTTGAATAAGATTTTATATTAAAAAGTGTCTGGCATGAGAATATAAAACAGACAACAGGAGGAATTTATGCGTTTATCATATACCAAACAGGCGGATGAGGCAATCCGTGCCGCGGGCAGGACTGCAAGAGAGATGAAACATCCCTATATAGGGAGTGAGCATCTTCTGTTGGGACTGCGCAGGGAATACAGTGGTGTGGCAGGACAGATCCTTGCTAAAAATGGTGTTGAAGAAGAAAAGATTCTTCATCTGATGGATGAACTGATCGCTCCCTCAGGGGATGTTCTGGACAGTGTAAAGCCGAAGGAGAGTCCCCGTCTTGAGTCTATTCTGGAGGGAAGCGAGAAAGAGGCGGTCCGGCTTCACTGCTCCGAGATAGGGACAGAGCATCTTCTTCTTGCCATAATCCGGGATGTGGACTGTGTGGCTGCCAAGATTTTGATTACCCTTAATATTAATCTGCAGAAGATTTTTGAAGATATTATGACTGCCGCCGGTGTTGATCCGAAAGAATATCAGGATGAGCTGCAGGAGACAGCCAAAGGCGGCACTATGATGGAACAGTTCTGTACAGATATGACACGCAAGGCTGAAGAAGGCAGGCTGGATCCGGTGATCGGACGTGAAAAGGAAATGTACCGTCTGATGCAGATCCTGAGCCGGAGAACAAAGAATAATCCCTGCCTGACCGGGGAGCCCGGTGTGGGAAAGACGGCTGTGGTGGAAGGACTCGCCCAGAGGATTGCCTCCGGAATGGTACCGGAGTCTATGAAAGATAAAAGAATTCTGACCCTGGATCTGCCCGGACTTATTGCGGGTTCCAAGTACAGAGGGGAATTCGAGGAACGCATGAAAGGTTTGATTTCTGAGGTGATTTCCGCGGGAAATGTGATTCTTTTCCTGGATGAAATTCACACCATGATCGGTGCGGGAGGAGCGGAAGGGGCCATTGACGCTTCCAGTATATTAAAACCGTCTCTTGCCCGGGGTGAAATGCAGCTGATCGGAGCAACTACAATTTCAGAATACAGGAAATATATTGAAAAAGATGCAGCGCTGGAGCGTCGTTTCCAGCCGGTGTCCGTGGAAGAGCCGACAAAAGACGAATGTCTTGATATTCTGCGGGGGCTGAAGACAAGATATGAAACACATCACCGTGTAGAAATCGGGGAAGACGCACTTCAGGCGGCGGTGCAGATGTCCAAAAGATATATTACAGACCGCAATCTGCCGGACAAAGCCATTGATGTGCTGGATGAAGCATGCTCTGCAGTCAGCCTGAAGGGATATAAGGTTCCGGAGAACTTTACCGCACTGGAAGAGTCTCTTAAGGAACTTGTACAGCAAAAGGAAGAAAACATACGCAGAGGAGACTTTGACCAGGCCTCTCTGATTCAGAAGGAACAGGAACAGGCAGAGACAAAGCTGGAATCTATGAAAAAAAGATTCCGCAGAAAAACCCAGTCGTCTCATCCTGTCGTGACAGAAGCAGATATTGCGGATGTTGTTTCTGTCTGGACAAAAATTCCGGTACAGAAGCTGGCAGAGAGCGACACGGACAGACTGAAAAAACTGGAAACAGTACTTCATAAGCGGGTGATCGGGCAGGAGGAAGCGGTAAGCGCTGTGGCGAGAGCTGTAAAAAGAGGGCGCGTGGGACTGAAAGATCCGAAGCGGCCGATTGGCTCATTCCTTTTCCTTGGTCCTACCGGAGTGGGAAAGACGGAACTGTCAAAAGCGCTTGCAGAAGCACTTTTCGGCAGTGAAGAGTCCATGATCCGTGTAGATATGTCCGAGTATATGGAGAAGCATTCTGTCTCCAAAATGATCGGTTCACCTCCGGGTTATGTAGGACATGAAGAAGGCGGGCAGCTGAGCGATCAGGTAAGGACCCATCCTTATTCTGTAGTACTGTTCGATGAGATTGAAAAAGCCCATCCGGATGTATTTAACATACTGTTGCAGGTACTGGACGACGGCCATATTACCGATTCACAGGGCCGTAAGGTTGATTTTTCCAATACTGTGATTATTATGACGTCCAACGCAGGAGCAAAGGCAATTGTAGATCCGAAAAAACTTGGATTTGGGGTAAAAGATAATCCTTCTGATGATTATAAGCGGATGAAACAGAACGTAATGGACGAGGTGAAATTAATATTCCGCCCGGAATTTCTGAACAGGATTGATGAGATTATCGTATTCCACGCCCTTGAGAAAGAGCATATGAAGAAGATTGCCGTCCTGATGAGCAGAGAATTTTCAAAACGTCTGGAGGAACAGATGAATATTCACCTTACGCTGCGTGAGTCGGCAAAAAATCTGCTTGTGGAAAAAGGAACCGACGCAAAATACGGCGCGAGGCCGCTGCGCAGAGCTATGCAGACGGAACTGGAAGATAAGCTTGCCGACGCAATATTAAACGGAGAAATAAAGTCCGGAGATACCGTGGAGGCCGGAGTATCGCAGAAAAAGATCCGTTTTGTCGTGAAATAAACAGACGCGGAACAGGGCCGGCGCGGCGGTTATCAAACTATAATTTGTCAGTCAAAAACCAGTGGCAAACCAGAAGTTTTTATTATATAATAGCGATAGCAGATATTCCGGCGGCAAAAATCTTTTTTCAGAAAACTGCGGCGCAGTGAAATGAACTGGATTCTGATTATCCGCTTTCAGCGGAGGCCTCCGGAGCCGTCTTGAATGAAATACTTAGGAGGAAAATGAAAAATGGCAGCTGTGAAAGAATTATTGCGTGCAGAGGGTGACGGAACACTTAGTTTTGGAGACTACACGCTTGCATCCAAGACAAAAAAGGATAATTGCGAATTTGCAGGAGACATTTATAAAGTAAAGACTTTTTCAGAGATAACAAAGCTAGAAAAAAATGGTATGTTTGTATATGAGTCTGTTCCGGGAAGTGCGGTGGAAAATTTTAAAGAGACCGATACAGAAGTGACTTTTTCCGTATCTGCAGGCGGAGACGTGCAGTTTACGCTGGAACTGGAGCCGGAGAGCGAGTATGAAGTATTTATCGGAGGCACTTCGGCAGGCAGAATGACTACAAATCTCAGCGGCAAGCTCAGCGTCAGTGTAGAGCTGAGCGCAGATCAGAGCGTGGACGTCAGAGTTTCCAAGTGCTGATAACAGTCCGGGCAGACGCAGAGATGTTATGCCTGGTATTAATGAAGAAAAAAGCTGCAGGGTGGATGGTGTCCACCCTGTTTTAATGTCGGAAAAGCCGGAATGTAATACAAAATGAAAGAAAGGATAAGATGCTATGGCAAAAAGCAGGAAAAGTGTGTTTTTCTGTCAGAACTGCGGCCATGAAGAGTCCAAATGGCTGGGACAGTGTCCGGCCTGCGGAGAGTGGAATAGTTTTGTGGAGGAAAGGATTGACACTGGAATCACAAAAGGAACCACCGTTTCCGCCAGAGCGGTGAGAGAATCTGTGAGAGAAGCGGCTGTCGTGCCTCTGACAGATGTAAGCGCGGACGATGAAGCCAGATGCAGGACAGGGATCGGAGAGCTGGACCGGGTGCTGGGCGGCGGAATTGTTCCCGGTTCGCTTGTGCTTGTCGGAGGAGATCCGGGGATTGGAAAATCCACGCTGCTGCTTCAGGTATGCCAGCAGATGGCAGAGATGAAGAAAATTTTATATATATCGGGCGAAGAGTCGCAGTCGCAGATCAAACTCAGAGCAAACCGGATGGGAAAATTTTCTCCCAATCTTCTGCTTCTGTGTGAGACAAATCTGGAAACCATACAGGGTGTGATTGAGAAGGAAAAGCCGGAGCTTGTGATCATCGACTCCATTCAGACAATGTACAGCGAAGAGGTCTCTTCGGCGCCGGGAAGTGTTTCTCAGGTGCGGGAGTCTACAAATGTCTTTATGCAGCTCGCGAAAGGCCTGTGTATTTCAATTTTCATTGTAGGCCATGTGACGAAAGAAGGAACGGTGGCAGGTCCCCGTGTCCTCGAACATATGGTGGATACAGTTCTCTATTTTGAAGGGGACCGACATGCATCGTACCGGATCCTCCGGGCGGTGAAAAACCGTTTCGGATCTACAAATGAGATCGGAGTATTTGAAATGCGGCAGGACGGCCTTACGGAGGTTGAAAATCCGTCCGAATATATGCTCAGCGGCAAGCCGGAAAATGCGTCCGGATCAGTTGTGGCCTGTTCCATGGAAGGAACCAGACCCATTCTGATTGAAATTCAGGCGCTTGTGTGCCGCAGCAATTTTGGAATGCCGAGAAGAACAGCAGCGGGAACGGATTATAACAGAGTAAACCTGCTGATGGCTGTTCTGGAGAAACGTCTGGGAATGGCCCTGTCAAACTGCGATGCTTACATTAATATCGCCGGAGGAATCCGGATGAACGAACCGGCTATTGATCTGGGTATTGTTCTGGCGATTGCCTCCAGTTTCCGCAACCGTCCCATAGACGAAAAGACAATCGTTTTCGGCGAGGTCGGTCTGAGCGGTGAAGTCCGGGCGGTCAGCATGCCCGAACAACGGGTGGCAGAAGCAAAAAAACTTGGATTTGAGACGTGTATCCTGCCGGAAGTATCCCTGAAAATGGTAAAAGGTATTCAGGGGATCAAACTCATCGGAGTAAAAAACATCGGGGATGCAGTCGGAATATTCTGAAAATATCAGTAAAAGGGGACAGACCCTTTTCCAAAAGAGTCTGTCCCCTTTGGGAGGAAAAATGAGACAATTTATAAGAAAAGCCAAATATTATGAGACAGATCAGATGGGAATAATCCATCATTCAAATTATATCCGCTGGATGGAGGAGGCCCGCATTGATATGCTGGACCAGCTGGGGTATCCGTACCGCAGATTTGAAGAAATGGGATATATGAGTCCGGTACTCCGTGCGGAATGTGAGTACAAGAAGAGTGTGAAGTTCGATGACGAGGTAAAAATTGTTGTCAGCCTTCAGGAGTTTGGCAGGGTAAAATTCACTCTTCGCTATGACATATACAATATGAGTGAAGGCGGAGAGCTGAGCGCGTATGGAACAACAACACACTGCTTTCTGAATAAAGACGGAAGACCTGTTTTGATTGACAGAGAAATGCCGGAGTTTACAGAAACAATGAAAACGCTGGGAATGGAAAAAGAAAACCAGTAAGCGAAAGAGATAAGACAGGAAACAAAATTATGGATTATGAAAAACTGCGGGAATTGAGAAATAAACAGAACAGGTTCGGAGATCTGGCCGGAGTCAGGATTGTGGAGATCCGGGAGGGCTATGCCCGCACAGAACTTGAAGTGAAGCCGGAGTTTCTTAATCCCATCGGTTCGGTTCACGGCGGATGTCTTTTTACTATGGCGGACATTACAGGCGGCTCTGCCGCAGTATCTCATGGCGAGCAGGTTACGACTGCGGATGCGGATATCCGCTATCTGCGGCCGGGAATCAATGTAAAAAAACTGACGGCAGAATCCAGGGAGATCAAGAAAGGGAAAAATCTTCTTGTATATCAGGTAGAAGTCCGCGATGAAAATGAGACACTTCTTGCAGCGGCCACATTGTCGTATATGTCTCTGCATCAGAAGATAGAACTGTAAAAATTGTCCTGCAGGACAGCAGAGACTGTCCCGGCAGGAAGTGGATTCAGTCAAAATAGAAAAGATCTTCAAATTTTTTGTCCAGTGCAATACACAGTACCAGGGCCAGTTTAGCTGTCGGGTTAAACTGGCCCGTTTCTATAGAACTGATTGTGTTTCTTGATACACCTACCATCTCGGCCAGCTGAGCCTGAGACAGACCCTTCTCAGACCTCGCCTCCTTCAGATGATTTTTCAGTATAAGTTCTTCTTTCATAATTCGGAAAGACCCCTTTACAATTGATAGCGGATAAAATAGGCAATAATTCCGGCAAGGAAAAACAGCGCCAGCAGAAGCTGCCACCACTTGCGGGTGAAGTAGAATTTTGCCCCGAATTCACAGACCAGGCTCAGACCAACTAAAAGAGTAATAAAATCCTCAAACAGCATAGTCATTGATCCGATCTGCACTTCTCCGCTGACCAGTTCGCTGCCCATTATCATTAAAATAACCAGAACAAACATAACGCTTCCATACCCGAACATTTCGGCATTCTGTTTGTTCTGAACCTGCAGTTCATCGCCCTTTCGGTTGTCATTTTTGCTTTTCAGCAGAATATCTTCTTTTTCCATGAAAAATCCCCCTTTCAGCCGGAAAAATATATATTATACAATGCCAAGTTTTCTTTGCATTAAATATACAATATGCCAAGTATACTTGTCAATAGGGGGCGGCGTTTTTACAGGATAAATTTAACTTTCATTTAACTTGAATATATCGAGTGTCGATAATATACTGAAATCAGAAATATCGATACTCGATAGTCAAATACCCAGATGCAGGCATCGGAGTATTTGACCCTCGCGGCAGTCGCCGGATGGACATACGGGCATGTCCGCCTGGCTCGTTGCTCGCGGGAATAAAGTTCCGGGAGGAGGATTAATATGCGTAATAAGGAAGGCAGGAAGGTAACTTACAGATTTGTGAACTTCCGTTATATGGAACGTGGCGCATTTGCAGAATATCTTCACAGAATGGCACTGAAAGGATGGCATTTCCGCGGCTGGAAATGGGGAATGGTTTTCGAGCAGGGAGAGCCGGAAGATGTCGTATACGACGTTGAAATATTTTCAGAGGCAAGAGAGAAAGATCTCTGTCCGGAGGAAGAAACCGAAGAATATGCAGAATACTGCCGGGCAGCCGGATGGGAATTTGTTGACGCCAACAGAAAATTCTGTGTTTTCCGGAAAGTATCAGAGTATGCAGTTCCCATTGTAACGGAGACGGAGCGGGTGGAAGAGATATGGAAGGCAGAAGGGAAGAGAATGCTGATTCCGGCAATTATATTTGGAATATTTGCTGTGGATTATCCGGTTACTGCAGTAAAAACAGGGATTGAAAACTGGCTTTTTTCTGATCTGCATCTGTTTATTCTGTTTCTGTTTCCTGCTTATTTTCTGGAATATGTTCTGCAGTATATTTTCACGCTGAAGTGGTATATGACCGGGAAAAAGAGGATTTCTTCAGGAAAACCGGTGAGATACGGCCTGCGGATCGGATACCGGATCTGGAATGGATTTGTGAATATAGCGCTGGCTGTTTTAATTGTCTGGGTTTATTATCTCGGTCTGCACAAAATAGCGGTTATCGCATTGAT
>DWZZ01000103.1 GCA_019117305.1 Candidatus Mediterraneibacter merdigallinarum | reverse complement strand
CTGTTTCTGGCGCTGCTGCTGTTTGCCGTCCCACTTATTCTGAGCGAAATGGGACTTTCTGTCATAAAATGGTTTTCCATATGGCCTTTATACAGCTGGACCGGTCTTCTTTAGAAAAGATACAGAACGTCCCCTGCCGGGATTGACTGATGCAAGTCAATCCCGGCAGGGGACGTTCGACTCTTATTTTTCATTTACACATTTCTATTGAGCCGGATTTCCGCGGCATCAGACACCGATCCGGTAAAGGAAGAAGCATCCGCCGAACAATCCGAGAATCAGACCTGCATATCCGCCGGCACAGATCAGATCTGCAAGCGCCGCCATAATACCTGTTCCGGTACATGCGCATACGACCAGGCCAATCGCCAGTCCTGCCAGTGTCCATCCCATGATCATAACCGGAAGAAAAATAGATACCGCATGACTCTCGTCCGTATATTTTGTAATAAAATTCCACAATCCTCTGTACATTTTCAGGCCCCCGTTTTATCTCATATGTCATCCTATGCATAAATCTGCTAAAGAGTACCATTCTCTTTACTGCTGCATATTTATTTTAAACAGAGGATGTAAAAACTATTCTCCTGATTATGCAAAGTTTCTGTAAAGCGGACATGCGAGATCCATTTTCTGTTCTGCACTCAATTATCCCAGAATCTGTCCGGCCACATCAGCCGGAGTCTCTGCAATCGCTTCTGCTCCTGCATGTTCCAGTTCTTCACGGCTGCCATATCCGTATAATACTCCCAGACTGTGAAGTCCGGACTGTTTTGCTCCTTCTATATCGTGACGGCGGTCGCCGATCATGACGGTATTTTTTCTGTCAGCTTCAGAAATACCGCATGTCTCAAGTACATATTCAATCACCTCATGTTTGACTGTTCGTGTTCCGTCCATACATGCGCCGCCTATAAAATCAAAATACTGATCAAATCCGAAATGCTCCGCAATCTGTCCTGCATATTTTTCCGGCTTTGAAGTGGCCATCAGTACTTTAATTCCTGCTGCTTTAAGCTGTCTGAGCATCTCCGGCACACCGTCATATACGCGGTTCTCAAAAATACCTTTCTCCCCGTAATACTCCCGGTATATAGAAACCATTGCTGCTCCCTCTTCTTCGGACAGATGAAAAACCCTCTGAAACTGCTGCTGAAGAGGCGGTCCGATAAAAGAACGAAGCACACCTTCCTCCGGCTCACTGATTCCCCGTTTTTTCAGAGCATAACGGATCGAATTTAAAATTCCGGGACAGGAATCCGTAATTGTTCCGTCCAGATCAAACACAGCTGTTGTGTATTTCATATTTTCTTTTCTCCTCTCATGAAAATATTAACAGAGATACTGCAGCATAATATATCTTTTCCGTCTGATAATCTCTAAAAACTTCTGATATGATCTTCCTCTTCGCTTTCTGTTTTGATTACCTTCCGTATTACAACATAATATCCGTAGTCATCATTGACTTTCACGTAGACCCGGTCGCCTTCTTTATGTCCCAGAAGTGCTTTTCCTATGGGCGACTCAATACTGACCAGGCCGTTCAGAGAACTGCCCCGGACAGACGTAACGATCCGGTATGTCTCTGTCTCATCATCATCTTCGCAGTAGATCTCAACTGTATTATTTAACCCGACCTCATCTGCTTTCGAATGATCTTCCACGATTATGGCTGTCTTCAGCATTCTCTCCAGATAGCGGATCCGGCTTTCATTCCGGTTTTTCTCCTTTTTGGCCGCGTGATACTCAAAATTTTCACTCAGATCTCCGTGGGAACGGGCCTCCTTTACCGCTTCAATCAGTTCTTTCCTCTCTACAAGCTTACGGTGATCGATCTCTGCCTGTATTTTTTCCACATCACTTTTTGTCAGTTTTTCCCGCATATTTCATATTCTCCTTCTGAAAGCCGGCTTTTGCCGGCTTTACATACAGACAGAGGCCCGGCTGTATTCATGCCGTGCCTCTGTGCAGCTTTTTCTATATCTGATCTTCTTTATTTTACAATCAGTGATTTTCCTGTCATCTCTTTGGGCTGCTCCATTCCCATCATCTCAATCAGAGTCGGAGCGATATCAGCCAGGCATCCGCCTTCTCTCAGTTTGTAGGACGGATCTGCATTTACAAGGATAAAGGGAACCTGGTTTGTTGTATGAGCGGTAAACGGCTCGCCTGTCTCCTCATCAATCAGCTGTTCCGCATTGCCGTGGTCAGCACAGATAAACATCTGTCCGTCAACTTCTCTGATCGCATCTACCGCTTTACCGACACACTCGTCAACAGCCTCGATTGCCTTGATCGCCGCATTCTCAACTCCGGTATGGCCTACCATATCCGGGTTTGCAAAGTTGATGATAACCACGTCATATTTGCCGGACTTGATCGCCTCAACCAGTTTATCGCATACTTCATAAGCGCTCATCTCCGGTTTCAGGTCGTATGTCGCAACCTTGGGAGATTTTACAAGGATGCGGTCCTCACCCGGATTCGGCTCCTCAACGCCGCCGTTAAAGAAGAAGGTTACATGAGCATACTTCTCTGTCTCGGCAATACGGGCCTGTTTCATGTTATGAGCCGCAAGGAATTCTCCGAATGTATTTGTGATCTCTTCTTTTACAAAGGCTACCTGCTTGTTCGGGATTGTCACATCATACTCTGTAAAGCACACATATGTTGTTTTCACTCTCTCGCCTCTGTCGAATCCTGTGAAGTCATCATCGCAGAATGTTCTGGTGATCTCTCTTGCCCGGTCCGGACGGAAATTAAAGAAGATAATGGAATCTCCATCCTTTACCGTTGCTGTCGGAGCGCCGTCTTTCATAATTACCATGGGCACAACAAACTCATCTGTCACATCTTTATCATAGGAAGCCTGAATTCCCTCTGTCGCGGAAACCGCTTCGTCTCCCTCGCCCTTTACAAGTGCTCTGTAGGCTTTCTCCACGCGATCCCAGCGGTTATCACGGTCCATGGCATAGTAGCGGCCTGCAACCGTAGCAACCTGCCCTACTCCGATCTCTTTCATTTTGGCTTCCAGCTCTTCCACATACTCTTTTCCGGATGCCGGAGGCGTATCACGTCCGTCAAGGAAGCAGTGTACGTATACCTTCTCGATTCCCTGTCTCTTTGCCAGCTCAAGAAGTCCGTAAATATGTGTATTGTGGCTGTGCACACCGCCGTCAGACACAAGTCCCATCAAATGAAGCGAGGAATCGTTTTTCTTCACATTCTCACAAGCTGCCACAAGCGCTTTATTCTCAAAGAAATCCCCATCCTGAATCGCTTTTGTAATCTTGGTCAGATCCTGATAAACAATACGGCCTGCGCCCATGTTCAGATGTCCCACCTCTGAGTTTCCCATCTGGCCATCCGGAAGTCCTACGGCCATGCCGCTTGCATTTCCTCTCACAAAGGGACACTCAGCCATCAGCCTGTCCATGACCGGTGTGGCTGCTTCTGCCACTGCGTTGCCGTGTTTGTCATCTCTTAAGCCGTAGCCATCTAATATCATCAATACGGTTGGTTTCTTGCTCATATCCATATCTCCTTTATTCTGTACATTTGGGGATTTATCCCGTTAAATATTGTACCCGTTTTTAAACAATTTTGCAAGACGGAGAACAGGGGTTGTGACAAAAGCTTATCCGCCCGCCGAAATAACTGCTGAAATTCTTCTTATTCCAGGAGCCCCAGATGGGAAAATGCTTTCCAAAGCCCGTCACATTCCACATCATCGGTCACATAATCTGCCGCAGCCCGGATCTCCGGGCCTCCGTTTCCCATAGCTACACCCATCCGGCTGTGTTCCAGCATGGGAATATCTACCTTTGCGTCTCCGAAAGCCACCGTAGCATCCGGAGAAGCATGCAGATGTTCCAGCAGAACATCCATGGCATATGCCTTGTCAATCTCTTTCAGAGCCAGATCTCCGAACAGCGCCGTTTCTCCCGCGCCGCCCCAGGTTCCCGCTTTCAGTTCAGGAAACGCTTCTGCCGCGCTCTGCGGGATATGTCCGCTGTAATCCACAAGTGTGCCGTCCACATCAAGGAAAATAATCTTCCTCTGTTCCATTACAGTTCCTCTCCGTTCGACTGAATGACACGCTGATACCAGTAAAATGATTTTTTCTTAAGCCGTGCAAAGTCACCGGTGCCGTCGTCATACCTGCGCACATAGATCATGCCGTAGCGTTTTGCATATTCTCCTGTAGAAGCAGATACAAGATCAATACATCCCCAGGGAGTGTAGCCCATCAGATCAACGCCCTCGTCCACAGCCAGCTTCATCTGCTCAATATGTTTTCTGAGGTAATCAATCCGGTAATCATCCTGAATGGAGCCATCCTCCTCTATGGTATCTTTTGCGCCCAGTCCGTTTTCCACTACCATCAGAGGCAGACCATATCTGTCGCTCAGATCATTCAGCGCATACCTGAGCCCCTTCGGGTCGATCTGCCATCCCCAGTCGGATGCTTCCAGATAAGGATTCGGAACCCCTCCCAGGATATTGCCTTCGCCGCTTTCTTTTGTCGTATCTGCCGTCTGACAGGATGACATATAATAGGAGAAGGATATGAAATCCACAGTACCGTTTTTCAGGATCTCGTCGTCTCCCGGCTCTTTCTTTACCGTAACATTTAACTCCTTCAGAAGAGAATCCGCATATGCCGGATATTCCCCTTTTGCCTGCACATCTGTGCAGTAATAGTTGTACAGGCGGTTATATTTCTGGCATGCCAGAACATCATCCGGGCTGCAGGTCAGCGGATAGCTGGCCGAATAGATCATCATATTGCCCACCTTATATTCCGGATCAATTTCATGGGCCATTTTTACCGCAAGGGCAGAAGCAACAAACATATGATGCAGTCCCTGGAATCTCTGCTGAGGAATATCCGGCTGTTTCATAAATTCTGTCGGATGCTCCAGATCATTGAGAATTCCCTGATTTAAAAGGGCTCCCATAGGCGCCACAGAGCTGTTGATCTCATTAAAGGTAAGCCAGTATTTTACTTTCCCTTTGTATCTCTCGAAAATCGCCCGGCAGTAATTCAGGAAATATCCGATCATGTCCCGGCTGACCCAGGCGTTGCACTTCTTTGTCAGTCCGAACGGCACTTCGTAGTGCGATATGGTGATCAGAGGTTCGATTCCGTATTTCAGGCACTCGTCAATTACTTCCTCATAGTGCTTCAGTCCTGCTTCATTGGGCTCTGTCTCGTCGCCGTTCGGGAAAATCCGGGTCCATGCAATCGAAAAGCGATAGCACTTGAATCCCATCTCCGCAAATAAGGCAATGTCTTCTCTAAATTTTTCATAGTGCCGGATTCCTTCATGGCTGGGGTAAAAAATTCCTTCCTCCGGTATCGGAGTAATCCGTTTGCTCTGTCCGAACTTTCCTCCCGTACAGATGTCTGATACAGAAACACCCTTTCCGTCAACATTCCATGCGCCTTCGCACTGATTTGCGGCAGTAGCGCCGCCCCAGAGAAAATTCTTTGAAAATCCCATTCTATTCTCCTCCTATGATAAGTTTGTCCTCTTCAACTGTCACTCCGCCAAGTTCCTCTGCATTCGTAATAAGAACCGGCGTCTGTATCTCACAGCCTGCTTTTTGTCCACTGTCAGATCAGACAAATTAAAAAAAACTGTTTTAGTAAATTTAGACAACAGACATTCCCGTAAAGCGAAACTTCCGGATCCAGATATTGGGGAAACATATCCCTTTTATCTGAAACCGGAAGTCCTGTTTTCTGACTTTTAAACAGTCTGTTTATCGTTATTTGTAGTTTACGATCTTTCCGAAGTCTGCCTTCAGAGAAGCTCCGCCTACCAGGCCGCCATCGATATCAGCCTGCGCAAACAGCTCTGCAGCGTTTCCAGCATTTACAGATCCGCCGTACTGAATACGGATTGCTTCTGCTGTAGCTTCATCATAAACCTCTGCAACACACTCACGAATGCCTTTGCACACTTCCTCAGCCTGCTCTGTTGTAGCAGTCTTGCCGGTTCCGATGGCCCAGATGGGTTCGTAAGCGATAACCATTGTCTTAGCCTGATCAGCTGTTACATTCTGAAGACCCACTTTAACCTGCTGCCGGATGAAGTCCATTGTAACGCCCTGCTCTCTCTGCTCCAGAGTCTCGCCGCAGCACATAATCGGTGTAATGCCGTGCTCGAAAGCTTTGAGGACTTTCTTATTTACATCCTCGTTTGTCTCACCAAAGTAATCTCTTCTCTCTGAGTGTCCGAGAACTACATATTTCACGCCTGCGTCTACAAGCATTGCCGGGGAGATCTCGCCTGTGTAAGCGCCGCTCTCCTCAAAATACATATTCTCAGCTCCAACCTGGATGTTTGTTCCCTTTACCGCCTCAACAACCGGAACGATATCGATAGCCGGTACACAGAATACTACATCTACTTCATCATTCGCAACAAGTGGTTTCAGTTCTTCTACAAGAGCAACGGCCTCGCTGGGAGTTTTATTCATTTTCCAGTTGCCCGCAATAATTTTTTTTCTTGCCATTTTTTCTTCTCCTAAACATATTATCGGCAGCCTGCGCCTCCGGCTTGCCTTCGCTAAGCTTTCTGGTATGTTCGCCTTACTAGCTTCGATAATACCTCAGCAAGTGCGGCGAACTAAGTAAACGCTAAGCTCAGCCTGCGCCTCCGGCTTGCCTTCGCTAAGCTTTTTACTTATCGTTTGCTGCTGCTACGCCCGGCAGTTCTTTTCCTTCAAGGAATTCGAGAGAAGCGCCGCCGCCTGTTGAGATGTGTGTCATCTTGTCGCCGTAGCCCAGCTGATTTACTGCTGCTGCAGAATCACCGCCGCCGATGATTGTTACAGCGTCTGTCTCGGACATTGCCTTCGCAACTGCCTCAGTTCCGGCTGCGAATTTCGGCATCTCGAAGCATCCCATCGGTCCGTTCCATACAACAGTTTTTGCGTCTTTTACAGCATCCGCATAAAGTTTTGCTGTTTCAGGTCCGATATCAAGTCCCATCCATCCTTCCGGAATTTCACCCATAGCGACTACTTTTGTATTTGCGTCATTAGAGAAATCATCTGCGATAACTGTATCGACAGGAAGAAGAAGGTTTACGCCTTTTGCCTTTGCTTTCTCGATCATATCAAGCGCATACTGGCAGTAATCTTCTTCAAGAAGAGATTTTCCAACACTGCCGCCCTGAGCTTTGCTGAATGTAAAGCACATTCCTCCGCCGATGATCAGAGTGTCAACTTTCTCAAGCAGGTTCTCGATTACAGAGATTTTGCTGGAAACTTTGGATCCGCCAAGAATAGCCACGAACGGTCTCTCCGGATTTTCAACTGCGTTACCAAGGAAATCAATCTCTTTCTGCATCAGATATCCTACAACTGCAGTATCAACAAACTGTGTAACACCTACATTGGAGCAGTGTGCCCTGTGAGCAGTTCCGAATGCATCATTTACAAATACATCGCACAGAGATGCCAGCTCTTTGCTGAACGCTTCTCCATTCTTTGTTTCTTCTGCTCTGTAACGTGTATTCTCAAGAAGAACAACGTCTCCATCATTCATTGCTTCTACTGCAGCCTTTGCATTCGGTCCTACGACTTCAGGATCTGCCGCAAATTTTACTTCCTGTCCAAGCAGTTCGGAAAGTCTTACGGCAACCGGTGCCAGTGACAGTTCCGGCTTGGGCTCTCCCTTCGGTTTTCCCAGATGAGAGCAGAGAATTACTTTTCCGCCGTCTGCGATCAGTTTCTTAATTGTGGGAAGGGCTGCAACAATACGGTTTTCATCTGTGATCTTTCCGTCAATCAGCGGAACATTGAAATCGCATCTTACAAGGACTCTTTTTCCTTTTACATTAATATCATCGACTGATTTTTTATTAAGCATTGCCATTGTCATTGCCTCCTGTACTTTCAAAATAATGAAAAAAGAGTCCGGTCCAATAATTAAGACCGGACCCTTTGTGAGTCAATTCAGAATTCTCTCAGACTTCAAATTAAGCCTCAAGCAGTTTTCCGAAGTATTTGATTGTTCTTA
>DWZZ01000102.1 GCA_019117305.1 Candidatus Mediterraneibacter merdigallinarum | reverse complement strand
GTGCAATCGTTTAAGGATTTTATTGAAGATAAAGAGATAATCAGCACATTGGAGTTCTGGGGAGCGTATGACAATCGGGAGTTAAAAGGTGTTATTGCCACAAACAAGAACCGCAGGCATATTTGCTGCTTTTTTGTTAAAGCCCGATATCATCGGCAAGGTATCGGCAGAAAATTATGGGAGTATCTTCTGGCAAATAGCAGTAGTGAAGTTATTACTGTTAATTCTTCTCCATATGCTGTTCCAGTTTACCGCAAGCTGGGCTTTGTAGATACGGATGCCGAGCAGCTATCTGATGGTATGAGATATACACCTATGAAATACAAGAGATAATTCTGAATTACGGAGATGCAGAAAATGGATATACGAAAAGCCATACTCTCAGAAGTGTAGACTGTCTGCTTGAAAGATTTTTAAAACCGTCTCATTGCATGAAATGTTTGACTTCTTTATAATTGTGGCAGGAGGTGTTAAAACATGGCGAACGAAGATAAAAAAGATTTTAATGCTATGCTGCATGATAGTAAAGACATGCCAAAATTTCAGATTATTACTGACCAGAAAAGCATTGAGAAATATGGGGGAAGCAGAATGTATTTTGCTCCGCCAATCGACTATGACAAAGTAATGAAACAAATTCCCTATGGGAAGGTTATTACTGTCGGGAAAATCCGTGAGTATTTTGCTATACAGAATGGGGCTGATTTTACAGAGCCTATTACAGCCGGAATATTTGTATCTATCGCGGCATGGGCAAGCTTCCAGCGTTCTGAAGATGAAACTCCATACTGGCGAACTTTAAAAGCAAATGGCGAGCTGAACGCCAAGTACCCCGGCGGCATAGAGGCTCAAAAAGAGAAATTGGAAGCAGAAGGACACACAATTATTCAAAAAGGGCGAAAGAATATTAAATACTACGTGCGGGATTATGAGAAAGCATTATTTTGTTTAGGGTAAGACTATGTGTTGGACGGGCTATTCCTGTCTGATACCTGCCTGTCATTAAGGCGGTTTATTCAAGAATTGAAATCTTTATCAGCAAATACAAAAAGTAAAATTAGATTTTCACAGGAACGAAGAGCCGGGGGACATTATAGCGGATGCCCCGGCTTTATATGTCTTCCGTATAATTATATCCTTCGATCTCTTCCACCCCACGATCAACCAGCCTCTGGTAATCTGCTCCGTCATGTGTCACGGCGCATCCCACCGTATGATCGTCCAGCTCTTTTTCTATTTGTTCCGCACATTGCTGCACCAGATCCGGGCATTCCATTATATCTCCGGCATTACTGAAAAACAATATTGTACGCATCCGGTATATATGATGATATAAGGACAGTGATAACCGTGTTGCAGGGGGGCTGGCCTCTATTCTTACATAGAATGGGGATGGTGCTGATGGACAGAAAACCATTTGACTTTAAGGACCTGATGGCTTTTGGAATGTTCATTCTGGCATTGCTGACATTCGTATCTGCGAATTTGAAGTAGTGTTCAAAGTATAGCAAAACCGCCCTTGTACTTTGGCGAGTAAGGGCGGTTTTAAAACTTATCTTACGAGGCAACCACTTTGTGGCGGTTGCTCCTTTTTACGTCTTTAATATAGCATATCTGACCGAAGCGCGCAAGTGTACGGATACATTGATAAATGTAAACCAGATAACTGCGGATTCGGAAAATGAGAAAGAGGAATAAAAATGGATGATTTTTATACCAGACTTGCCAGAGAACTGAAAAAATCCGAGAAGGATATCTGGGTGGAAACGGTTCTGACCGGAGAACACGCGGGAGAGAAGCGGATACTTTCCGGCGAAGAAGATGATGCCGGGGATGTAGCGGAAGGCGGGCAGGCCGTGCCGGCAGGACAGGCCGGGGAAGAAAAAGAACGGGTTTTCCGGGAGCGGGCGGGCCATACGCCGAAGCTGATCGTCTGCGGCGCCGGCCATGTGTCCATGCCCATCATCCGGATCGGAAAGATGCTGGGATTTTCTGTTACCGTGCTGGAAGACCGGCCGAAATTTGCGGACAATGCCAGAATAGCCGGGGCGGATGAAGTGCTCTGCCTGCCTTTTTCCGAAGGACTTTCCCGGATCAAAGGGGACGGGGACTCCTGGTTCGTGATCGTCACCCGGGGACACCGCTACGACACGGAATGTCTGGAAACCATTCTGAATAAGCCCAGGGCTTATGTGGGGATGATGGGCAGCAGGCGCAGAACTTCTCTGGTGAAGGATCAGCTGGAGCAGAAAGGCTGTGACCGGACGGCGCTGGAACAGGTGCATACGCCCATCGGACTAAAGATTCACGCGGAGACGCCGGAGGAGATCGCGGTTTCTGTTATGGCGGAGATCATTCAGATAAAAAATACAAGGACCAGAACGGAAGGTTATCCCGAAGAGCTGCTTCAGGAGCTGACCCGGGAGGACGGAAGAGAGAAAGTGCTGGCCGTGATTGTTTCGAAGAAAGGCTCCGCTCCCCGGGGCGTGGGAACGAAAATGCTGATCCGGGAGGACGGCTCCTGTATCGGCACCATCGGAGGCGGCTGCATGGAAAGTGAAATCATACAGAAAGCTCTGCTCATGATGCGCGCAGGACAGCCGGAATTTCAGGTCTGCAAGGTGGACATGACAGCCGGTGAAGCGGAGGATGCAGGCATGATCTGCGGAGGAACCGCGGAGGTTATGCTGGAGAGAACCGGCAGATAGCCGGAAAGTCGGGAGATGGATTTATGTCAAAATCAATATTTATACTGCAGGGAAATATCGTTTACAGCAAAAGCCCCCGGGAACTTGCGGTCTGTAGACGGGGATACGTTGTCTGTCAGGACGGATATGTCAAAGGCGTTTATCAGACCCTTCCCTTCCGTCTGGGAGGCAATCCCATCGCGGATTACGGAGACTGTCTGATTATCCCGGGACTTGTGGATCTCCATGTCCACGCCTCACAGTATGCCGTCCGCGGCACGGGTATGGACCGGGAGCTGCTGGAGTGGCTGGAGACGACTCCGTTTCCGGAAGAAGCGAAATTTGCAGATCCGGAATATGCACAGAAAGCATATCGGATCTTTGCGGAAGATCTGAAAAAAAGCCCGGTGACAAGAGCCTGCATTTTCGCGACCGTACACAGGAAAACGGTGCTTCTGCTTATGGATCTGCTGGAAAAGAGCGGTCTGGATACTTTCGTCGGAAAGGTAAATATGGACCGGAACTGTCCGGATTATCTGCGGGAGGACACAGAGCAGTCTGTAGCTGAGACGGAGAAATGGATCAGGGAAGCAGCAGAGAGGAATTATAAAAATACCCGCCCCATACTGACGCCCCGTTTTATCCCGTCCTGTACAAATGAGCTGCTGGATGGATTAAAACAGCTGCAGCGCGCGTATGGACTCCCGGTGCAGTCCCATCTGTCCGAAAATCCGGAAGAGATCGGCCGGGTAAAAGAGCTGCGTCCGGAGGCGGAGTTTTACGGCGACGCCTATGACCGGTCCGGTCTGTTCGGCGGAGACTGCAGAACCATCATGGCGCACTGTGTATACAGCACGGAGAAAGAGATAAAACGGATGCAGGAAAAGGGCGTATTTCTGGCCCACTGTCCGGAGTCCAATATGAATCTGGCATCAGGAATCGCGCCGGTCCGGTCGTTTCTGGACCGGGGAATGCACGTGGGACTGGGAAGTGATGTGGCTGCCGGTTCTTCGTTAAATATGTTCGCAGCTATGAGACAGGCTCTTCAGGCTTCAAAGATGAGATGGAGGATACAGGATAAAACGCAGAAACCGCTGACTTTAGAGGAGGTCTTTTATATGGCGACCCGGGGCGGCGGAGAATTCTTCGGAAAAGTGGGAAGCTTTGAGCCGGGATATGAGTTTGACGCTGTTGTTCTGGATGACAGCAGACTGCAGAGTCCGGAACCTCTGGATATAAGAAGCCGTCTGGAAAGACTGATCTGGCTGGGAGACGAAAGAGAAGTACGGGAAAAGTACGTAAAGGGCGTCAGGCCGGAACTGTAAAAACGGGCTGAAATTTCAAGCAACCTGTCATTTTTTTCTATATCAATTCAAAAAATTCCCCTGCTATAATCGTGGTATATTCCACAACAGACCCCCGCAGCGCTTTACTGCGGGGGTCTCTTATTTAGGAGTCTTGTTTTTGTCTTTTTTGTCTGCAGCAGCCGGAAAATACGGCGCGCTGCTGAGTTATATGTTTACAGAATTCATTTCAATTATTGTTTTACAGATGAATCCTCGTTCCTGTCTTTCCCAGGATACCGTCTCTGGCCTTCTCCAGAAGTGTAATCAGCGCCTGTCTGCCGGGCTTGGATTCGGCAAACTCTACCGCTGCCTGTACTTTCGGCAGCATGCTTCCCGGCGCGAAATGTCCTTCTTCTATATACTGTTTCGCTTCTTCCACAGTAATATCATCCAGCCATTTCTCGCCCGGTTTCCCGTAATTTATGGCCGCCTTTTCCACAGCGGTCAGAATAATCAGGAAATCTGCGTCCAGTTCTTTGGCCAGCAGGCTGCTTGCGAAATCTTTGTCTATTACGGCGCTGGCGCCTTTTAAGTGATTGCCCTGGCGGGTAACGGGAATACCGCCGCCTCCGCAGGCGATGACCAGGTCACCGGAATTCACCATTGTGCGGATCGTCCCGATCTCAATGATTTCCTGAGGTTTCGGGGAAGCCACAACACGCCGGTAGCCCCGTCCGGCATCTTCTTTCATAATATAATCATACTTTTCTGCCATCAGATCGGCCTGTTCCTTTGTGAGAAAACGGCCGATGGGTTTGGAAGGAGTCTGAAAAGCCGGATCCTCTGGATCCACGCGGACCTGGGTAATCATGGTGGCTACAGGGATATTTTCGATTCCCCGGTTCAGCAGTTCTTCCCGGAGCGCATTCTGCAGGTCATAGCCGATGTATGCCTGGCTCATGGCCACGCAGACGGAAAGAGGCGTGTTGGGCTGCTGAGGATCTTCGTGGGTCAGGGCGATCATGGCGTTATTGACCATGCCTACCTGGGGGCCGTTGCCGTGAGCCACAACCACCTCACAGCCTTCTTCAATCAGATCCACAATAGCCCTGGAAGTGATTTTTACGGCCTTCATCTGTTCCGGAAGGGTATTGCCCAGGGCGTTTCCGCCCAGAGCAATGACAATACGTTTTTTCTTTTCCATAGCGGGCCTCCTGTATCAGTCCTCTTTTACAGCGGCGATTGTCTCTACCTCACAGAGAACTCCCTTCGGAAGATCTTTTACGGCAACGCAGGAGCGGGCCGGTTTTCCGGTGAAGTATTTTGCGTAGATTTCATTAAATGCTGCAAAATCACCCATATCCGCGAGGAAGCACGTTGTTTTCACAACATCAGTAAAGGAAGCGCCCTGGCTTTCCAGAAGGGCTTTCACATTCTGCATAACCTGCTCGGTCTGCTCCTCAATTGTGGTGCCCACCACTTCTCCGGTTTCCGGAGAAAGGGGAATCTGTCCGGAAAAGAATGCGATTCCGTTGAGAATGATTCCCTGAGAGTAGGGGCCGATTGCTGCAGGTGCGTTTTTTGTGTCTACATATTTTAACATGTCTGTATACCTCCTGTAATTGTTTACGATAAAGCAGATTGATATAAATTATAATTATTTAAAAACTCTCGGCGTTCCTTTTTCTTCCAGTTTTTTCAGGATGTCTGCCGGATCAGCGAATTTCGCGAGGAAGATCATAGCCGCGATGATGTACGGTTTGTAGCTTGCTTCTTTGTACAGCGGATCTCTGTAGCGGTCAAATACGCTTGCGTCAACCTCGCCTTCCTCGCAGCTTACGCCTGTGATGTCCGCCGGCAGGCAGTGCATATAGAGCGCCTTGCCGTCTTTGGTTGTCTTCATCAGTTCCTCTGTACAAGCCCAGTCTTTGTGCTGCGCGTTCTGTGCCAGAAGCTCTTTTTCCAGTTCCTTGATGCCCTCAAAGTCGCCGTTTCCGTACAGCTCTGTACGTTTCTCCATTGCCGCGAAAGGTGCCCAGCTCTTCGGATATACGATGTCCGCGTCCTTGAATGCCTCTGCCATGCTGTTTGTCTTTGTGAAGGAACCGCCGGATTTCTTCGCGTTTTCTTCTGCGACCGCCTCAACTTCCGGGAATACCTCATATCCTTCCGGATGAGCCAGCACAACATCCATGCCGAAACGTGTCATCAGCCCGATGATACCCTGGGGAACGGAGAGGGGCTTGCCATAGGACGGAGAGTAAGCCCATGACATGGCGATCTTCTTGCCTTTCAGATTCTCCACACCGCCGAATTCGTGGATGATGTGAAGCATATCTGCCATTGCCTGTGTGGGGTGGTCAATATCACACTGCAGGTTTACAAGAGTCGGTTTCTGCTCAAGAATGCCGTCTTTATTTCCCTGTGTCACAGCGTCAACAACTTCGTGCATGTAAGCGTTTCCTTTTCCGATATACATATCGTCGCGGATTCCGATTACATCAGCCATAAAGGAAATCATATTCGCTGTCTCACGGACTGTCTCGCCGTGAGCTACCTGGGATTTCCCTTCATCCAGATCCTGAACCTCAAGACCTAACAGATTGCAGGCAGACGCGAAAGAGAAGCGGGTACGGGTGGAGTTGTCCCGGAACAGTGAAATGCCCAGACCGCTCTCGAATACCTTTGTGGAAATGTTGTTCTCTCTCATGTAGCGGAGCGCGTCGGCAACGGTAAAGACAGCCTCCAGCTCATCGTCCGTCTTCTCCCATGTCAGGAAAAAGTCTCCGTTGTACATGTCTTTGAAGTTCAGCTTGTTCAGCTTATCAATGTAATCCTGTAAAGTTTTCATTTTTATTTATCCTCCTTGATATTGAAATCTTATTAACGTTTATTCACAGTAGCAGTTCGGCAGCGCCGCGTACACAGCCGCGCATGTTACAAGATCCTGTTTCCATGTTTTTTCGTTCGGCGCGTGTGCCTGTGCCTCTGCGCCCGGTCCGAATCCGATGCACGGGATTCCGTTCCTTCCCATAATAGATACGCCGTTTGTGGAGAAGGTCCATTTGTCTGTCAGCGGACGGCTCTGGCGCATCTCCAGTGTTTCCTCGGCGCCGATTCTTTTGTCTCCGTAGAGGGAAGTATAAGCTTTCTCCAGGGCTTTTGTTACCTTGTGGTCCTTCGGAATTGCCCATGTGGGGAAGTAGCACTCGATTTCATATACACAGCCTGTGTAGGACGGACGGTCGTAGTTGTACATGGATACGACTACGTCATCTCCGTATTTCTTTACGTTCGGAAGGGAACGGATCTCTTCCAGACAGCTCTCCCATGTCTCGCCGAAGGTCATGCGGCGGTCAAGAGATACCGCGCAGGAATCGGCAACCGCGCAGCGGCTGGGTGATGTATAGAAGATCTGGGATACGGTAACCGTGCCCCTGCCCAGGAACCGTGCCTCTTCCCAGTCCGGATTGTATTTCGGATTGAGCATTTTTACAAGGCCTTTGATTTCGGTATCGTCCGCATCGTCATTTTCATTAAGAGCCCGTACATCCTGGAGAATGTCGGCCATCTTGTAGATCGCGTTGTCGCCGCGCTCCGGTGCGGAACCGTGGCAGGAAACGCCTTTTACGTCAATACGGATTTCCATACGACCGCGCTGTCCGCGATAGATACCTCCGTCGGTAGGCTCTGTGGAGACAACAAATTCC
>DWZZ01000101.1 GCA_019117305.1 Candidatus Mediterraneibacter merdigallinarum | reverse complement strand
CACAAGGCGATTTTCCGGTTCTCTTCCACGAAGGACATCCAACACAGTTTTCGCAGTCACCCACGATGTTGTCTCACAGTTTTCGTAGGTTTCCGCCGATGTATGCGGTGTCATAATCACTCTGTCACTTGACAGCAGCGGATTCTCTCTGGTAATCGGTTCCCTCTCATAGACATCCGTAGCGAAACCTGCTATTTTTCCCGTCCGGATCGCCTCAGACACATCCTTTTCTTTTACAAGACTTCCTCTCGCAGTGTTTACGAGATATACACCGTTTTTCATCTTTGTGATGTTTTGCGAATTGATGATTCCAATCGTTTCCGGAACAGCGGGCAGATTCACGGAAATCACATCACTTCTTTTCAGCACTTCCTCAAAAGACACCATTTCCACTCCCAGACGTTCCGCTTCTTTTTCATCCACATATTTGTCATATGCGATCAGAACAGGCGAAAAAGCTTTCAGTTTTTCACAGATATTCCGCCCGATTGAGCCAAATCCCAATATACCGACTGTACAGTTTTTGAGTTCATGCATCATAATACGCGGCCATTTTCCTTCTTTTGTTTCTTTATTTAACCATACGATCTGCCTGGTTAATCCCAGAATCAGAGCCACTGCTTGTTCTGCGACTGCAGTCGTATTAATTCCCGGACAATTGCAGACTGCAATTCCATGCCTTTTTGCTGCTTCCAGGTCAAAATTATCCACTCCTACTCCGAATCGAACAAGCACCTTCATTTTAGGTGCCGCCCTGAATATCTGTTCGCTCCAGACATCCGCACCGGCAATTGCACCGTCCACATCCCCTACCAGCTCTTCCAGCTCCTCAGCAGTAAACGGACGGCCGGACGTATTCTCAATAATTTCACAGCCTGCATCCTGCAGAATTCTTTTTCCGGCCTGACAGTATTTGGAATAATTGGTCACAGTGACTAAGATTTTCATTTTTCTTCATTCCTTTCCTCTTTCAGAGATTCTGATCATACTGCAGCGTTGCTCAATCACATAATTTCTCATTTTGACAGATTCCAAGATATTTTTTCATATCTTCTGTCAGGCGGATCAGCTGATCCACCTCCAGACGTCCGGTATCATTCAGCAATGCCGGATCTTTTGTGCGTGTCTGCAGCGAACGGAAGTTATGAATCGTTTTATGAAAATACTTCGCGTTGACAGGATAAATCTGACGCTCAATCAAAGAAGCCACTGTAAGAAAATCTGCAAGTCTGCGGGCTTTTTCCGGCTCCTTTTCCGCATTTTCCACCAGCCATACATAAAGTTCCGGATGGAAATTCGCCATTACGCCGCTGAACCCCGCTGCTCCCAGATGCAGCGTTTCCAGCAAAGTGGACGTGTTCGCATTAAATAAAAGGACTGTGCTTCCGCGGATAATATCCAGTTTTTTCTGTATATCATCGATGCTGCAACTGGTATCCTTTATAAAATAGAACCTGGAAGTTGCAGCACACCATGCCAGTTCTTCCGGCGTAATCAGCCTTTTATAAGGATACGGGCATTCATAAAATCCCAGTGGAAGTTCCTCCGGAAGCGCGTCCATCACCTTCCGGAGATTATTCATCCACACATCATCATCTTCCTCTTTTTTTGCAAATCGGTTTGTGATTAAAATCAGCGCATCAATTCCTGTCTCCGCCATTTTCTGAAGCTCAGTGATCTGGTCTTCAACTGCTTCCGAAACATGCCCTGATGCAACAACGGGTACTCTTCCCGCAGCCGCTTTTACAACAAATTCCGCAATTTTCAGACGCTCCTCCAGAGACAGAAAAAACATTTCACTGGACTGACAGTCTGCAAATAATCCATCCACTCCCTTTTCAATATACCAGTCCACCAGTCTCCCAAGCGATTCATAATCCACCTGATCATCTTCTGTAAAGGGGGTCAGCATAACCGGATAAACCCCTCTATTAAATAACCTCATTCTCTTTCCTCCTCTATTCTGAAATTCCCGCTGTTCACACAGCAGAACCGGGATTTCATCCGGAATATTTTTTTATATAACGACACATCCTGCGAATACCTTCACACAGCGCGGTCATCTCTGTTCCGCAGGAAATGCGGACCATCTGTCGGGATGATTCCCCAAATGTTCCTCCCGGCGCTACCGCCACATGTTCATCCGCCAGAAGTTTCAATGCAAATTTCTCCGAATCCATGCGACAGCAGGAAATATCTGCCATCATATAAAAAGCACCGTGAGGAAAATAAAAATCCACATTTTCTTCCCTGAATACAGCGGCTGCCGCATCCCGTCTCTTCTTATAGTCTCTGCGTGAAATTTCTACAAAATCCTGAGGACCGGTGATTGCCGCTTCTGCTGCTTTCTGCGCAACTGCAGTAGCATTTCCGATCATTGGAACCATCAGCTGCTTCATCAAAGAAATGATTTCTTCTGACGCAATCGCATATCCGATTCTCCATCCTGTCATCGCGTACTTTTTAGATACACCCGAAATCAATATGACTCTCCCGTCCTGATCCAGTGATTTCAGAGAAATATGTTTTCCCTCATAAATCAGATAATCATATACTTCGTCAGAAATTACATACAGGTCATATTTTCTCGCCAGATCCAGAATCATCCGGATCGTTTCCTCATGAAAAACAGCACCTGTCGGATTGGAAGGCGTGTTTACCACAATCGCTTTTGTTTTCTCTGTAATCAATGGTTCTATATTTTCCCGCCCCGGCTCAAATCCTTTATCTGCCGACATGATATACGGAACCGGCTTTAAACTGTTTGACATCACCTGCATAGTATAGACAGGCCAGCCAGGATCCGGAATGAGCACTTCATCTCCGGGATTGCCCAGACATCCCAGAACAATATCCAGTGCCATCGTAGCGCCGGCAGTAACAACAATCTGCCCGGCATTCACATCAGTGCCCAGTCTCTCCGAAAAGTCTTCGGCCAATGCATTCCTCAGTGACTGAATTCCCGGTACAGACGTATACTTGGTAAATCCCTCGTCCATTGCCCTGGCAGCCGCTTCACAGATATAATCAGGTGTTTTGAAATCAGGTTCCCCTGTTTCCAGTCTGATCGCATCCGGTATTTCTCTGGCTGCTTCCTGCAGTTTTCGAATTCCTGACTGTGGCAGATTTTTTACAATTCTGGATAATTCTTTCATTACTTTTCTCTCCTGCACTTTAAAATCGGAGCCTTTAACAGCCCTGTCGGTTTTAACTGATATTCGTATGACCATTCATCGTCCACCGTGCGCCATGCATTCGGACCATACCATATTTCTTCCTGATTGCAGTTATGTACACACCCAAAAGTATTAATTCTGCTGCCGTACACGGTAACGGATACAATATGTTCTCCTTCCGGAACTATCCCCAGACTGCATCTATAAGGAGAGAAGGCAATTCTCCCCATTTTTCTTCCGTCAAGTTCCACACAAATGCAGGGAGAACGGAACATGTCAGCTTCTATTTCGTATTCCCCGCCTTCCGAATAGAAGGGAATTTCATATGTCACATTCCCACCATAAAAAGGATATCCCTGTCTGGTAATATCTCCAAATGCCAAAACCCTTCCCGGTGCTTTCAGAGTCTGACAGACTCCCCGGACTTCCACAATAAACTCTCCCAGAAGAAATATATTTTCAACGTTCGTTCTGCTGTTATATGGAATCTCCACCTGCAGAACATGTTTCCCCTCTGTCAGAACCGGGAGCGGGACAGTGCGGATGCATCGGTCTGTATACCATCCATCCTCCTTATTGATAATTTCATATCCATCCAGAAAAAGTATTGTCTCCGTTCCGTTTTCCATTGCCACATGACATCCTTCCAGGTCGCAGGCGCATTCCACCGTATATTTCAGAGAAAGCCTGTGTTCTGTCGGTTCCTCCACATTTCTTGTCCATGGCTGGGCAAATGCTTCCATGCGCAGCGGGTAGCCAAGTTTTTTCCGAAAAAGATTGTCAATTCTGAGGATTTCCTCCTTCTCCTGCCATTTTCCATTGTCAAAACGGTATTCCGCGATATCCAGAAGGCAAACATTCGGCTCGGATAGTCTTACCGGATTCACATCCGGCAGCGGAAGTATTCTCCAGCAGTCTGTTTCCATGGTCTTTCTTCTGTTTACAGATTTCTTCCCTCTGTCTGCATCGGTATCTGTTTTACCTGTGCAGCTTTCCAAATGAAGGAGGAGGGAATCCTGGTCATACATTGTTCTGTACAAAACAGTATTTCCACACTTCCAGGTATAATCCGGCTGAAAGATTTCTCCGGTCAGTGTATCATAAATCATGACTTTCCATTTTCCGCGAATTGTAACCGTCAGTTCTTCTTTCACCGGAAGATCCACATTTCTCCGGCGGATCAGGGAACCACTATTGTCAAATATTGCGCTTTCCGGACTCTCTGTACGATTTACATGAGCCAGAAACAGCCAGCGATCATCCTCCTCTTCCCTCATCTGATAAATAATATTGGTACTGGCCGTCCCGTCTGCTTCTCTGATTTCAATTTCACGTAAATCCTCCAAAGCTTTCAGAATCTGCAGACGTCCGAAAGGAATCACGTCTGTTTTTTCCGCAAGCTTCCTTCCTCTGTCTGACGGACGCGCATTTTCAAGATACGGGATCTCTCCTGTAAAAATCACGCGGCCGCCCTGCTGTTTAAATTTTTCCAATATATTCAGTGTTGTACTTCGAAGCGTATGGCAGTTTGGAACCAGAACCGCATCGTATTCCATTTCTCCCACTTTCAACCGAGGAAAGCTGCTTCCTGTGTCTTCCGTCTGTCCGGTCAGCAAGGGCAGAAGGGATTCACAGAGGAAATCAAAATCTATTGTGTTATATAGCAGCCATTCTGTCAGATGCCGGAAATTCGCATCCATTTCCTCTCGTATACCGGATGTCTGGTCCTTTGGCCCCCAGTACAGCCAGTAGGATTCTATCGGATGGATCACACCCAGACGGACAAGAGGCTTTCCTCTGGTCATCGCCGTATTCACTCTCGCAAAGTGATCCTCCAGATAAGAGTATTCGCGATACCAGGGTGACTGACTGCCAATAGATGCCGGATAATCTCTCTTGGCTTCCCCGGCCATGGAAGTCCAGGTCAGATGTGGTACACGCACAGTCACTCCCAACGCGGCCTGCCAGTCCCCCTGCAGCTTATGCCCGCGAAAATCAAAGTCCCAGTTTGTCACACCGTACAGCTCACTGAGCATTGCCTCTCTCCCGAATTGATGGACTGCACTTTCACATTGTTTCGCAGTATTCAGTTCTCTGCGGTCACAGAGCATATCAATCCCCGGAATATCAAAGGAACGGTATGAGCGCATGGCTTCTCCAAGAGCAGCTGTCTGTGACTTAAGAGTAGGCTCCTCCATCATATGTCCTGTCAGTGCAATACCGTGCTTCCGGCACCATCCGCCGATCTGATCCGCAAAAGCACTGGCAAATCTCTCCGCAATGTGGTCATGATACTCATAACGAATGACGGAAACCTGATTCTCCGGAAGCTCCCAGAACAGTTCCGGAAGATGTCCGAGAAGACTGTGTCCGTATTCATTTGAAAAACTTTCTTCCAGATCATCAGTAAATGGAATGATCACATCTTTTTTCTGCTCCGCATAGTCCAGACAGCGTTTATGGCAGAACTGCGGCTCATCTGTGAAGATTGCCGGAACATTCCCGCCAAACTGTTCTCCCAAAAGTCCGGCATATTTCTCATGCGTCACTTCAATAAACCTGCGGACTGCAGCCGGATCCAATGTGTTCAGATAAGCCTGGTCATTGAACCATGGATTGTCTCCCGAAACTTCCAGATAAGCAAACCACTCATCCCAGCCGGCCCTTGCGTTCTCTTCTTCCTTCAGTATCGCATATTCTCTGAGGCAACCGTTTTCCAGCCGAATCTGATACCTTGCAAGCCGAATGCGTTCATTGCTCCGAACGACCTGTCCGCTGGTTTTCTTTTCGCTTTTCACAATTTTTCCGTCCTGACACTCCGGCGTAAAAAGAAGGAAACGGATCCGATATCGATGCTCCCGGGTAACCAGGCCGCCTCCTGCACCCGACGGCCACCGATCCTCATCATAAAGCCAGGTCAGCATCTGTTTTTCATTAAATTTTTCATTTGCATATTTTACCAGCCTGAGAAATTCTTCGCCCATATAGGGGTGATCCATTCCGGTTCGACAGTGGATATGTCCGCCGCCCATTCCCATATCCTTCAGCGAATCGATAGTATCATCAATATTCTCTTTATTCATCCGGCAGTTCCAGGCCCAAAACGGCGCTCCCCGGTATTCACTGCCGGGATTACGAAATACTTCAGCTGTCAATTTGTCTGTTTTTTTATATAGCATCGTTCTACTCCCTTCCGGTATTTTCACAGCAAAACATTATCCTTTCACTGATCCTGCAACCATGCCGGCAACAATTTTCTTGTTAAACAGAATAAAGAGAATCAGCATGGGAATCGTAATCAGGATGATATTGGCAAACAACAGGTTATAGCTGCTTGCAAACTGTCCTTTATAATTATATAAAGTCAGCTGAACAGTAGTGTTTTCTGCTCCCGGCAAAAAATAGAGAGGATTAGTAAAATCATTGAAGGTTGTAACCGCAGTGAGAATAATAACCGTAGCACGGATCGGTTTCAGCAGAGGATTGATAATCTGCAGGAACACCTGAAAAGGACTGCACCCATCGATTCTTGCCGCTTCTTCCAGTTCAGTGGGTATAGATGCCATATACCCGCGGAACAGCATAATGGTAAACGGCGTCTGAAGGGCAATTTCCACCATTACCATTCCAAACATAGTCCTGTAAATATGCAGTTTCTGAAGAAGGTTGATCGTCGGCAGAATCGCTGCAGGAATCATCAGGCCAAGCATAATGATCGAAGATACAATTTTCATCACACGGTCGCTGCGCCTCTGTATCACATATCCTGCCATAGCACCGGTCACAATCAGTCCGATTACGGTAAATACCGTCAAAAGCAGACTGTTTTTAAATGCCGTCAGAAGCTGATAATTCGAATACGAAAATACTTCCAGATAATTTTCCAAATGCAGCTCCGTGGGCCATGCAATCGTCAGCAGATTTGCTTCCTGCTGTGACTTCAGTGAATTCACAAACATAAAATAAAACGGTATAATAAAAATAATCACCGTTAGAGCCACACCGACAATTTCTCCAATCAACAGCAGCTTTCTGTGTTTTTTCATTATTGGATCGCCTCCTCTCTTTTCATAAGAAAATGCTGAAGCGGAAAAGCAATACAGGAAATCAGCACAAGCATGATCACGTTGCCCGCAGTGGACAGTCCGTAAAAACCATAGGCGTACTCTTTGTAAATCACTGATGCCATAACGTCCGTCGCAAATCCCGGACCACCGCCTGTCATAGCCCATATCAGGTCAAAAGAACGAAGACCGCCGATCAGTGACAAAATAATGATTGAATTCTGAGAGGGCGCGATCAGTGGAAGCGTGATATTCTTCAGTTTCTGCCACCCGTTAGCACCGTCAATAGAGGCTGCCTCATAATATGTCCGGTCAATAGACTGCACACCGGCAATATAAATTACAACCGAAACAGAAAGACCTTTCCACACATCTGTCGCAATAACACTGTATAAGGCAAGATTCATATCACCCAGAAAATTCACCGGTGAAAAACCGATCGCCTGCAGGACAATGTTAAACAGGCCTTTTGTGGGATGCATCAAAGCGGAAAAGGTAAGACCAACCGCCATCGTGGAAACAAGATTCGGGAAAAAAACCGCAGAACGTATAAAGCCTTTTGCCCGAATCCCGCTGCACAGAAACACCGCAATAAAAAAAGCGATCACAACCTTTAATGCGCTGGTCAGAAATGCGTAAATCAGTGTATGTACAATCGAAGAACTCAGAGAATTCTCCGAAAAAAACATTTTATAATTGTCAAGACCGCAAAAAGTAGCTGTATTAAAGTCCCATACTGTCATACTATAATAAAGAGAAGACAGAATTGGAAACAGAAAGAAAACGCAGAAAATAACCAGAGATGGAACTATAAACCAGAAGGAGTATAATTTATTATGGTTTCTTTTTGCCTTCATAATGACCTCCTTAAAAAGAACTGACCGACCGCTTGAGCAGTCGGCCAGAAATTCATCAGCTGCAGATCACAGGTTATTCCCATCCAAGTCCCTGCTGAACTGCAGATTTCTTGCAGTCGTCATCGTACATCTGTGCAGCTGTCTCAGCATCTACCTGACCAAAAGCTGCCGAAGTAGTAATCTGTTCGCAGGTAGCTCCTTTTATCGGTGTAAGGAACTCAAGTGCCGGAGCTGTTTTTCCCTCATCAAAGTACACCTGCATGTCCTCACGGATTGCCGGAGCCACACTGTCAGGGAGAGTATATCCTTTAATACAGGACGGCCCGTTCGCGCCGTAATTATTTACATACAGATCCTGGCTCTCCTGCTGACACCAGAAGTCAAGAAATGCGAGAGCTGCTTCTGTATTCTCGCTGTCTTTGTTTACATACCAGCTGTTCGGTTCCCAGACCGTAAGGCCCACATCTTCAGGATCATCTCCGGGAATCGCAAATACACCAATATTCTCTTTTGCTTCCGGATGCGCGGAAATCATCAGCGGAATCACAGAAGTTAAGATAATCCAGTGTGTAGCCTGTCCGGTAGCCATGGCTTCAAGACCGTCTTCGTATGTGGCCGCCGTATAATCCGGCTGGTACATATCCACCAGATCCGCATATTTCTCCCAGCTTGCAAGCGCCGCTTCATCTGTCGCAAATTTCGCGGTTCCTGCAGTAAAGTCCTCTGCAAAAGTCGGATTCTGAGCCAGAACATTGTAATTATCACCGAGGAAAAGAACCTGTGTGGTCCAGGTATCACCGGCGGAAAGATATACCGGATATTTTCCCGCATCCTTCAACGCCTGGCAATTCGCAAGAAATTCATCCCACGTTTTCGGAACTTCCAGACCCAGCTCCTCATAATCTGGCTTCCAGTAAACAACGGCGCCCGCAGAGGTAGTGGTAACCGGAGTTCCATAAACTCGTCCATCCTGACTTACTGTACTGATGTATGCATCATCGAATTTCTTCGTAAATTCCTCATCTGTAATATCCAGGAAATGTTCTTTCGGATTCAGCGCGGTAAGCAAAGATCCTGAATTGTAAACACTGAGATCTGAAAGATCTCCGGATGCACATCTTGTCTTAATAATATTGTCGCCTTCCGTTCCTTCCGGATTGATCTCAACTTCAAATTCCATACCCAGCTCTTCTGTTGCCTTCTCCAGAATTGCCTTGGTTCCATCGTGATACACAGAGGTGCCGATCCACATACTCAGTGTAACTCCCTCATAAGGTTTCTCCGCCTCTTCTGCAAATACAGCCGCCGGTACTGTACCCACTGTCATTGCTGCCGCCAATGCCACTGCCAATACTTTTTTCTTCATTTTTACCTCTCCTTTTCTTCTTCATTCCAGCAATTCGTTTTCGGTTTTCATGTGTTTATTATACAAAGACAGAATCTGCAGGAACATAGAATTTCCAAAACTTCCGGATGGAAAATAAAAACTTTTTCTTTTTAAATTGGGGCACTATAACAACTGATATTTTTCAAAATAACAAACGAGAGGGTCTCACTTTTTGTACGCACAGTACGAGATAAAAAGTGCTGTTTACACAGTAAGCTTCCGCTCTTTCTTCCACAACCGGTATCAGAGCAAACTCACAAAAACCAACGTGCTTTCTGCATTTTACATTATAAATTCCCATCATCGCTCTCATATAGCACCCTATCTTCCTTGGTATTTCTCCTACCGGCCGCAATTTTACGCCCCTGTCAGAACCCGGTTCAAAATATCGGCAAACGGCTCCATAGCGTTTTTGACCTCCTGCACGGTATTGGTCTGAGCCCCCGCTTCCAGAAGGAGGGCCCGGGGTCTTAAATGAAGGTTATATCTCAGGGCCGCCAGATAAATTCCCCTGTACAATTCCGGATAATATTGGGCCGCCTGGTATTCAAGCTGAAAAGAAAAAGCCAGATTATCCTGTATGTATGGATTGGGCAGATAATCTACCTGACCGCCGTCGGCCGTATAACTCAGCCCATTATAAAACATAATCTGAGCTGTGGGTTTTCCGTTTATCTCCGTAACAAGATGCCTGTCTTCCGGCACTCCGTCCCTGTGAAGATCGATCACCACTTCTATGGAAGGATTTTCTTCCAGAACCTGTTCTATATAGGGACGCGCATAGTCATAGGCCGCGCTCCTGTCTATCTGCCCGTCTACAATATCGAAGGTCTCCGTCACATGAATCACCTGATATCCATAGGTTTCCGTCAAAAGCTGAGTCAGATAATCACCCACACCTACGATCGTATCCTCCACCCTGCCTTCCCGGGAATCCACGAAGGTCTCCTGGGAATGACTGTGATAAATAAGGATCTGAGGCGCATCCGCATTTTTCTCGAGGGTAAGATCTTTCCCGAGAAAAGAAGCCGCGTTTAGCTGTTGTTCACTGGTGGCTGTTTTGGGATCAACAATAAAAAAATTATTTAAAAGATAATTGTAATCGGCAAGAGTTTCCGGGGCCAGGTCTATTTCCGGATGGGGCAGCGCTGCGGCGGAGGCGGCCTGCGCCGCAGATGTATCTTCTGTTTCCGATAAACTCTGTTCATTTTTTTCCTTAATTTCCTTATCTGAGGCGGAGGGAGACGGCTGCTTCGTCTCCTCCGTCCGGGTTTCCGATTCTCTCTCCCCGCTTTCTTCTCCGGCTTTATCTTTCTGCGCAGAGTTCTCCGTATTTTTTTCACTGTCCGCTTCCTGCGCGCCTGCTCCGGTCTGGTTTTCTTCTTCCTTCTCTTCAGGAATCCCCGGTACTGTTTCCGGATTTTCCAACTGCCTGTCCTCACCGTTCCCGCTTTGTTCCGCTTTTTCCGCTGCAGGCGCCTGGTTCTCTGCCTCCATCATCTCTTCCAGATATCTGGTATTGTTTTCCACCAAAAGCTGATAGGTTTCCGGATCTTCTCTTTGAGACATACTTCTGGCCTTTTCTTCCAGAAAGCGGTACAGCGGAAGCTGTCTGTATATATTCCCGCCAAGAAAAAGCCATTCCGGCGCCATTGCCAGAACCGCAAAGAAACACAGACTCAAAATCACGCAGAACACTTTCTGGAATCTTGTCACAGGATCACCTCTTTCAAAGTATCCTATGACGGAATTTCTCCGATTATACTTCTCCGAAAGCCAGGTTCAGACCCTCTGATATAGTAAAACTCAGATATTTTACCGTTTCATCCACGTCCTTCGGCGTTACGAACATACTGTAAAGATTCGGCGGGATCATCTCTTCCAGAAATTCTTTTTGTTCCTGCTCCTCCAAAGCGTCCAGAAGATGGGCCATGGAATCGTGGACGATCGTAGCCGCGTCTACTACTGTGGGAACGCCGATTCCTATTACCTTCACCTGAAGATTCTCTTCTGTAAGGCCGATCCGGTGATTTCCCACTCCGGATCCCGGATGGATTCCGGTATCTGTGATCTGTACTGTCCTGTTCAGTCTTCTGACGCTGCGCGCAGCCAGCGCGTCCACCGCGATAACAACATCCGGCTTCGTCTCATCCACGATTCCCTGGACAATTTCCGATGTCTCCATTCCCGTCTGCGCCATTACTCCCGGAATAATCCCGCTGGTACGGTGCATTTCTTCCTTTCCCAGATTTTTTTGTCCGTATTCACGGATAATGTGCCGCGTCATATGAAGATTTTTCACCACATGGGGACCCAGGGAGTCTGCGGTGACAGCCTGATTTCCCAAACCTACCACCAGAATCGATTTTTCATGGTCAAGATCGATCAGACTTCTCAGATGTTTCGCGATCTCTTCCGATATCTCTCTATGAT
>DWZZ01000100.1 GCA_019117305.1 Candidatus Mediterraneibacter merdigallinarum | reverse complement strand
AAGAAGTCTACAAAGAGAAAAAGAAATCTCAGACAGTCTACGATTACAGATGCTACAAATGTAAAAAACATGAAGAAGGTTTTACCGTATCTGTAAAAGAAGCGGTACGGACACAGGCGGCATAGCGGATGCGGTTTTGCGAACAGCACGTCTGAATGGATGAGTACATCGGTTTTTTGATAATAGGAGGATTAAGAAATGGCAAGAATTAAAGGCGGAATGAACGCTAAAAAGAAACATAACAGAACACTTAAACTGGCAAAGGGCTACAGAGGAGCCCGTTCCAAACAGTACAGAGTAGCAAAACAGTCTGTAATGAGAGCTCTTACTTCAGCTTACGCGGGAAGAAAACAGCGTAAGCGTCAGATGAGACAGCTCTGGATTGCACGTATCAACGCGGCAGCAAGAATGAACGGACTGTCCTACAGCAAATTTATGCATGGCCTGAAGCTGGCTGATGTTGAGATGAACAGAAAGATGCTGGCTGAACTGGCAGTAAATGACAAAGAAGGATTCGCAACTCTTGCAGCACTTGCAAAAGAGAAGATTGCGTAGTAAAATAAGAAAAGAAGCCCGGTCCCTGGTGGGATTCGGGCTTTTCTTAATTTTTAAGTATGGCTGAAGAATGTGAGCGGGAACAGTTTTGAGAATTTGATTTGTTGTTTTCACATGAAAAACAGTCATGCTGTCGGGGAGTGATAAATATATGAGAAATCATGAGGTGACTTCACTTCAGCCGCTACTGAACGAAGAAGGAAAAATTCAGGAGCCGGGATGGGCCAGGCATCCTGTCTGGCAGTATGACAGAAGCCGTATTGTTTCGCCGAAGTTCCGGATAAAAGAAAGAGACTATTATCTTATCCTTAATCAGGATTATGCCTGCGGGTTTACGCTGTCGGATGAAGGGCATGTTGGCTTCAGGTCTGTTTCCCTTTTGAACTTCAAAGAAGGGTGGGAACATACGGAGACAATTCTGATTCCTTTTCCTATGGGAAATATGAAAATGCCGGCTTCTTCTGAAGCGGGAGCCATTGTGTGCAGAGATAAAAGACTCCGCCTGGAATTTCGAAAAGAAGCAGGAAGGCATTTTATATCCTGTGACTTTAAAAATTTCTGGAAGGGGAAGCCGTTTTATTGTGAACTGTCTCTGGAGCGGCCGGAAATGGACATGATGGCAATTGCCGCAACATGGCCCGGGAAAAAGACATTTTATTATAATCAGAAAATTAACTGTATGCGAGCAGAAGGATATATGGCCTTTGATGATATGACCTGGTGGTTTGATCCGGAACAGGATTATGGAACGCTGGATTGGGGCAGAGGAGTTCTGCCATATGACAGCACCTGGTACTGGAGTTCGGGCAACGGCACTGTGGGAGGCAGAACTTTTGGGTTCAATATCGGCTATGGGGCCGGGGATACATCATCAGCAACGGAAAATATTTTGTATTATGATGGAAAAAGTCATAAGCTGGATGATGTTGAGTTTCATATTCCGGAAGGGGATTATATGAGTCCGTGGTCCTTTACTTCCGACGACGGCCGGTTTGAAATGGAATTTATTCCCGTGCTTGACAGAGCAGAATCTATATCCAGGCTGGCGATCCGGTCCGATCAGCATCAGGTGTTCGGGAAAATGAGCGGACGTGCTGTACTGGATGACGGCAGGTTTATTGAATTGAAAGATTTTATGTGTTTTGCAGAAAAAGTGCATAACAGATATTGACATTCTTTTTCAGGAGTGATAAAGTTTCTTTAAACCGTTGAAGAAGAGCAAGTAATCTTAATGAATGCTTAGCAGAGAGCCGCAGGCGGTGAAATTGCGGCATGTCGGACATAAGGTGAATGGGCTTCTGAGGGCGAGCTGAAAAATACAGTAGGTAAGCCGGAGACTGGACTCCGTTAACAAAGAAAGCATATGTTGGTATGCGTGAGAGGATGTATAATAACATCAAGCCGGGTGGCACCGCAGGAGAATGAATATAAACTCCTGTCCCTGCAGAAAATGCAAGGGACAGGAGTTTTTGTTTTTCAAGTCCGCTGTGCACATGGAAGGAAAAAGCGACAGCGCAGGCAGGCCTGCGGCTGGCGGTTATTCCTTCCGTGTATAGAGCGGATGCTCTGCAGCGAGAAGGAGCCGCAGGGCGGCGGAATCGAGCTGGCACAGCGGACGGACGACTGAAAAAGGCACACGAAAGGCAGCTTCTCTCGCGGAAAGAAAGGAGAAGAAAAATGAGTGAACAGAAAATTCCCTACAAAATTTATCTTGAAGAAAGTGAAATGCCGAAAGAGTGGTATAATGTCCGGGCAGATATGAAAAATAAGCCTGCTCCGCTTTTGAATCCTGCCACACTGCAGCCTATGACTGCAGAAGAGCTGGAAGCCGTTTTCTGTGATGAACTGGTAAAACAGGAGCTGGATAATGATAACCGCTATATTGAAATTCCGAAAAAGATCCGTGATTTTTATAAAATGTACCGCCCGTCACCGCTTGTAAGGGCTTATTGTCTGGAAGAGAAGCTTCAGACACCGGCAAAGATTTACTATAAGTTTGAAGGAAATAATACATCAGGAAGCCATAAACTGAATTCTGCGATTGCTCAGGCATATTATGCGAAAGAGCAGGGACTGAAAGGTGTAACTACTGAGACTGGTGCTGGCCAGTGGGGAACGGCCCTTTCCATGGCGTGCGCATATCTGGATCTGGACTGTAAAGTATACATGGTAAAATGCTCTTATGAACAGAAACCGTTCCGTCGCGAGGTGATGCGGACATACGGAGCAAGTGTGACGCCGTCTCCGTCAGATACGACGGAAGTGGGAAGAAAGATACTGGCTGAACATCCGGGTACCACAGGAAGTCTGGGGTGCGCAATTTCCGAGGCGGTGGAAGTGGCAACCCATACAGAAGGATACAGATATGTTCTTGGCAGCGTCCTGAACCAGGTGCTCCTGCATCAGTCCGTGATTGGTGTGGAAACAAAGACAGCAATGGATAAATACGGCATTAAGCCGGATATTATTATCGGATGTGCTGGCGGCGGCTCTAATCTTGGCGGACTCATTTCTCCATTCATGGGACAGAAGCTGCGGGGGGAAGCTGATTATCAGTTTATTGCAGTAGAACCGGCGTCCTGCCCCAGTCTTACAAGAGGTGTTTACGCATACGATTTTTGTGATACCGGAATGGTATGTCCCCTTGCAAAGATGTATACTCTGGGAAGCGGGTTTATTCCGTCAGCCAATCATGCCGGAGGTCTCCGTTATCATGGAATGAGTTCCGTTCTGTCTCAGCTGTATGCTGATGGTTATATGGAGGCGCGCTCTGTAGAACAGACTGCTGTATTTGAAGCGGCAGAACAGTTCGCAAGAGTGGAGGGAATTCTGCCCGCACCCGAGAGCAGCCATGCGATTCGTGCGGCTATAGATGAGGCTCTGAAATGTAAAGAGACAGGTGAGGAAAAGACGATTCTCTTCGGCCTTACAGGAACCGGATATTTCGATATGGTGGCATATGAGAAATATAATAACGGAGAAATGACCGATTATATCCCGACAGATGAGGATCTGAAAGCAGGATTTGACGGAATTCCGAAATTCCCGGGAAATATGGAATAGTCTGAAATAGAAAAAGTCAGAAATAATATGGCTGTGTCTGTTTGAAACATTGATATCAGACACAGCCGCATTTTTTTGTATTAATATAATTTTCGGAAATTTTAGAAAAATTAGAACAATATTCGAACTTTAATTTTTTCGGAAATATCAGTTGACATTTTGGACTATGAATAGTATTATATCACTTGTGGTCAGCACGTGAGATAAGACGGCCACAGAAACAGAGAATGCGGAAGTGTCGGAACTGGCAGACGAGCAAGACTAAGGA
>DWZZ01000099.1 GCA_019117305.1 Candidatus Mediterraneibacter merdigallinarum | reverse complement strand
GTATACTCGGCATCAGTACTGGGATGCCGACTTTCCTCCAGAATGTCATCCGGCTGCCGCCCAGAAGGGCAACCGCTTCTTTCCACTCTTTTCTGATCGAATCAAATGCCGGGATCAGCAGGAGTGTGGACAGGGGGATTTGGAAATATACATATATCAGCAGAAGTCCCCATACAGAATACAGGGGGAACTCCGCCAGAAATTCAATTCCGTAATTCGCGCCGATCATCGTCATGACACCGATGTTTCCAAACATAATGATATATGCAAACGCCAGCGGTACGCCCGAAAAATTTGATACCATATTCAGAATACTCATGAATACCTGCTTCAGTTTACCTTTTTCCTCATGGACTGCTTTTGCACCGATAAATGCCACGAGCAGCCCGATAACCGAAGAAAGAATCGAGATGAGCAGACTGTTGACTATGGCCTGCTGATACAGTTTTCCGGTAAATATATTAATATAGTTATCAAGTGTAAATCCCATGTCTCCTCCCTCCGGGAAGAAACTTCTGATGACCGTAAAAATGACCGGTATGATCTCAAACAGAAGACATAGCAGCAAAAACGGCACCAGCGCAAATATGTATGTTTTCTTTTGTGTTTTCATATTAACCTCACCTTTTACATAAAACGGACCGCTGCACTTTATGCAGCAGTCCGGTCATCCGTCAATACATTTTATTGTGCGTAAGCTACAACCTCTTCCTGCCACAATGTTCCGATCGTCTGCGCGGTCTCGTCCCATGCATCCTGATCTTCTACCATTCTCGCGTTTGCATACTGGCTGTCGTCCAGGAGTTTTGAAGCCACATCGTCCGGAAGCTCCACATCCTCACGTATCGGTGTTGCATAACCTTTTGCAAGATTGATCTGTCCCTCATCACTTAAAATGTATTCTCTCGCAAGAGCCGCAGCACACGGATGCTTTGAATATTTGTTGATAATTGTAGCATATCCGGTCTGGATAGATGCCTCAGACGGGATAAAAACTGTAAAGTCTGCATCCGGATTATTCTCTACAAACTGCTCTCTGTAACCAAGAGCGTTGAAATCCCATAAGAAAGCTACTCCGACTTCTCCTTTCTCGATACGTGCCTGAGTAAACTCGCCGAGGTCAAGTCTTCCCTGCTCAGCAATCTGTCTGAAGTAATCAAGTCCCGGCTGAATGTTGCTTTCATCTCCGCCGTAAGCAATTGCTGCAGCAAGGACTGCATACTGAGCCTGAGTGGCAGCCTGCACGTCTCCGACTGCAACTATATAATCACCGTTTAAGATATCTTCAAAAGATGTAGGTGTGTCTTTTACGATCTTGTTGTTAACAATAACAGACATTGTGCCGTAATATCCTATGATCCAGTCTCCGTCATCGTCTTTCGCCCAGTCCGGAATCGAATCCCAGTAGCTTGTCTTATACGGAAGTGTAACTCCCTGCTCTTCCGCTACCGGTCCGAATGCCTGTCCTACATCACCAATATCCTTCGTAGCATCTGTCCCCTCTGTCTCAAACAGCGAAATTTCTTCCGCAGAAGACATATCAGTATCCACATGCTCAATCCCGTACGTATCTGTGTACTCCTGCCATGTTTCACCCCAGTTGGCCCATGTATCAGGCATCGCCGCAGATGCAAGTTCTCCCTCTTCTTTTGCCTGTGCTTCAATCTCTTCCAGAGTCATACTGTTCAGATCAACTGTTTCAACCGGTTCATCAGAACCGCATCCTGAAGCGATTGCCGCAGTAATACAGACAAGCAGCAACGCACTTATTATTCTTCTTTTCATTCCTGTTCTCCCTTTTTCAACTTCTTTTCTTTTGAATTACCGAGATACATTATAGGAAAATGATGTAAAATAATCACCAACGGAACGTTAAGTCATTGTAAGTTCAGGTTAAATTTTATTTTTCTTGCCTCCGGAGTATTGGCCACTCCGCCTTCCCCTGTCTCTTTTAAAGAAATATGCATACTCTCCCCTACTTCTTTCATCGCATCGATGACCTGATCCGGCGGGATTCTACTTACAATTCCGGCAAGAGCCATATCTGCGCTTGAAACGGCATTAACCGCACCTATCACATTCCGCTTAACGCAGGGCACTTCAACCAGTCCCGCCACCGGATCACAGACAAGCCCGAGAAGATTTTTGAGCGCCATAGCAGCCGCATGTGCGATCTGCTCTGCCGTTCCTCCCCTGAGGGATACCAGCGCCCCCGCAGCCATTGCCGATGCCGAGCCGATTTCAGCCTGACAACCGCCTGCCGCACCTGCAATAAAAGCCCGGGACGCAATAACCTGCCCTATCCCTGCGGCTGTATACATTGCCTCCGTGATCTCAGTATCCGATGCTGTTTTTCGGCTGTATATCGGAAGGAGCACTGCCGGAAGCACACCGCAGGCTCCGGCAGTCGGCGCTGCGACAATCCGGTGCATACAGGCATTCGACTCGCCCATCTCCAATGCCTGTGCAATCACTTCGGACATAAAATCCCCGCTCAGCGTATCGCCTTTTTCCATATAACTCCTCATCTGACCGCCCATGCCCCCTACAAGACCGCTGCGCGATTTCTGATCCTTATCGTAAGAATCTCCCGCTGCTTTCATAGCATTCCACATCTTCTGCATCATCTGAAAGGACGCCTGCTCTGTTACTTCCCGTTCCTCCATATCTGAATACTGTACCGCCTTCCAAAACGGAATACCTTCGCTGTTACACCTCTGTGTGATCTCATTTAAAGATGAATACGACATTACACTTCCTCCCCACGGATATACATAATACGCTCAATACCTTCCAACTTCTCCAGCATGGAGACTGTTTCCCGAGGAACCGTCTGATCTGTCTCTATCACCATTACTGCAAGTCCGCCCCTCTTATCCCGATAAAGCTGCAGAGTCGCAATATTAACATTCTTCCGCGACAAAATACCTGTTACTTCCGATACCATACCCGGACTGTCCTGATTGTGTATAATCAAAGTCGGACAGGAACCTGTACAGTGTACTTCCGTATCATCCAGTTTATCGATCATAATCCGGCCTCCGCCAAGCGAGGATGCCTGTATTTTTATTGACAGTCCTGTTTTCCCTTCCACTTCCAGTACAGCCGTATTCGGATGTGCCCCTGGGAGCCGTATATTTGCAAAAGAAAAAGACAGCCCCTCCTGTTCTGCCAGTTCAAAGCTGTCCGGTATGCGCATATCATCCGGCTTCATACCAAGAAGCCCTGCGATAAGCGCCCGGTCTGTTCCGTGTCCGCTCCCTGTCGCTGCAAATGAACCGCTCAAGCTGATCATGGCATTCACAGGCTCTTCTCCCAGCATTGTCCTTGTAACATACCCTATTCTGACCGCTCCCGCCGTATGGGAACTGGACGGGCCAACCATAACAGGGCCGAGAATATCAAATATGTTCATCTTCTATTTCTCCATTCTAATAATTTTAGCCGCAACATGGCGTCATATTCGTCCGACAGACATATTCAAGTGTAATTCTAACAGATATCTTTTCCCGGTTGTATTACATCCATGTAAAAAGCACGTAAAAATGCCGGACAGAATTAATACTTCTAACTCTGTCCGGCACTTGTCCGAAGACGCCGCTTCAAAAATATGTTTACCTGCGGTATCTGTTCTTATTCTTCAATTCCCAGCGTAGCCATCATCACAGCCTTGATCGTATGCATACGGTTCTCTGCCTCGTCAAACACTTTAGACTGTTCGGACTCGAACACTTCGTCCGTCACTTCCATATCTTCTATATTAAAACGCTCACCCATTTCTTTTCCGATCTTTGTCTTCAGATCGTGGAATGCGGGAAGACAGTGCAGGAAGATCGCGCTGTCTTTTGCGTTTGCCATCACTTCTTTTGTCACTTTATATGGAGAGAGCTCTTTAATCCTCTTCTCCCATACTTCGTCCGGCTCTCCCATGGATACCCATACATCTGTGTAGATAACGTCGGCATCTTTTGTTCCCTCTTTTACATCGGATGTCAGCGTGATCGTTGCACCTGATTCCTTTGCATACTCCTGACACTGTGCGACAAGCTCGTTTTGCTTATAATCTATGTTCAACAGACAATAGACACACATTTAACTTTTCT
>DWZZ01000098.1 GCA_019117305.1 Candidatus Mediterraneibacter merdigallinarum | reverse complement strand
TTCTGCGTTTTTCTCCGGAGATTCCCTTCGACAAATCCGAATTTGATTTATTGGAGAAAGTGAATCCCTTTCATCATGATGTTTTCAGCAACGGATGCGATTTCCTCGGCGCTGGTTGTCATTCCGTCTGCCAGCCATTTTTCCAGAAGGCCGATGCAGCCGGCGCTGACAAAGGAGTAGTAGTATTCGATCTGTTTTGGGGTTGCATGGGCAAAATATTTGGAATAGCTTTCTACACATTTTTCTCTTCCGATTGTCAGCAGCCGGGTAGCAAAGTTTTTGTCTCCGTATTTCCCCAGTGTAACCGCGCAGAGATCTGCGTTTTCTTTCAGACATTTAAAAATTCCGGTTGTGATTTTAAGGGGAGTGAGTTCTGTATTGTCGGAATCCAGAAGAGGCTTAAGAGCTGTCTGGAAATCGGTCAGCATTTCTTCTTCTATCTGTCCCATCAGGTCGTAAATATCTGTGTAATGCGCATAAAATGTTCCCCGATTGATACCGGCTCTGGCGCAGAGCTCCTTTATGGAAATGCTCTGTACGGGTTTTTCCTGCAGCAGCCCGGTAAATGCCTGGCGGATAAGCATCCGTGTAAGTCTGGTTCGCTGGTCGGTTCTGGCCATAATTTTACTCCTTTCCGTACAAAACAGACAGAATATGTCTGATATACCCGATATCTGGCAGTTTGGCGGCAAGCTGCCGATTGAATAATATACACTGCGGATATTATAATACAATTGAAAATGAAACTCAACATAGTGTTGATATAAATATTATGCTGTCTGGTGTTTGAGGGATATCATCCGAAGTTGAAACGGAGGTGACGTCAACAATGAAGAAACTTTATATTGTTACAGGAGCCGGCGGACATCTGGGCGGGACGATTATCCGGCAGCTGCAGAAAGAGCCGGTCCAGGTGCGGGGACTGCTTTACGGGAAAGAAAAACGGGAGGACATGGGAAATGTTCACTATTACCGGGGAGATGTACGAAAAGTTGATTCTCTTCGGCCCCTGTTTTCGGGCTGCGGAGACATGGAGACATATGTTATACATACGGCGGGAATTATAGATATCTCAAGTCATGTGTCTTCGGGAGTATATGACGTAAATGTGGGCGGTACGAAGAATATCCTGTCTTTGTGCCGGGAATATCCGGTAAAACGGCTGGTGTATGTAAGCTCAGTGCATGCAATTCCCCGGCAGAAGCGCGGAATAGTTACGAAAGAAACGGAAAAGTTTTCTCCTGATTACGTGACCGGAGGTTATGCAAAGACAAAGGCAGAGGCAACCCGGGCTGTATTGAAAGCGGCAGAAGAAGGGCTGGATGTGGTGGTTGTCCATCCGTCTGGTATTCTGGGACCTTATGACCGCTCCGGCAATCATCTTGTTCAGATGGTTTCGGAATATCTGCGTGGAACGCTTCCGGCATGTGTAAAAGGCGGATATGATTTTGTGGATGTACGGGATGTAGCTTCAGGCTGCCTGCTTGCCGCCGAAAAAGGCCGGAAAGGAGAGTGCTATATCCTGTCTGATAAATACTGTGAGATCCGGGAAGTGCTGGATATTGCGGGAGAGGTTTCCGGGAAAAAGAAACTTCCGGTGCTTCCGCTCTGGATGGCAAAACTGGCCGCGCCGTTTATGCAGCTTCATTCCAGACGTAAAAAGCAGCGGCCGCTGTATACGGCATATTCTCTTCATGTACTGGGAAGCGGAGAAAGGTTTTCCCACAAAAAAGCAACGGAAGAGCTGGGATATTCCCCCAGAGACCTGCGTCTGACAATCCGGGATATGGTGGCGGATATGCAGGGAACTTTTGTGTAATATATTTACGCTTTTGATTTCCGGTGTTATAATGTTCATACTGATTACAAGATTGAAGGAGTTTTTTGGTATGGAACTGACAACAATTCGGGAAATATTTAAGAACAGAGAGGATTATCTGGACAGGACGGTGACAGTTGGGGGCTGGATCCGCAGTATCCGGGATTCTAAGACATTTGGTTTTATCGTGTTGAGCGACGGATCTTACTTCCAGACGCTTCAGGTTGTTTATCATGATAAAATGGACAATTTCGCAGAAGTCTCAAAACTGAACGTGGGGGCGGCAGTAATTGTGACAGGTACTCTTGTGGCAACACCTCAGGCAAAACAGCCCTTTGAAATTCAGGCAGATATCGTGGAAGTGGAAGGCGCGTCCGCTCCGGATTATCCCCTTCAGAAAAAACGCCACAGTTTTGAATTTTTAAGGACTATTTCACACCTCAGACCAAGGACAAATACATTTCAGGCTGTATTCCGCATAAGATCTCTGGCGGCATACGCTATTCACAAGTTTTTCCAGGAGAGAGGCTTCGTATATGTGCATACTCCGCTGATTACCGGAAGCGACTGCGAAGGAGCGGGAGAGATGTTCCATGTGACTACGATGGATCTGGAAAATGTTCCGAAAAATCCGGACGGAACGGTAGATTACAGCCAGGATTTCTTTGGAAAAGAGACAAGCCTCACTGTAAGCGGACAGCTTAACGGAGAAACTTACGCGCAGGCATTCCGCAGCATTTATACATTTGGTCCTACATTCCGGGCTGAGAATTCCAATACTACAAGACATGCGGCAGAGTTCTGGATGATTGAGCCGGAGATTGCGTTTGCCGATCTGGAAGATGATATGGATCTGGCGGAAGATATGCTCAAATATATTATTAATTATGTGCTGGAAAATGCGCCGGACGAGATGAATTTCTTTAATTCATTCGTGGACAAGGGACTGCTGGACCGGCTTCACAATGTGGCAAATTCAGACTTTGCCCGTGTGACTTATACGGAGGCTGTTGATATTCTGGCAAAGAATAACGATAAGTTCGAATATAAGGTATCCTGGGGCTGCGATCTTCAGACAGAGCATGAGCGTTATCTTACAGAGCAGGTATACAAGCGCCCGGTATTTGTTACTGATTACCCGAAAGAAATCAAAGCGTTTTATATGAAACAAAATGATGACGGAAAAACGGTTGCTGCCGTTGATTGTCTTGTGCCGGGAATCGGTGAAATTATCGGGGGAAGCCAGAGGGAGGACGATTACGGCAAGCTGCTGAACCGGATGAAAGAGCTGGGACTCAAGGAAGAAGATTACAGCTTCTATCTGGATCTTAGAAAGTATGGTTCCACCAGACATGCCGGTTTTGGTCTCGGTTTTGAAAGATGTGTTATGTATCTGACGGGAATGGGAAACATTCGTGATGTAATTCCATTTCCAAGAACAGTCAATAACTGTGAATTATAAAATGCGAAAGGACGCGGCGCGGGGTGCAGCGTCCTTTTCTGATGAAAAACATCGGGAAGAAAAAGTAATTTAAAACAGTTTGCCGGAAAAAAGAGACAGGAGGAAAGAATGAAATTTATTCATATTGCCGACGTACATCTGGGGGTTCATCCGGATGCCGGGACAGCGTATACTGAGAAGCGTCCGAAGGAAATCTGGGATACCTTTGAACGGATTATCGGGATCTGCCAGAAAGAACAGACGGATCTTCTTCTGATTGCCGGAGATCTGTTCCACAGACAGCCCCTTCTTCGGGAACTGAAAGAAGTAAACTATCTTTTCTCTGCTCTGACACACACAAAGGTCGTGCTGATTGCCGGAAATCATGATTATATACGCAGAGATTCTTATTACCCTACATTTCCGTGGAGCGAAAATGTACGGCCGCTTTTCGGCAGTAAAATAGAATGTGTGGAGTTTGAGGAGCTGCGGACCGCTGTTTATGGCCTGAGTTACCACAGCAGGGAGATAACGGAGCCGTTATATAATACAGCCACGCCGGAAGGAAGGCAGAGGTATGAACTTCTGCTGGCCCATGGAGGAGATGAGAAGCATATTCCTGTTGACTGGGAACGTCTGGATTGTCTCGGGTATTCATATGTTGCTTTTGGTCATATACATAAGCCTCAGGCTGTGCGGAGAAACCGGATTCTTTATGCCGGCGCGCCGGAGCCGACAGACCGCAATGATACAGGACCTCACGGATATGTAAAAGGGGAGATTACGGAAAAAGGCGTTCATGTCCGGTGGTTCCCCTGCGCTTCCAGAGAATACATCCATGCAGAGATTCCTGTGGACGAAGATGATACCGCAGGCAGCGTAAAGAAAAAGATAAGTGAATATATAAATGAACATGGAAATGAAAATATTTATAAAATAACTTTGCAAGGCGTGAGAAACAGGGAGGTCTGTTTTGATATGATGCGGACGGATACAGATGGAAATGTTCTTGAAATTCTGGACGAGACGCGTCCGGCCTATGATTTTGAAAGATTGTACAGAGAAAATGCCGGAAATATTATTGGCCGGTATATTGAAAGATTCGAGGGATGCGGCAGGGACAGTGAAACGTATCAGGCTTTGTGTGAAGGTGTAGACGCGTTAATGAAGAATCGCAGATAGAACGGGACGCGGGAAATATGATAATTACAGAAATATATATAAAAAACTTTGGCATGCTCTCTGACAGACATATTCGTTTCACAGATGACGTGCAGATAATATATGGAGAAAATGAGTCGGGTAAGTCCACTCTTCATGCATTTATACGTGCCATGCTGTTCGGAATGGAGCGGGGGCGGGGAAAGGCAGCGGCAAAAGACGACTTTACCCGCTATGAGCCATGGGAGAACCCGGAGAAATACGCAGGGGTTCTCTGGTTCAGCTGCGGAGGAAAACGGTTCCGGCTGGAACGGAATTTCAGCCGTTATATGAAGCGCGCTTCTCTGATTTGCGAAGATGACGGAGAAGAGCTGTCGGTTGAAGACGGAGATCTGGAAATGCTGCTGGGAGATATGACAGCTTCCCTCTACGACAGTACCGTTTCGGTCGGACAGCTGGCAGCGGCGCCGGGACAGGAACTTTCAAGAGCGCTGGAGAATTATGCGGCTAATTTCTGCGAAGCAGGCGGAGGGGACATTGATGTAAATGGCGCGCTGCGAATCCTGAGAGAAAGGCGGAAAGAGGCGGAAAGAGCGCTGAAGAAAGAGAGAGGCGCCAGGGAGGAAAAGCGGCAGAAGCTGCTCAGGGAATGTTCATATCTGGAGAAAGATATGTCGGCTCTGTCAGCTGAATTTAATGAAAAGAAAGCTGCGCTGGAAAGTATGGGACGGACAGAGAATCCGGGCAGCCGGGAAGAAAGAGAATTTGTCGGAAGAACGGGTGTTTATGCTGCAGGCGGACTGACCGGGATGTTCATCGGCGTGACTGGTTTTGTCTGGGCGCAGTTTCTTAATGGATGGAAAATGCCCGGTCCGGGCGGCGCGCTTTTATTTTTCTCTGTTATTGTCTTTTTAACAGGCATTCTGCTGACAGGGGCTGCAGGTTATGCATATCTGGAGAAGAAGCATGCGCAGGAACGAACGGAAAAAGAGCATGATGTACGGTGGCAGAAGAGAGAGGGGCAGTCCGGAGAAGCGAGCGATATCCGGCGAGTCCGGTGGGAGATTGGACGCATACAGGCAGAATGGAAAGAAAAAGAGATCCGCTGCGGTAATTTAAGAGAGCATTGCGCGGAGATTGAAAGTGAAGCCGGTGATGCAGAAAAAGAACTGGCCGGACGCTGCCGGGCTCTTCAGATCGCGGAGGAGCAGATGCGGCTGGCGGCAGACAGTCTGGGAAAGCAGACAGCCGGAAATCTGAATGAACAGGCATCGCAGATATTTGCGGCCGTAACAGAGGGAAAGTATCAGCGTCTGGACATTGGTGAAAAACTTCAGATATCTGTCTGGGACGGCATCCGGCGCATTCCGGCAGAACGTCTGAGCAGGGGAACTCTGGAACAGATTTATTTTTCAGTCCGGATGGCTGCCGCGGATATTCTGCAGGAAGAGCCGATGCCTGTAATTCTGGACGATACATTTGCTTTTTACGATGAGAAAAGACTGAAATCTGCATTAAAATGGTTGAGAGGACAGAAAAGACAGGTTATAATATTATCCTGCAACAAAAGAGAGGAAGAAATTTTAAAACAATTCTGAAGAAGTTGACGAAAAGGGACGGCTTTTTTATAATAACCGTCCCCTTTGGGGAGGAAGATATGTTATGAAGATAACATTGCCAAGGAAAGTGCTGATGATTATTAATAATCTCCAGCTTCACGGATATGAAGCCTTTGCGGTCGGCGGCTGCGTAAGAGATTCCATTCTGGCCAGGCGCCCGGAAGACTGGGATATTACCACATCCGCCCGGCCGGAGGAAATCAAGAAACTGTTCCGAAGAACTGTGGATACGGGGATCGAGCATGGAACTGTCACTGTTTTAATAGGGAAAGACAGTTTTGAGGTTACTACTTACCGCGTGGACGGCGCATATGAAGACAGCCGGCATCCGACAGAAGTGCGGTTTACCAGCCGGCTGGAGGATGACCTGCAGCGCCGGGATTTTACGATCAATGCCATGGCGTACAATGATGAAGTCCGCCTTGTGGATGTATTCGGCGGTATGAGGGATCTGAATCATCATCTGATCCGCTGTGTTGGCGATCCGAAAGAACGCTTTTCAGAAGATGCCCTGCGTATTCTGAGGGCAGTCCGCTTTTCTGCTCAGCTGAATTTTCCCATCGAGCTGTATACTGCAGAAGCGGTAAAGGAACTGGCTCCCACACTTGCGAAAATCAGTGCGGAGCGTATTCAGGCAGAACTGGTAAAGCTTCTTGTTTCTCCTCATCCGGAACGTATCCGTGATGCATATGAACTTGGAATCACAAAAGTTATTCTTCCGGAGTGGGATGCGATGACAGGAGTGGAACAGAACACGCCCCATCATAAATATGATGTAGCCGAACACACTATACGTGCCATGAAATATGTGAAGCGGGATAAAATATTGCGGCTTACCATGTTATTTCATGATATGGGAAAGCCGGCCGTGAAAACAACGGATGAGAATGGAAGGGATCATTTCAAAGGGCATGCTCTTGTCAGTGAAGAGATAGCCCGGATAGTTATGCGGAGACTGAAATTTGATAATGACACGGTAAAAAAAGTAACCCGTCTTGTATGTTACCATGATTACAGAACAGAAGCCACACCGGAAAATGTACGCCGGGCCATGAACCGGATCGGCGTCGATCTCTTTCCCTATTATCTGGCTGTCAGAATGGCAGATGCAAAAGCGCAGAGCCCCTACCGGAGGAGAGAAAAAATCGAAAATATTGTGGCGATGAGGGAGCTGTATCAGGAGGCACTGCGAAACGAAGATTGTGTTACGTTGCGCCAGCTTGCGGTAAGCGGCCGGGATCTTATGGATCTGGGAATGCAGCCGGGGAGAGAACTGGGCAGCATGTTAAGCAGGCTGCTGGAATATGTGATAGATGATCCCCGGAGAAATGACAAAGAGATTCTGTGTGATTATGTAAAAGAAAAGCTTGGTTTATAAGCATACTTGGGCTGCCCCCTTCATAGATTAGAAAGGACCAGAATATACGGGGACAGGGGGCAGCTATGAGAGAGTACGAACAGGAAATACTGGAGAGATATGCATTAGAAGTGAAAAGCACCCGGCGGATCAGGGGTGCGTTTTTTTGCGATACTGACGAAGGGGCAATGCTGCTGAAAGAGACAAATATCTCAGAGAAGCGCGCTTTTTCTCTGTATCGGACGGAAAGCTGGCTGGAGTCTCTCGGGATGCTGGTTGACACGCCGGTTTTCACAAAGGAGGGGGATATATTGTCCGTATCGAGGGACGGCACAAAATATATAATGAAAAAATGGTACTGTGGAAGAGAGTGCGATCTGAAAAAAGAATCCGAACTTGTCCGTGCTGCCAGAAATCTTGCCGTACTTCATATGAAAATGAATCTGGCAGCTCAGGACCAGGAATACGGGGAAATATATACCGGGATTCCGGTCAGGAGAAACCCGCTGGAGGAAATAAAAAGCCACA
>DWZZ01000097.1 GCA_019117305.1 Candidatus Mediterraneibacter merdigallinarum | reverse complement strand
GTTGAAGATTACTACGTAGATGATAAATGTATTAAAGCAGCAGAGGTAGATGTTAGTGATCCGTCCCAGAGCCGGCTGCTGATCAGCAGTATGCTCTGCAATGATTCTAAGAATACAGACGGTGTGGAAATCGGTGACCCTACAGAAACAGCTCTGATTAATCTGGGCAGCAAGCTGGGACTGGAACCGGAGGCTGTCCGCGCAAAATATCCGCGGGAGAGTGAGAATCCGTTTGACAGTGACCGGAAGCTGATGGCAACAAAACATACAATGGAAGGGATTCCTACTATGCTGATCAAGGGCGCTGTGGACGTACTCCTTGACCGCATGACTCAGATTCAGATCGGGGATGAAATCCGTCCGATGACAGACGAAGACCGGACAAGGATTGAAAATCAGAATCAGAAGTTTTCACGGGAAGGTCTCCGCGTGCTGGCATTTGCATACAAAGTTGTGTCCGACGAAGAAGAACTTACGCTGGATGACGAGTATGATCTGATCTTTATCGGCCTGATTGCCATGATGGATCCGCCGAGAGAAGAATCCAAAGCAGCTGTAGCAGAATGTAAGAGAGCAGGTATCCGTCCGATTATGATTACAGGAGATCATAAAGTAACTGCAGCGGCTATTGCAAAACGTATCGGTATTCTCGCAGACGAATCTGAGGCATGCGAGGGCGCGGAAATTGATAAGATGTCCGATGAAGAGCTGAAGGATTTTGTGGAAGGAATTTCTGTTTATGCACGTGTGTCTCCGGAACACAAAATCCGTATTGTCCGTGCATGGCAGGATAAAGGAAATATTGTTTCCATGACCGGCGATGGCGTCAACGACGCGCCTGCCCTGAAACAGGCGGATATCGGTGTTGCCATGGGCATTACCGGAAGCGAGGTTTCCAAGGATGCGGCAGCCATGGTGCTGACAGATGATAATTTTGCAACAATCGTAAAAGCGGTAGAGAACGGAAGAAATATATACCGGAATATCAAGAACTCGATCCAGTTCCTGCTGTCCGGAAATTTCGGCGCTATTCTGGCGGTACTTTATGCGTCTATTATGGCCCTTCCGGTACCTTTCGCGCCGGTTCACCTTCTGTTTATAAATCTTCTGACAGACAGTCTGCCGGCAATAGCGCTGGGACTGGAACCGGGCTCCAGAGACGTAATGGACGAGAAGCCAAGACCCATGAATGAGTCGATTCTTACAAAGGATTTCCTGCTTAAGATCGCGACAGAAGGACTTTCTATCGGAGCAACGACAATGGCAGCTTTCCTGATTGGCTACCAGAACGGAGCAAACACGATGCTTGGGATGACAATGGCTTTTGCGACCCTTTGCTCCGCAAGACTTTTCCACGGATTTAACTGCAAATCCGACAGACCGGTTGTATTTACAAAACGAGTATTCAACAATATTTATCTGATTGGCGCGTTCCTTCTCGGTCTTATCCTGATTACTGCAGTTGTAATGATCCCGGGACTGCACAATATCTTTAAAGTACAGACGCTGAATATTAATCAGCTTCTGATTGTCTACGGACTGGCAGCACTGAATATTCCGATTATTCAGATCCTTAAAGGGATTAAATGCGCCTTGAAGAAAAGAAAGAAATAATAGGAACTGATCAAAAAAGCCGGGATACAGATGTGTTTTTCTGTGTGCCGGCTTTTTGCGGCGGCGATAAGACAAAGCAGGGGAATCTGGAGGCATTTACGCTTTCGGAATAAGCCTTACGGCACTTCCGGTGATTGCGGAAACAGGACTTTCGGCAAAAGGTTTTATAGATTGACATGACAGAAGAGAAGAGAGATAATCAGGGTATGGATAAAAAGCTGACAGAGGAGACAGACCGATATGCCATTGAGAAGAAAACAGGATATTTCAGAGATACAAAGACCAAGAAGAATTGAGACAACCCGCTATAAGCCGGATTACAGAAAGGGCCTTACCGGACAGCAGGTTCAGGAACACTATCTTCACGGCTGGACAAACCGTGCGGTAGAGCCGCCGTCCAAATCTGTAAAAGATATTATAAAAGAGAACTTATTTACGTATTTTAACCTGATTTTTGCCGTGATTGCCGTGATGCTGTGCCTGGTCGGCTCTTTTCGCGATCTTACCTTTCTCCCGGTTATTATAGCAAATACGCTGATTGGAATTATACAGGAGATCCGGGCGAAACAGGTGCTGGACAAGCTGACAATGCTCAATGCGCCGCATGCTACGGTCGTCCGTGACGGGAAAAAATATGTTATTGACGCAGAACAGCTGGTTCTGGATGATATCGTTATATTTAAGGCAGGCAATCAGGTCTGCGCAGACGCAGAAGTCTGCGCGGGCGAGGTACAGGTAAATGAATCCCTCCTTACGGGTGAAGCGGACGAGATTACAAAGCGAAAAGGAGCCAAACTGATGTCCGGAAGTTTTATTGTATCCGGACAGTGTCATGCAAGACTGGATAAAGTAGGCGAAGATTCCTATATTTCCAAACTGACTCTTCAGGCGAAGGAGATGCAGGAAGGAGAACAGTCGGAGATGATCCGGTCACTGGATAAGCTTGTGAAATGTGTCGGCATTGCGATTATACCAATAGGACTTATTCTGTTCTGGCAGGCATTTTTTGTACAGCACGACGGATTCCGTGACAGCATTACTTCTATGGTAGCGGCAGTGATCGGTATGATTCCGGAAGGTCTGTACCTTCTTGCCACTGTGGCTCTGGCGGTCAGTTCTATCCGCCTTGCCACAAAAAAAGTTCTGCTTCATAATATGAAGTGTATTGAGACACTGGCCCGGGTTGATGTTCTATGTGTAGATAAGACGGGGACAATCACAGAGAATACGATGAAGGTACAGGATGTTATTTCGACAGACGCATATGATTCCGGGACCATGCAGCCCCTGAATATGATGATCGGAGACTTTGCGGCTGCCATGGATACGGATAATATTACCATGGCAGCCGTGAAAGAATATTTTCAGTCTTCATCGGGAGCAAAGCCTGTCTCGAAAACAGGATTTTCTTCTGCAACAAAATACAGCAGCGTTACTTTCCCGCATGGTGCATACGTAATGGGGGCGCCGGAATTTGTACTCAGGGAAAAATATGAGGATTATGCCGGCGAGATTACAGAGCATGCGGCTTCCGGAGCCAGAGTGCTGGTTTTCGGTATTTATGACGGCAATATAGACGGAAGACCCCTGGAGCATGGCATTACGCCCCTCGCTTTCCTTCTGCTTGCCAATCCGGTCCGGGAGGCGGCTGAGGAAACATTCCGCTACTTTGCGGAGCAGGGGGTTGAAGTGAAGGTGATTTCCGGGGACAATCCGGTTACAGTTTCAAGAGTCGCAAAGCAGGCCGGAATCCAGAATGCAGAGAAATATGCAGATGCCTCAGAGCTGGATACTGAGGAAAAGATGCGGGATGCTGTGCTCGGGAATACGGTATTCGGACGTGTTACACCGAATCAGAAGAGAAAGTTTGTACAGATTCTGAAAGAGGCGGGGCATACGGTTGCAATGACAGGCGACGGAGTTAATGATGTGCTGGCGCTGAAAGACGCAGACTGCAGTATTGCCATGGCCTCCGGAAGCGACGCGGCGGCCCAGGCTTCTCAGCTGGTTCTTCTGGAGTCTGATTTCTCATGTATGCCTCAGGTTGTTCTGGAGGGAAGAAGAGTGGTAAACAATATTCAGAGATCGGCAACACTGTTTCTGGTAAAAAATATCTTTTCCTTCCTGCTCAGTCTGATTTCAGTTGCATTTGCGTTTACGTATCCGCTGGAGCCGTCCCAGATTTCTCTGATCAGTATGTTTACCATCGGTGCCCCTGCGTTTTTCCTCGCGCTGGAACCGAACAAAAACAGAATCAAGGGACATTTCCTTACAAACGTATTTCTGAAAGCGCTGCCCGCAGCTATTACAGATGCGCTGGCAGTCGGGGCGCTGGTTATATTCGGACGCACTTTCCATGTAGACTCTACGGATATTTCTACGGCGGCCACCATGCTGCTTGCTATTGTAGGTTTTATGATTCTTTATAAGATCAGTGCGCCGATGAATGTACTGCGGACTGTAATTCTTTGCGGATGTATAGCGGGTCTTCTGTTCTGCAGCATTTATTTGAATGATCTGTTTGCCATTACGGGAATGACTATGGAATGCATTATGCTGTTTGTGGTATTTGCAATTGCTACAGAGCCGGTGCTCCGGTATCTGACCATTCTTGTGGGAAAACTGAGATTTTATTATCAAAGACTGCGCGGGCGCAATCCGGAAGCTGAGTAAAATGTATGATAGAGAAAAAGCAATAAAAACAGAATGAAAAGGAGAAATTAATTATGGTACATCATATTGTAATGTGGAAATTTAAACCGGAGATTCCGGAGGAAAAAAGGCCGGGACTGAAAGCGGCTATGAAGGAGAATCTGAACGCACTGGTGGGAAAGGTGCCGGGGCTGCTTGAGATGAATTTTGTGGACGAACCGCTTTCTTCAAGTACGCATGATATTGCGCTTGTAAGTATTATGGAAAAAGCGGAGGATATTGCCGTATACGGATCCCACCCGGCACATGTGGCAGTGGCGGATACCTATGTGCGTCCCTATGTGACAGAGAGAGCCTGCCTGGATTATTAATCCTCAGGAGAGAATCAGAAAGGGAAGGTGGCATCTCTTATGAATATGTGTGATCTGATTGTGAAGAAAAAGAGAGGATATGCCCTGTCAGAAGAAGAAATACAATGGATGATCCGGGAATATACAGACGGAAAGATACCGGATTATCAGATGTCTGCCATGATGATGGCGATCTGTTTTGCAGGCATGACTCCGGAAGAGACGAAAGAGCTCACACTGGCTATGGCGCACAGCGGGGACATGCTGGATCTTTCCGGCATACAGGGCATCAAGGTAGACAAACACAGCACCGGCGGCGTGGGGGACAAGACTTCTCTTGTACTGGCCCCGCTGGCCGCGTCTGTCGGCGTCCCGGTGGCAAAAATGTCCGGCAGAGGGCTGGGGCATACGGGAGGTACAATTGATAAGCTGGAAAGTTTTACCGGATTTTCGGTCAGTCTGACTCCGGAGCAGTTTGTACATAACGTAAATACCATTCATATCGCGATTGCAGGCCAGACAGCCAATCTTGCGCCCGCTGACAAAAAACTGTACGCGCTTCGCGACGTGACAGGAACGGTGGACCAGATGTCACTGATTGCCGCCAGTATAATGAGTAAAAAACTTGCTTCCGGAGCAGATGCAATTGTACTGGATGTAAAAACAGGAGACGGCGCTTTTATGAAAAGCCTGAAAGACGCGCAGGCTCTTGCGGAAGAGATGGTAAGCATAGGAAAACTGGCGGGCAAAGATATGACAGCAGTTATTTCTGATATGGATCAGCCGCTGGGATATGCGGTGGGAAACGCCCTGGAAGTAAAGGAAGCGATTCTTACGCTGCAGGGGAAAGGTCCGAAAGATCTGGAGGAGCTTGTGTTAGTACTTGGCGCTTATATGACAGTTAAGGCAGGAAAAGCAGATACTCCGGAAGAGGCCGCCGGCATGCTGAAAGATTCCCTGGAAAGCGGAAAGGCATTTCAGACATTCCTGGAATTTATCCGGGCTCAGGGAGGAGATCCCGAAGAGGCTGTTCACCCGGAGCGTCTGCCTCAGGCGGCGTTTCAGGAACCTCTGCTTTCTGAAAGAGAAGGATATATCTGTGATATTCTCACAGAGGAAGTAGGCAGGGTCTGCCTTCTCCTGGGCGGCGGAAGAGAAACAAAGGACAGCTCGGTTGATCTTTCCGTGGGGCTGGTACTGTGCAGGAAAAAAGGCGATTATGTAAAAAAGGGAGAACCACTCGCTGTTATTCACGCAAACGACAGACACCGCCTGGAAGAGGCGGGAAAAAAACTGGCGGCATGTTTTGAATTTTCAGATACAGAGCCGGCAGGAGAGCCACTTATCAAAGCTATTATTAACTGATTTCTGATATCAGTATCGTAAAAAGAAGAGGAATAAGAAATATAACGCTGCACATATACTGGCTATAAAAGGCGTATGTGTGGCGTTTTTATGGAAAGAGAACAGATCAGGGAAAGGCTTGCATCGGCTGCAAGTATGCCGAAAGACGTTGTACTCGGGGCATCGATTGTTACAATTACAGGTGCATCGGAGGTCTGTGTTGAAAATTACAGAGGGATTATAGAGTATACGGACTGCCTTGTACGGCTTCAGGCCAGGGAAGGCCAGATGCGTCTGACAGGAAAACGGCTGAATATTGAGTATTATACAAATGATGAAATGAAAATAACAGGCAGAATCGACAGCATTGAGTTCAATGATGGGAGGAGAGGGGATTGATACATTCGCTGATCCGCCGTATGAAAGGGTATGTCAGAATCCGTGTGGAAGGATATTCACCGGAACGTTTCCTGAATATGTGCTGTTATCATGGAATCTATATCTGGGGACTTGCACCTGCAGGAGATGCCTATGAGATGTATATGTCTGTTTCCGGATTAAAAAAAGTCCGGCCCCTGGCCAGAAAAACTCATACAAAAATCTATATTGTCCGCCGTGTCGGGCTGCCGTTTTTTCTTGTGCGGTACCGGAAACGCAGACTGTTTTTTGCAGGAATTATTCTGTGTGCCGCCCTGCTAAAGTTTTATTCTGTGTTTATTTGGGATATTCATTTTGAAGGAAATGAGAAATGGACAGATTCTACGCTGACAGATTTTCTGGCATCGGAAGATGTTACGCCGTTTATGCTCAAAAGCCGTGTTGACTGTCAGGGTATTGTAAAAGCCATCCGAAAGGAATATAATGATATCGTTTGGGTGTCTGCGTCTGTTGACGGAAGCAGACTGAACATTCAGATCAAAGAAAATGAGGATACCTTCCGGGAAGAGGAAAAAGAAACCGGAATACAGGAACAGCATCCTACAGACCTGGTAGCCACGGCGGACGGTGTAATTACAGAAATCGTAACCCGCTCCGGCGTCCCCCGGGTGCACGTGGGGGACGAAGTAAAAAAGGGGGATATTCTTGTCTGCGGAAGAATTGAGGTGCTCAGTGACAGCGGCGAGGTGACAGGATATCAGTATCAGCAGTCCGATGCGGATATCTATGCGGACACAGAAATGAAATATGAGAATACAATGCCTCTGACCCGTCAGGAAAAAATATATGACGGAAAAGAAAGCCGTCAGGGATTTGTACGTATTTTCGGATGGACTGTTTCTGTGGGAAGTCTGAAAAATCAATATGAATACAGTGAAATTCTCACAGAAGAGCAGCAGATCAGACTGGGGGAGAATTTTTATCTTCCTTTTTCCTGGGGCGCGAAAACCGCAAAATCTTATTCATTTAAGACGGAAAAGTACAGCAGTGAGGAGATCCGGCAGAAATTAAGCGCGGATTTCGCCCTTTTTTGCAGAGAAATGGAAGAAAAAGGTGTTCAAATAAAAGGAAATGATGTTAAAATACAACTGAACAAAAATTCCGCGTCTGCTTCTGGCACATTATACCTGAATGAAAAAATCACA
>DWZZ01000096.1 GCA_019117305.1 Candidatus Mediterraneibacter merdigallinarum | reverse complement strand
AGAATTAAGAGAAATGACAGGCGCAGGCATGATGGACTGCAAGAAAGCTCTTACAGAGACAAACGGCGATATGGACGCAGCTGTTGAGTTCCTCAGAAAGAACGGACAGGCAAAGGCTGAGAAGAAAGCCGGAAGAATCGCTGCAGAGGGTATTGTTAAGACTGTTGTCAGAGACGACAAAGTAGCGGCAATCGTTGAGGTTAACTCAGAGACAGACTTCGTTGCAAAGAACGAAGAGTTCCAGGGATTTGTTGATGCTGTTGTAAATCAGGTTGCTGATAATGATCCGGCTGACATGGATGCATTCATGGCAGAGGCATGGGCTGTGGATTCGTCCAAGACGGTAAAGGACGCTCTTGTTGAGAAGATCGCAGTTATCGGAGAAAACCTGAATATCAGAAGATTTGAGAGAGTAAATGCTGAGAACGGATGCGTGGTATCCTACATTCATGGCGGCGGGCGTATCGGTGTTCTTGTAGTTGCTGATACAGATGTTGTAAATGATGAAATCAAGACATGCCTGAAGAACGTGGCTATGCAGGTTGCAGCTATGTCTCCGAAGTATGTATCCCGAGATGAAGTATCTCAGGAATACATGGATCATGAGAAAGAGATCCTGCTTGCTCAGGCGAAGAAAGAGAATCCGGAGAAGCCGGATAATATCATTGAGAAGATGATTATCGGACGTCTCAACAAAGAGCTGAAGGAGATCTGCCTGCTTGATCAGGTATATGTTCAGGACAGCGACCTGACAGTCGCAAAATATGTTGACAAGGTAGCGAAAGAAAACAATGCAAACCTTGCAGTTAAGAAATTTATTCGTTTTGAGACAGGCGAAGGAATCGAGAAGAAAGAAGAGAACTTTGCTGAGGAAGTTGCAAAACAGATGAACATGTAATGCAGATTTTGCATTGAAATTCTGAAAGAAAAACCCTTATGGGTGGTGATTTTGCACCGCTTGTAAGGGTTTTTTATTTTTGCAGTCCCTGATAGAATAATAAAATTGTTTTCGCACGAATGGTCAAAAATTCTTCGCCATGATTTGCTATACTATTTTGTGTAAGGAGGAGGTAAAGCCATTGGAATACAGAGAAGAGATAAAGGCGGCAATCGATTATATCGAACAGCATCTGGATCAGGAGATCAGGGTGGATAACGTGGCCGCGGCCGCCGGGTTTTCAAAATATCATTTCCAGAGGATTTTTAAAAGTAAGACCGGGCTTGCGGTGTATGAATATATTCAGAAAATGAATACGCTACGGTCATGCAGCAGTTCAGTGCGGATCGGTTTCTGGGAAAACGGGTTCGTTTCGCGGCTTTTGTAAAGGCACAGGATGTAGAGGGCTGGGCGGGACTCTGGATGAGACTTGATGGAAGGTTCAGCGTCACACTCAAACTGGATAATATGCAAAACCGTCCGATCAGAGGTACATCGGAGTGGAATCTGTATTCCTGCGTGCTGGATGTGCCGCCTGAGACAGAGGTGATAAATATCGGCATTCTCTTATCAGGGAAAGGGCATGTCTGGATGGATAATACGTCATTTCAGGAAGTGGATCATAGTGTTCCTGTGACAGAATTTGAAATCAGAAAAGAATATCCGGAGTACCCGGAAAATATGTCATTCGAAGAGTAGACGGAGAATGGGTTATGAGAAAATTATTATCATCAGAAACGTAATGTGTATGCGATATGTTCTGGTGAGAAGCAGCTGTTCCGGCTGCTTCTTACTGTGTTATACTGATGTAAAAGGATGGTTTGAACAGCCTGTGCAGGGCAGAAAGGAGAAAACGATGTCAGTAAAAGGTGCAGTTATGGCTCCTCATCCGCCGCTGATCGTACCTGCGGTGGGGCGAGGGGAAGAGAAAAAGATTCAGGCCACAGTGGATGCCTATCATCAGGCGGTCCGGCAGATTGCGGCATGGAAGCCGGATACTGTGGTTATTACATCTCCCCATTCCGTTATGTACGCGGATTATTTTCATATTTCGCCGGGAAAGGGCGCCAGGGGAAACTTCGCCCGGTTCCGTGCGCCGCAGGAAGAGTTTCAGGCAGAGTATGACACAGAATTTGTCCGGGTGCTGTCTCAGGAAGCAGAGGCAAGAGACATCCCGGCGGGCACGCTGGGGGAGCGGGATAAAAGTCTGGATCACGGAACTATGGTGCCTCTGTATTTTCTGAATCAGTATGATACCGATTACCGGCTGGTGCGGATCGGCCTGTCAGGACTCTCGCTTACAAAACATTACGAGCTGGGAGCGTGTATAAAAAAGGCAGCAGAACTTCTGGGACGGAATACTGTAATTATCGGAAGCGGCGATCTGTCCCATAAGTTAAAGGAAGACGGACCCTATGGATTTCAGAAAGAAGGACCGGAGTATGATGCCCGCATTATGGATGTGATGGGACGGGCCGCGTTCGGAGAACTTTTTGATTTTTCCGAGGAGTTCTGCGACAGGGCGGCAGAGTGCGGCCACCGGTCCTTTACGATTATGGCCGGGGCGCTGGACGGGCTTTCGGTAAAAGCCGAGCGCCTGTCCCATGAGGGGACATTTGGCGTCGGATACGGTATCTGTACTTATGAAGTGACGGGCCGGGATCAGGAGCGGCATTTTCTGGAACAGTATTTTCAGGAGCAGAAGGAGAAGATCAGAAAGAGAAAGATGGCAGAAGATCCGTATGTTTCTCTTGCCAGACAGACGATAGAGACATATGTGAAGACAGGAGAGAAGATCAGAGTTCCGCAGAATCTGCCGGAAGAGATGTACTCCGGGCGTGCCGGCGTATTTGTATCCCTGAAAGAGGACGGACGGCTCAGAGGCTGTATCGGAACCATTGCCCCGGTACGGGAGAATATTGCCCGGGAGATTATTGAAAATGCCATAAGCGCGGCTGTAAGGGATCCACGGTTTCATGCAGTGGAGCCGGAGGAACTGGACCGTCTGGTATACAGTGTGGATGTGCTGGGAGATACAGAAGAAATTGATTCTGCGGAAGAACTGGATGTGAAGCGGTACGGCGTTGTTGTGAGCAGGGGACGCAGAAGAGGCCTGCTTCTTCCGAATCTGGAGGGCGTGGATACGGTGGAGGAACAGATCCGTATTGCAAAGCAGAAAGCCGGAATTCCGGATGAGGCTGAGGACGTCCGTCTGGAGCGCTTTGAGGTGGTGAGACACTTTTGACAGAATATGAGAAAAGAGCAGTATGTCCCGTATGCCCCCATCACTGCAGCTTAAAAGAAGGGCAATACGGCAGATGCAGGGCAAGAAAAAATGAAAAAGGAACGATTATCTGCGTCAATTACGGAAGAATAACAGCACTGGCGCTGGATCCTGTTGAAAAGAAACCCCTCCGGCATTTTTTTCCGGGAAGCATGATCCTGTCAGCGGGCAGTTATGGCTGCAACCTTTCCTGTCCTTTCTGCCAGAATTATCAGATCTCCATGGCGGGATCTGAGGAGAAAGAGACGGCCCATTATGTGACAGATGAAGCAGCTGCGGGAGTTCCGGATTTCCGGGAAATAACCCCGGAGGAACTGGCAGAGCTGGCGGAGGATCTTCGCGGCAGAGGAAATATCGGTGTGGCCTTTACCTATAATGAACCTCTGGTCGGATACGAATTTGTCCGTGATACAGCGCGCCTGGTGCAGGAGCGGGGAATGAAAAATGTGCTGGTTACAAACGGAACAGCAGAGCTGCCTGTGCTGGAAGAAATTCTGCCTTATATAGACGCCATGAACATTGATTTAAAAGGATATACCCGGGATTACTACCGGAAACTGGGCGGAGATCTTGATACAGTGAAGGCTTTTATAAAGCGTGCGGCGAAGGTCTGCCATGTGGAACTTACCACTCTGATCGTTCCGGGAGAAAATGATTCCATGGAGGAGATGGAGCAGCAGGCCGGATGGATTGCCGGAGTGGATCCGGATATTGTCCTTCATGTGACCCGGTTCTTCCCCAGATACCGGATGACGGACAGGAAAGCCACTGATGTGGAACTTATATACCGTCTGCGGGACGCGGCGGGGAAATATCTGAAGCATGTATATACCGGGAACTGCTGAGAGGGATCCGGCGGCAGAAGAATTGGGACTTTTAAAGAAGCTATGTTGATGATTAAAAATCAAAATAGCTTCTTCTGTTTTACAGAACTGCATTTTTACGCTATACTATACAGGCAATATCAGAAAAAGCTGCACAGGATACCGAATCGTCTGATCCGTATGGCGGGGAATCTGTGCAGAACAAAGAAATGAGAGGATAAAAGAATATGGCAGTTTTTCGTGCGGTTTACAATATACTCTGGGGAGATATTATTACGATCCCCCTGCCCGGCGGCAGTTCTCTGGGGCTTTCCCTTCTGGTGATTATTCTTGTCCCGGCAGGACTTTATTTTACAATACGGACAAGGTTTCTCCCGTTCCGGCTTTTCCCGGAGATGCTCAGAGTAACCCTTGAGAGCAATAAAAAGACAGACAAAGAAGGAATTTCCGGCCTGCAGGCCCTGATTGTCTCTACGGCCTGCCGGGTAGGCATGGGAAATCTGGTAGGCGTGGTGGCGGCCATTTCGGCCGGAGGAGCGGGAGCGGTATTCTGGATGTGGGTAATCGCGCTTCTGGGGTCTTCCACCGCATTTATTGAAGCCACACTGGCACAGATCTATAAGGAAAAAGATCCCCTTTACGGCGGATACCGGGGCGGCCCGGCATACTATATTCATCGGCTTTTTGTTAAAAAGGACAGTCTGAGGAAACATTCGGTGATAGCGGTGCTGTTTGCTCTTTCCGGACTGATCTGCTGGTGCGGCATCAGTCAGGTAATTGGCAATTCCATCTCATCTTCCTTTGAGAATGCCTTTCACGTGCCGCCGCTTTATTCTACCATTGTTCTGGTAGTAATTGCAGCGGTGATTGTGCTCCGGAAAAATGCGACCGTGAAGGTCCTGGATATTATGGTCCCCATTATGGCGGCGTGCTATTTCTTTATCACGCTTTTCATTATTGTAAAAAACGCGGGACAGCTGCCGGCTGTTTTTGAACGGATTTTTGCAGAGGCATTCGGCTTCCGTCAGGTTGTGGGCGGCGGCATCGGCGCGGTGATTATGAACGGCGCCAAGAGAGGGCTGTTTTCCAATGAAGCGGGCTCCGGTTCCGCACCCTGCGCGGCAGCGGCGGCGGACATCAGTCATCCGGCAAAGGAAGGACTTCTGCAGGCCCTGGGCGTGTTCATTGATACCCTTGTAATCTGCAGCTGCTCTGCCATGATTATGCTTCTGACGCCTGTGGGAATGACAGAGGGCCTGGAAGGCATGGATCTGCTGCAGACGGCAATGCAGTACCATTTAGGAGAGTTCGGGGTAATCTTTATCGCGGTGATTCTGTGGCTGTTCAGCTTTTCCACATTTCTCGGAATTCTGTTTTATGCGAGGCCCAATGTGGCATATCTTTTCGGAGATAACTGGCTGTCACAGACCCTGTACAAGGTGCTGGCCCTTGTTATGCTTTTTGTAGGCGGCCTGGCTGCCTACCAGTTTGTCTGGGATCTGGGAGACGTGGGGGTAGGTCTGATGACCGTGTTTAATATGATCGCTCTTATTCCCCTTGCTCCGAAAGCTCTTGCGTCGCTGAGAGATTATGAGAAAAATGAGATGAGGAAATAAACAGTGAGGTGACTGCCGGTGAAAAAGATACTGATTATTGAGGATGATGCCACATTGCGGGAGGAACTGCGTCTTCTGCTGGAAAACGGCGGATATGCGCCCTGCATAGCCACAGATTTTGAGAATGCGGCTGATGAGGCGGCGCGGATCCGGCCGGATCTTGTTCTGCTGGATATCC
>DWZZ01000095.1 GCA_019117305.1 Candidatus Mediterraneibacter merdigallinarum | reverse complement strand
ATATAAACCCATTTTGTTGCCATGTTCCAATGACCTCCTAAAAAAATTTGCAAATATTTATGCAATAATTCGCATATAATATTTTAATGGTTTTGCGGCTATGCGTCAAGCGTTATGTAGGGAAAGATACGCAATCTTTATGCCTTTTGTTCTGCGCTTCTTCAAAACCTTCCTCATTTCCGCCGGAAAAGTCAATACTTTTGCGATAATCTGAAGGCGATACCTGATACTCCTTTTTAAAGAGCCGGCTGAAATGTTCAGGCGATGAGTAACCGATAATCTCGCAGATCCGGCTAATGGGAATATTGGTGGATTCCAGCAGCTCTTTCGCCGCCATTCTTTCTTTCCCGTTCCGGGAAAAAGAAAAATATCCGGTCCCTTTATATACATAATTAATTTCAAAATGATCATGAGAATGGAGTCCGTCGTTTATATAAGGTACATGAATATAAACTGCGATATCCTCTTCCTTATTTATAAAATCATTTTCCCGGATGCGGAGCGGAACAGGTTCCTTCCCATAGATTTTTCCGGTATATCCGCTTTGAACAATCTGATCCGCCTGAAAAATAATTCCGTTATCAATATATTTCACAAAAGCATTATCCGGCAGAAAATCATCCGGCTTAACGAAACTTCCGGAAGGCATATATTGTCCCCCATTGTTCCGGTAATATAAAAGAGCCTGTCGGAACGTCAGTCTCCTACCATGCCTGATAAAATATTCTTCTGCGATCTTTCTGATATCTCCGATTCTTGGCTGTTGTTTGTCTTCCCCCATCTTTTCCTCCTCAAAAAGCGCTCTCCGCCCGTATATTTACATAATCCGCGGCATTTCTGTTATCTTCTTTTATCATATTACAAATTTGTCCGGGCAGTATCCTGTATTTGTCAAATCAGCAAAATAAATCACACTTTCTGCAGAATAAATCAATTTTTCCGGAACCCGCTTCTGCTATACTTAATACAACAAAAAATTATCCGGATAATCTTGAAAGAACAGGAGGAAATAAGAAATGAAAAAACAGAAAATTACTGCAAAAGCCATGTCACTTTTCCTGGCGTTTTTGCTGGCAGCCGGTTTAACTGCATGCCAGAGCGAAAATACGGAAAATCAGAATGCCGGCACAGAAAATCAGCAGGAAGATGAAAAAGACAGCATTCTGGACGAAGCCACCCTCACCTGTGATGACATCAGTATCCGGGATCCCTACGTGCTGGCAGAGGACGGCATATACTATCTGTACGGCACAGACGGAGATACGGCATTCAGCGGGGAAATGGACAGTTTCCACGTCTATGCAAGTGAAGATCTGGAAAACTGGGCCGGCCCATATACAATCTATGAAAATGACGGAAGCTTCTGGGCTGACTCCCAGTACTGGGCACCTGAAGTATATGAAAAAGACGGGGAGTACTATTTTTACGGATCCATGGGCGGGAGTTCAAGAGAGAACAAGGGAATTGTTCTTTTCAAATCTGACGATCCTCTTGGCCCGTTCGAGCCGGTTACAGGGGATACAATTACCCCGGAAGATGTAGATGCAATAGACGCAACTTTATACGAAGAAGACGGCACAACTTATATGGTTTATTCTCACGGAACCGAAGGCATTTATGCAGTCGAGCTGAACGATGCCTGGGATGCATATGCCGGCGAGCCATTTAAACTGTTTGACGTTGGCGGCTGCGGATGGGCTACGGAAGCTTTCGGAGGTATGGTTCTCAATGATGGTCCCTGTTTCTATGAGACAGATTCCGGCAAATTAATCTGTCTGTTCTCTACCATGTCTGACAATGGTTATAAAATGGGATACGCCGTTTCTTCAGACGGCACATTAAACGGAGAGTGGACCTGCTCCACAGAACAGATACAGACAGATACCGACGGCGGACACTGCATGCTTTTTGAAGATTTTGACGGGAATCAGGTTGTGGCTTATCATGCGCCGAATGAGAACAGCCATCCGGTATTCCAGTATATTTCCGAAGATGAAAGTGGAAATATTATTTTCACTGACAGATAATAATGGATCATTTGATCACAAAAACGGCCTCCTGCAGCACAGGAGGCCGTTTTCAGGTACTGATGACCTGTTTTCTTATTCATCCAGCTGTATGGAACAGCCATTCCGAAACAACCGGCGGATTACATCTTCAGAAATGCCCGGTATCCTTTTACCGCCTCATACACATCTGCCTTGCTGGACACCTCGTAGGGAGCATGCATATTCAGTACTGCCACGCCGCTGTCAATCACTTCCATTCCGTAATTTGCCATAATGTAAGCGATGGTTCCGCCGCCGCCCAGATCTACGCGGCCAAGTTCTGCGAACTGATATGCCACACCTGCATCATCCATTGTCTTTCGAAGCGCTGCGATATATTCCGCGTTTGCATCATTGGAACCGGATTTTCCCCGGCTGCCGGTAAATTTATTAAAAGTAATGCCGTTTGCGAAAAATGCAGAACTGCGTTTTTCAAATGCTTCCGCATACATGGGATCATAGGCTGCGCTTACATCGGAAGAAAGCATTCTGGAATTTGCCAGCGCCCGGCGGACCTTGATCTCTGATTCGCCTTCTGTCAGGGCAATCAGCTCTGCCACGGTATTTTCGAAAAACCGGGAGTGCATTCCGGTAGCGCCCACGCTTCCGATCTCTTCTTTATCTACCAGAAGACAGCAGCCCGTCTTCTTCGCCTCCGTCACATCCAGCATTGCGAAAAGTGAGGTGAACGCGCACACCCTGTCATCCTGTCCGTAAGAGAGAATCATGCTTCTGTCCAGTCCGCAGTCTCTTGCCTTGCCCGCAGGCACAATCTCCAGTTCGGCAGACGTAAAGTCCTCCTCATCCATATCATATTTTTCTCTCAGAAGGCGCAGCACGTTTGCTTTGATCTGTCCGCTCTTTTCCGCCGCATTCTCTTTTGCGTCCGTCTGATCTGCGCTCTGAAGCTCCTCCAGCACTTTTTCCGCCGGACGGTTTCCGATCAGGAGATCCAGTTTTTCTCCATCAATTACTTTAGAAGCTTTTTTCTCCATCTGCTCCTGCGCCAGATGGACGAGAAGGTCTGTGATTACAAATACCGGATCCCCTTCTTCTTCTCCGATATTTATTTTTGTAACAGTGCCGTCCTTTTTCACAACCACGCCGTGAAGAGCCAGCGGCTGTGCCACCCACTGATATTTTTTAATGCCGCCGTAATAATGCGTGTCAAGATAAGCCAGGCCTTCATTTTCATAAAGCGGATTCTGCTTCACGTCTATTCGCGGGGAGTCGATATGCGCTCCCAGGATATTCATTCCCGCAGAAACCGGTTCTTCACCGATACGGAAAAGCGCCAGCATCTTGGACATACACACAGCATAAACTTTATCTCCCGTTTTCAGTGTCCCGCCTTCTGCCATTACATCGTTCAGGTCGCGGTATCCGGCCTCCTGTGCCAGTCGGACGCCAAGTTCCACACATTCCCGCTCTGTCTTGCCCTCATTCAGGCATGCTTTGTATCTTGTACTGATATTATCAAGTTCCGTAATCTCTTCCGAAGTGTAAGTACTCCATATATTTTTTCTTTCCATGTTGAAATCACCTTTCTTTTCGGCCTTTCCCGACCGTTTTCAATTATACATCTTTTCACATTATGTTACAACAATTCACCCCGGCTTTTCCTGTTCCGGCATTCTATGACCTAAACAGTAAATACGATGCAGTTATACAGGATGCAGACTATTACGAACGGTGGGACGGCAACACCAGATTAACCGAGGTAAGACGCTGCTTGCAGCTTATGAACCCATACAGGCTGATCAGACTGCTGCATGTATTCAAATAGGGCACAGTAATACGCATGATTACTGTGCCCCATTTTTCAGTCCCGTATACAGGAAACTGTACGGAACCGCTTCCAGATCCGTAAATATATTACCACTCAAACTTTTTCTCAAAATATGCTTTCAGATCTTCAATCTTAACTCTTTCCTGCTCCATTGTATCACGGTCGCGGACTGTTACTGCTCCGTCTTCCTCGGACTCGAAATCATATGTCACACAGAACGGTGTTCCGATTTCATCCTGACGGCGGTAGCGCTTTCCGATATTTCCGCGGTCATCGTACTCGCAGTTATAATATTTGCAGAGTTCTGTATAGATCTTCTCTGCTCCTTCATTCAGCTTCTTGGAAAGCGGAAGCACACCGATTTTCACCGGTGCAAGCGCCGGATGGAAGTGCAGGACTGTACGCATATCCGGTTTTTCTTCTGTTCCGATATTTTCCTCGTCGTAAGCGCTGCAGAGAAATGCCAGAACCATACGGTCCGCGCCAAGGGACGGCTCAATTACGTAAGGAATGTATTTCTCCTTTGTCTCATCGTCAAAGTAAGTCAGATCCTGTCCGGATACGTTCTGATGCTGTGTCAGATCATAATCTGTACGGTCCGCGATGCCCCACAGCTCGCCCCAGCCGAACGGGAAGAGAAATTCCACGTCTGTGGTAGCCTTGCTGTAGAAGGAAAGCTCCTCTTTGTCATGGTCGCGGTAACGTACTTCATCGTCTTTCAGTCCGAGAGA
>DWZZ01000094.1 GCA_019117305.1 Candidatus Mediterraneibacter merdigallinarum | reverse complement strand
AATGCAGCCGGTTACGATACATCTGCTTCCGTTTCTTTATGTTACGCTCTTAGTATATGGAGGATTTGCCGCTTTAGTCTGGAAATTCATAGCAAAAATACAGACTGTCCGTCTTCATTTTTATAATGCATTTAAAATATATAATCTTGAATCAAAATCACGGCAGGGAACATCTGCTTCCGCCATTTCTCCGCAGGATGCATCCGAAGTAATCAGGCCGATGTTCATCAGCTCATCGCCATAGTGAGTATTGCTGTCTCCTTCGATACAGTATCTGGTTCCCTCGTCCAGCCCTTTCAGAAGAAGACGGGTGTAAGGCGCGTTTGTTTCACTGAGCGTCCGGTAACATCCTACAAGAGCCTGCTTTTTGTCCGGGCTTACGACCATCCATGCCGACCGGTTATTTTCAAAAGGACTTAATAATCTGTAAAATGTACCGAACTGGATCAGTTTCCTGTACTGTTTCATAAATGCAACCTGAGCTTTTACTTCCTTCTGTTCCCTTCCGGAGAGTTTATTCAGATCCAGTTCGTAGCCAAAGGTTCCGAAATAAGCCACATTTGCCCTTGTGGAAAGAGGTGTGCTGCGGTTAAGCTGATGATTTGGCGACACAGATACATGACTTCCCATGCTGCTTACCGGATAGCAGTAAGAACTGCCGTACTGAATTTTAACCCGCTCTACGGCGTCCGTATCGTCGCTGGTCCATGCCTGGGGCGCGTAATAAAGCATTCCCGGATCGAATCTTCCGCCTCCGCTGGCGCAGGATTCAAAAAGGACTTCAGGAAAACGGCCGGTCAGGCGCTCATACAGATCATATACTCCAAGGATATAGCGGTGGTAAACTTCTCCCTGCCGGTCAGCCGGGAGGGCTGCTGAGTAACATTCTGTAATGCTGCGGTTCATATCCCATTTTACATATGATATCTCTGCATGGCTGAGAATATCCGCCATCATCTCATAGATACAGTCCACCACTTCTTTTCTGGAGAAATCAAGGACGTACTGAAATCTGCCCTGGGAAGAACGGCGGTCCGGCGCGGAGAGAATCCAGTCCGGATGACGGCGAAACAGATCCGAATCCCTGTTCACCATTTCAGGTTCGAACCAGAGACCGAACTTCATACCGATTTTATTAATTTTTTCAGCAATTCCGGCGATGCCTTCCGGAAGTCGATTCCGGTTTGCGGTCCAGTCGCCAAGCCCGGCATGCTCGGAGCTGCGTTCCCCGAACCAGCCGTCATCCAGAACGAAAAGCTCAATTCCGCTTTCCTTTGCTTTCTCTGCAATTTTAAGCAGACGTTCCTCGGTAAAATCAAAATAGGTTGCTTCCCAGTTATTAATAAGAATCGGGCGTTCTCTGTCTCTCCAGTATCCCCGGGCAAGCCGTTTCTGATAGAGCCGGTGAAATGTCTGGCTCATCTCATTCATTCCTCTGTCGGAATAAACCATAACTGCTTCCGGAGTCTGGAATACCTGCTCCTTTTCCAGTTTCCAGTCAAATCCTGACGGATGGATTCCGGCCAGGATCCGGGTTGTATTATAGGTGTCAACCTCTGCCTGTATGAGAAAGTTTCCGCTGTAAATCAGACTGAAACCGATGACTTCTCCCTGAAACTCGTCGGCTGTCGGACGTTTTAGTATAACAAACGGATTGTGATTATGGGAGGAATGGCCCCGCAGGCTTCCGACAGACTGGATGCCCTGTTCCAGGATCCGTTTTTTCGGATACCGTTCCCGCGCCCATGCACCGGAAAACTGAATCCATTCATAATTGCTGTCCGGAAGGTCCATGCACAGACTCATGGCAGTTGTCAGATGAAGGGTTTCCTCTCCCTGATTTATAAACCGGACGCTTCGGGAAAGAATTCCTTTTTCCGCAAAAATCGTATAAAGAAGTTCCGCCGCCAGTCCGGTTACCGGGTCTTTTACGGTTACAATCAGTGTCCGGGCCTCATCATCGGACTCAGTATAGGTGGCAGGAAGTCCTTCCAGTCCGGGTTTGCCCGGAAGAATTCTGTATGTCTGATACTGAAAATCACTGATCCGGCTGCCATTTTCCTGTACTACTTCTACGGCAGGAGATCTGAAATCCGTTGTGCCGAAAACGGCATATTCCTGTTTGATGTGCTCCAGAGAAAATTTTTTATCTGTATCAAAAACACAGGAAGCCATCGGCCGGCTGCAGGTTTCAAGAAGGAAGGAAAAGTCGTCACGATCCCGGACTGCTTTTCCAAAATAGAGCTGCCCCAGCTGGCCGTTGGGAAGAACTGTCAAAATATAGCTGATCTGATCATTATAAAGATGAAATGTTCTGCATGATTCATGGAATACAATATTCATATCATTCCCTCCTGTATGCGGTTGGCTTATTCTTTCCACTATTATAGGGAAAAAGTATAAAAGCAACAGGCGGAAATGTTTTATAAAACAGTCAAAATGTTTACTGATTTACTTTCCGGTACCGGGTGGGCGTCATCCCCGTACGGCGTTTAAATGCTTTTGAAAAGACAAGCGGATCTTCATATCCGCAGGACTGGGCAATTCCTTCTACGGGAAGGTCACTGATGACGAGAAGCTGGGAAGCTCTGGTTATTCTGTAACTGATCAGGTATTCCTGCGGTGAAAGACCAAGCGTTTTCAGAAAAAGGGTGTAAAGGTAACTTCTGCTGACCCCTACATAGGCTGCCGCGTCAGCCACATTGATGCCGTAAGAATAATTGTTCTGAATGTATTCTACGGCTTTCCTTACATACATATTCTCGCTTTTCTGTCTGACCGGAGCGTTCAGTTCCATACTGTGCGCAAGCACTGCGAAGAAAGAACAGAGGAAGCTTTCGCTCAGAAAATCATTTTCCACACTGTAGGTGCTGTTTTCCAACTGCTTCTTCATCATTTCTTTCAGTTTCGCGCCTTCTGTACAGCGGAAAGTCAGGCGATTGCCGCCAAGGCCGATCTCTTTTAGATAGTCCCCTGCCCTGGCGCCGTTAAAGCCGATCCAGAGATAAGTCCATGGTTCCTCAGCATCTGCCTGGTAGAAAGTTCTCACCTCCGGCTCAATCAGAAATCCCTGACCGGCCTCCAGCTTATAACGGTCTTCTCCCACCTGGTATATGCCCCTGCCTTTTACAATATAATGCAGAATATAGTTAGGCCTGACTGCAGGACCGAAACTGTGAAGCGGCCCGCATTCTGAATAGCCGCAGAAACATAAATAAAAGTCAGGAAATTTTCTGTTTTTCATCTGAAGTACATTTGCATTTTCCATTTTGCCGCTTCCTCCTGAATCAATTTGTCTCTCCGTATATCCGGCTTTCCTGCTGTATGCTGCCGTTCTTATAACGGAACCGGCAGATCACAAAGTAGTCTCCAGCATGATCTGCTGCAGTTTATTTTCAATGCATCTCTTTAATCCGGCATGTTCAGGTAAGGCGAGATCCGGATCCTCAGCAAGAATCTTGTCTGCCGCCGTACCGGCTTCCTGGAGAAGCCTTGCATCCTGAAACACATCAGCGATCTGAAAATCCAGAATTCCGCTCTGGCGGATGCCGAACAGGTCTCCGGGTCCCCGCAGGCGCAGATCTTCTCCCGCAATAAAAAATCCATCGTTGGAATGGTTCAGTATTTCCAGACGTTCCTTCGTTTCTTTTGATTTTGAAGGGGACATAAAAATGCAGTAAGACTGATGCCTGCCTCTTCCCACACGGCCCCGGAGCTGGTGCAGCTGGGCCAGACCGAAACGCTCTGCATTTTCAATCAATATAACGGTAGCATTCGGCACGTCGATTCCGACTTCCACTACGGTAGTAGAAACAAGAATCTGGACGTCATTCCGGCCGAAAGCATCCATAACGGCATCTTTTTCCTGCTGTTTCATACGTCCGTGCAGGCACCCCACATGGATCTGCCCGCCCATCTCTTCCGAAAGCATGGATGAATAATCCATTACATTTTCCGCTTCCAGACTTTCACTTTCCTCTACCATAGGGCAGATTACGTAACACTGTCTGCCTTCCAGCACCTGTTTTTTCATAAAGCGGTAAGCGGTTTCCCGATAGCTGGTATCCACCACGCAGTTTTTAATAGGGAGACGGTTTTTCGGCAGCTCATCAATTACCGAGATATCCAGATCCCCGTATAAAATGATGGCCAGCGTCCGGGGGATGGGGGTGGCGCTCATTACCAGAATGTGAGGGGTCCTTCCTTTTCCGGCAAGCGCCTCCCGCTGGCGGACGCCGAAACGGTGCTGCTCGTCGGTTACAACAAGAGACAGGTTCTTGTAATTTACTTTTTCCTGGATTAACGCATGAGTTCCGATTATGATTGAAGCACTGCCGTTTTCTATCCTTTCATAGGCCTCCCGTTTCTGCCGTGCTGTCATAGAGCCGGTGAGAAGTTCTGCCTTCAACGGGATGGAGTATTCTTCAAGCATGCCTGAAATTGTCTCGAAATGCTGTCTGGCAAGCACTTCTGTCGGAGCCATCAGTGCGCCCTGGCAGCCGTTGAGACCTGCAAGAAGAAGTGCGAGCAGGGCGATGACCGTTTTCCCGGATCCTACGTCTCCCTGGACCAGGCGGGACATTACTGCGGGTCCCTGCATATCTGCGCGGATTTCTTCCCACACGCGTTTCTGCGCGCCGGTCAGCTGATAGGGAAGACGCTCCAGAAATCCGGTAAGCAGAGGGGAATCCGGCAGATAAAACTGGTTTTTTGCTCTTGCCTCTGCGTGTTTCATCCGGCGGAGGGCCAGGACAAATATAAGGAATTCCTCAAATGCAAACCGCTGCCTTGCCTGGATAAAACTTTCTTTGTTTTCCGGAAAATGCATCATTTGTACAGCCTGGGCGTAAGGTGGAAAATGATATTTCACTTCCAGTCCGGAGGGGAGAATATTCTGTTTTTCGCTGACATACTCAAGGGCCTGTTTTACTGCTTTTATTACAGCATTATTGGTCAGCCCGGCTGTCAGAGAATACACGGGCTGCATGGAATGTTTTTTCTCCTCATATTTCACAGAAGGATAGTAAATCTCCGGATGTTCCATTACAAGCCCTTCTCTCTTTCGCACAACTCTGCCTCTGAGGGTAAGCGGGCCGCCTTTTCCCAGTGTGTTTCTCAGAAAAGGCATACGGAACCAGATGACTTTAAGTGTACCTGTTATATCTTTCAGATAGAGAGTGGTAATCTGCAGGCGCTGATTTCCCGACACCTGTATCCGTCCAAAGACCGCGCCTGTTACAGCGGCGGTTTTACCCTCTTCCAGCTGGCTGATGGGAACCGGATCTTCAAAAATGTCATATCCTCTGGGATAATAACGGATCAGATCCCCGATTGTATTTACTCCGATCCGATGGAACAGTGCTTCTGTTTTTTCCCCGATTCCCTTAAGTTTTCCGATACTGTTTTTTTCGTTCATTTTCAGCTGCTCCTGTTGTTATTATAAAACAGGGCATTCTCCCTGTCGGGAGAACGCCCCGTTCTCTTCGCGTTCTTATTCTGCCGGATCTTTACTCTACGGAAAGCACATAATAGTAAATCGGCTGTCCGCCGGAATGGAGATCAACATCTACATCCGGGTACTGTTCTTCGACAGCCTGAGCCAGTTTCTCGGCGTCTTCAGCTGTCACATCCTGTCCATAATAGAGGCTGATCAGTTCAGCGTCTTCATCTACCATCAGTGCAAGCATTTCTCTGGCCGCTTCTTCTACAGACTGGCATACCGACAAAATTCCTTCGTCACCAATTCCCATAATATCACCTTCGTGGATTTCCTTATCATCAATATGGGTATCCCTTACAGCATAGGTTACCTGTCCGGTTTTTACATGAGCAATGCCTTCATTCATTGCATCAATATTTGTATCCACATCCGCTTCCGGCATGTAATTAATAACAGCCGTGATTCCCTGAGGAACCGTCTTTGTGGGAATAACAATAATATCCTTATCTTTGGTTAATGACTGTGCCTGGTTTGCCGCGAGGATAATATTTTTGTTGTTCGGGAAGATGAAAATGTGATCTGCATTTACATGATCAATTGCAGTCAGCATATCATCTGTGCTTGGATTCATAGTCTGTCCGCCTTCAATAATATAATCCACACCAAGTTCACGGAAAATTTCATTCATTCCCTCGCCGATGGAAACTGTAATAAATCCGACCGGCTTGCGCGCTTCTTTCTTTTTCTTAAGCTCTGCCGCCTGAGCCTGCTGCTTCGCCACCTTTTCTGCGTCGCGGATCAGTTTTTCCTGATGCTCTTCCCGCATGTTGTCAATTTTCATCCGTGAGAGCTGTCCGTATGTGAGCGCCTTCTGAATGGCAAGACCGGGATCATTTGTATGAACATGGATTTTAACAATATCATCATCCGCAACACAGACAATAGAATCTCCGATGGATTCCAGATAACCTTTGAACTCGGTTTCATCCTTTGATGTAAAAGGCTTGTCTGTCATAATAATAAATTCCGTACAGTAGCCGAATTTGATATCTGTCTCTGCCTGCTGAGAAGGCTTTACCATTTTTGTCCCCTCTCCCGCGTCGATTGCCGAATAGTCAATTTCCTTACCTGAAAATGCATCGTAGGCACCATGGAGGATCTCCACAAGTCCCTGCCCGCCGGAATCAACCACTCCTGCCTCTTTCAGGACAGGGAGAAGTTCCGGGGTCTGTGCAAGCACATCTTCGGCATGGCGGATAACCTCCGGAAGGAACACTTCAAGATCCTCCGTTGTTTCGGCAAGTTCTCCGGCTTTTTGTGAAATGCCTTTTGCCACAGTAAGAATTGTACCTTCTTTTGGTTTCATAACAGCTTTATATGCTGTTGCGGTCGCTCTTTCACAGGCTCTTGCCAGAACAGAGACGTCAATCTCCTCATAGTCACGGATTTCTTTTGTAAATCCTCTCAGAAGCTGTGAAAGAATAACGCCGGAATTTCCACGGGCACCGCGCAGTGAGCCGGAGGAAATTGCCTTTGCAGTAGAAAGCATATCCGGGTTTTCAATGGCCTTTACTTCTTTTGCCGCTGACATAATCGTCAGTGTCATATTGGTGCCGGTATCTCCGTCCGGCACAGGAAATACATTTAATTCATTGATGAATTCTTTTTTTGCTTCCAGATTTGCCGCACCGGCAAGAAACATCTTCTGAAGCATCTGTGTATTTATCGTCTTAACAGCCACGATAAAATCCTCCTTAATCTATCACTCTCACACCTTCAACGAAGATGTTGATTTTCTCTACCGACATTCCGGTGAACTCTTCGACCTTGTATTTCACATTGCTCATCAGATTATCGGAGACGGAAAGAATATTTACTCCGTAAGAAACGATTACATGGAAATTAAGGGTGATGGCATTGTCATCTGAGATCTCAACCTGAATCCCGTGTGTAAGGCTTTCTCTCTTCAGAAGACGCACCAGCCCATCCTTCATATTAACAGCCGCCATTCCTACGATTCCAAAGCACTCAACCGCTACGGAGCCCGCATATTTGGCGATTACTTCAGGATTGACTGTAATGATTCCAAGATCTGTGCTCATGCTTCCTTTCATCATATATTACCTCCAGTCCTTATATGGATTTTTACCATAAATAACATGATTATTATACTA
>DWZZ01000093.1 GCA_019117305.1 Candidatus Mediterraneibacter merdigallinarum | reverse complement strand
CTCCCCTTACGAAAAATTTTACAGCGTTCTGTAATTACTATTGTCCAATTTCCAGTGTCTGTATCACCCGGTCGTCCTCAATCCTACACTGGTGATACAGGTTCTCCTGCTTCTCAATCATCTCTTTCGTCCGGTACAGACCGTTCCCTCTGCCTTCCCCCTTGGTGGACCATCCCTTTTCATACATCTTCGACAGTTCCGGTTTCTCTTTGTATGTATTCTCGACTCGGATCATCACCCCTCTGTCTGTCTGATCCAGCCGGATATACATTGTTCCCGCCGGATCACAGCCCTCTGCCGCCTCAATAGCATTATCCAGGAATATCCCCAGGATCCGGATGATTTCTTTCATATTTTTACAGGACACCCGGATATTTCTGCGAATATCCACCTGCACTGCCACATTCCGGGACATGGCAGTCAGCACCTTTTCATAGAGAAACCCTTTCAGTTCCATTGGCTCCACGTTTCGCAGGGAGCTCCAGGCCTGTCCTTTGCTCTCCTTATCCGGCACGGCGTCCTGGATCTGGCGTTCAAAAAAATCCCTCAGTTCATCCATCCGGTTTTCATGGATAAACCCCGCCATTGTAGAGAGAATATTTTTATAATCATGGCGGAAGGCGCTCATCTCGTCCACCATATATTCCAGACCGGATATGTAGCTTCTCGTCAATTCCTGCCGCCGCATCTCTGCCTTCATGTTTTCTTCGCTTTGTATGGCCTTCACGCACCTGACAATCAGGATACTGCTGGCAGTCAGACAGAAGAAGAAAAGCACACAGTTCAGCACAATAGCCCTTGTACTGTATCCGGCCCACTGTCCCATTGAGATGAGGAGCAGAAATATCACCACATACAGGAACAGATTTCCCAGCAGGCCGTAGCGGATCATGCTCCTTCCCTCCAGATACCGGAGCAGATGAAGCTTCCGGTATAAAAGAAGTCTTAACAGCCCCATAGACAGAATAAGTATGATAAAAAACACTGCGTAAAACCAGAGGACGTAGCATCGGATTAGTTCCGCAACACTGATCCGCAGCAAAAACGCGATTACTGCCAGAAGAACATTATTCAGGAAAACCTCAGTCAGATATCCTGCACATGCCAGGCATATATTTTCCACCCGGTACTGTTTCAGCATCAGGGCGATCAGGATCAGCGCTCCCGGGATTATCAGAAGCCCGAAAATATGACTGCCATCCGGTCCTGCCAGAGCAGCCCATCCCGACACATATGCGATCAGCAGAATATACTGCCAGTATTTCAGTCTTTCCGTCAGCAGCGCCGTCAGACTCACAATATTAAAAACTCCTGAGGCCAGATATGATATAAGCGCTTCCACAGTTTTTCTCCCTCCCCCGCTATTACAGAAGGTCCCACACTTCCTTCAGCTTCCTGTAGGAAATCTCGATTTCCTTTCCGTTTGTCATAATTATAAACCGGTTTTTCCGGTCCATTTCCCGGATTTTCTTTCTGGATATGAGACAGGATCTGCTCACATAGATGAAGCTGTCGTCCAGCATTTCCTCAACCGCTTTCAGGGACATCTGGGAGGTCATCATTTCCTTTTCCGTGATGATTTCCAGCTGATGCCTGCCCTTGATCGCCTCTATGCTTATAATATCCTCTTTTTTCACCCGGACTTTCCTGCTTCCGCACTCGATCAGGATACCATGTCCTTTCTCTTTCTCCATCTGCCTGATCCGGCTGAAGATCCTCCCCAGCCGTTCCTGCATCCTGACGCCGGGTTCTTCGTGTAAAAATTCCGAAGGCTCCTTGACAATATAGTCCAGCACGTCAAAAGGATGTTCAAAGGCCCGGTATGCCCATTCACTCTTTGAAGTCAGGTATACGATACAGGCGTCCCTGTTTTGCCTTTTCACTTCCTCGGCCAGCGCGAAGCCGTCCATTTCGGCCTTCCCCAGCTGGATGTCGATAAAAAACAGCTGCGTGCTGCCGGGGCTTAAGTCTTCCAGCGTCTCTTCCGGATGAGTTCTCGCTGAGACAACGCGTGCTTCCGTGCCGTTCTGCTCAATATACCGGGTGATCCATTTTTCCAGGCAGCGCAGCTGTTCTGCCTGGTCTTCACACAGATAAATATCTATCATAGTTATCTTTTTCCTGCCGCTGTATCTTCCTGTTTTTCCGCTGTCTTTTCCTTGCAGCACGTTGCGGCAGTCCTACTCCTTCTCGCTTCTCCTCAGGATGTCGTACTTCTCCGGCGCTTCCGTGAGATCCACATAGAGCACCTGTTTGGAATGGGGTGCGCTCTCCTGCTCTTCCCCGTCCTCGTTTATGATCCGCTTTACTTCCGCTTCGATATTTCTTCCGTCCGGCTTCATAATCTCTATGGTCTCTCCCACTGAAAACTTATTGCGCTGCTCAATCCTGCACAGTCCGTCCTTTACTTCTCCCACGATTCCCAGATAAGTATACTCCTTCCGGTACGTATTGCTGTCATAGATCTGGGTGTTCTCATCCGGCTTTCCGAAGAAAAATCCCGTGGTAAACTGACGGTACGTACAGTTGGAGATCTGGTCCAGATACCAGGGCATATTTTCCCGGTACAGCTTCGGATCTCTCTGATAGTCGTCAATGGCCTTCCGGTAGGTCCGGGCCACAGTCGCCACATAAAGGGCAGTCTTCATACGCCCCTCGATTTTGAAGCTGTCGATTCCCGCGTCGATCAGTTCCGGGATGTATTCGATCATGCACAGATCTTTGGAGTTGAAAATATAGGTGCCCCTCTCATTTTCGTAGACCGGCATGTACTCCCCCGGCCTTGTCTCCTCCACTACCGCGTATTTCCAGCGGCAGGGGTGGGTACATGCGCCCCGGTTGGCGTCCCTGCCGGTAAAGTAATTGCTCAGCAGGCACCGGCCGGAGTAGGAGATGCACATAGCCCCGTGGATAAAGGTCTCGATTTCCAGATCCCCCGGGATATGCTCCCGCAGTTCTCTGATTTCTTTCATGGACAGTTCCCGGGCGGACACCACCCGGCTTGCCCCCTGGCGGTACCAGAAGTTATATGTGCCGTAGTTGGTATTGTTTGCCTGGGTGCTGATATGGCGGTCGATCTCCGGGCAGATCTCCTTCGCAATATCAAAGACTCCCGGATCCGCGATAATCAGAGCGTCCGGCCGGAGCTCCTTCAGTTCCCGGAAGTACTCCTGCACGCCCGCCAGATCTTCATTGTGAGCCAGAATATTTGCCGTTACATACACTTTTACATCATGGGCATGGGCAAATTCGATTCCTTCCTTCATCTCTTCCATGGAAAAGTTTTTTGCCTTCGCCCGCAGGCCGAATGCTTCCCCGCCGATATAGACCGCGTCCGCGCCGAATATAACCGCCGTTTTCAGAACTTCCAGACTGCTTGCCGGAATCAGTAATTCGGGATGTCTGCTCATTGTTTTTCTCCTTCCTTTTCTGTCTTCTGATGCTGCTCCTGCTCTTCCTGCCGCGCCGGAGCCTGCTCTGCCTGGCTCCCATCTTTCTGCGCCGGAATCCGTTCTTCCTGATATTCCTCACTCTGCCGGGCTCCGGTCTGTTTTACGCTTATTGCCGCGCCGTCGCCCAGGGGCAGGATCGCTGTCTCCAGAAGGGGATTGTGCTTCAGCTCATACAGGTATTCCCGCATTCTCGCGTGAATGGTCCGGTTGCGGCGCTCCACCGCGAAGCGGGACTGGATCACGTCCCCATCCTGCATCACATTGTCGGAGACAAGACAGCCCCCCTCCGGGAGAAGCCGCAGCACATGGGGCAGATAGTGGATATACTGGCCTTTGGCCGCATCCATAAAGATGAAGTCGTAAGTTCCTTCCAGCTTTTCCAGCACTTCTGCCGCGTCTCCCTCGATCAGCGTGATCACGTCTTCCCTCCCTGCCCGTGCGAAATTACTGCGGGCAATGGGAATCCTCTTTTCATAATTCTCAATTGTTGTAATTCTGCACTCATCCGGTGCGTATTCACTCATCAATAACGCAGAGAAACCTATGGCAGTTCCGACCTCCAGAATGCGCATAGGTTTTTGGAGCATAAGGAGAACCTTGAGGAGGCTCTGCATCTCCCGCCGGATCACCGGCACATCCGAAGCATGAGCCTCTTTCTCAATCTCCTCAAGTATTCTGCTGTTCTCTGTATCCAGAGAATTGATGAATGTGACGATACGTTCATCTACTATCATATATTACACATCCACATCCATAATAATCGGAATTACCATAGGTTTCCGTTTTGTCTTTTTCCAGATATAATCGTTCATGGCGTCGCGGATCACCAGTTTGATCCGGTTCCAGTCCGTATGTCTGCCGGTCAGGCATTTATCAAGGGCGTCGCTGACCGCCTTTTTCGCCTCTCCCATGAGCTGCTCGGACTCACGCACATATACGAATCCGCGGGACACAATATCCGGTCCTGCAAGCAGACGGTTTGTTCTGCGCTCCAGAGTCAGCACTACGATAATGATACCGTCCTCGGCCAGATGCTGTCTGTCCCGGAGTACGATATTTCCCACATCGCCCACGCCCAGGCCGTCCACAAGGATGGCGCCGGTGTGTACCTTGTCTACTACTTTTGCGGAGTCTTTATCCAGCTCCAGCACGTCTCCGGACTGGATGATAAAGATATTTTCCTTCGGAATGCCAAGAGATCTGGCAACTCCCGCGTTCGCCTTTAAGTGACGGTACTCGCCGTGAACCGGGATGGCGTACTTCGGTTTCACAAGGGAATAGATCAGCTTCAGTTCCTCCTGGCAGGCATGTCCCGACACATGGGCATCCTGGAAGATGACTTCCGCGCCTTTCGCGGACAGCTCGTTGATTACTCTGGAAACGGATTTCTCATTTCCGGGAATGGGGTTAGAGCTGAAGATAATCGTGTCGTTCGGCTGGATCGTCACCTTCCGGTGCACGTCCGCCGCCATTCTGGACAGAGCCGCCATGGACTCGCCCTGGCTTCCGGTTGTGATCAGCACCATCTTCTCCGGCGGATAATTCTTCATCTGGTCAATCTCAATCAGCGTGTTGTCCGGCACGTTCAGGTAGCCCAGCTCTGACGCTGTGGAAATGATGTTGACCATGCTCCGGCCTTCCACTACAACCTTACGGCCGTACTTGTAAGCAGAATTGATGATCTGCTGCACACGGTCCACGTTGGATGCGAAGGTGGCAATGATCAGCCTGGTATTCTGATGCTCTGCGAATATGTGGTCAAATGTAATACCCACGGTCCGCTCAGACTGGGTAAATCCTTTTCTCTCCGCGTTGGTACTGTCGGACATAAGGGCGAGAACGCCTTTCTTTCCGATCTCGGCAAACCGCTGCAGATCAATGGCGTCGCCGAATACCGGCGTGTAATCTACCTTAAAGTCTCCGGTATGGACCACCACGCCCGCCGGTGAATAGATAGCAAGCGCGGAAGCGTCCTGGATACTGTGGTTTGTCTTGATAAACTCAATCCGGAACTTGCCCAGATTAATGGACTGTCCGTGCTGCACGACCTTGCGCTTTGTACTGCGCAGAAGATTGTGCTCTTTTAATTTATTTTCAATAATTCCCATTGTCAGTTTTGTAGTATAAATGGGAAGATTAATTTCCTTCAGAACATAGGGCAGAGCGCCGATATGATCCTCATGGCCGTGGGTGATGACAAATCCCTTCACTTTGGACGCATTGTCCTTCAGATAAGTGACATCCGGGATTACAAGGTCGATTCCCAGCATGTCATCCTCCGGGAATGCCAGACCACAGTCCACCACAACAATACTGTCTTCGTACTCAAAGGCAGTAATATTCATACCGATCTGTTCCAGCCCGCCCAGAGGTATGATACGCAGTTTTCCGTTTTTCTCTTTTTTCAAATTCTGAAACACCTCCATTTTAATTATGTACTTCCGCCGTTTTGTTTGATTCCGACAGAGTTTCACTTACTTCCGGGCACAAAAAGAACAGCAGTTTTGTGAACTGCCCGTTGAAAAAAGAACTATGCCTTTTTCCCCCTGCATTCTCTGCATAATCCGTAGAACTTTAATTCGTGGTCAAGAACATGAAATCCGGTTGCTTCCTCAATGTGATGCTCCAGATCATCCAGCAGATCATCCCCAAAGGGAATCACCTTATTGCACACTCTGCATATGAGATGATGATGGTTGTGTTTTGCATCTCCCTTAATCAGGTGACCGATCTCATACCTCACACATCCGTCATCCAGATTGATCCTGTCCACCAGCTGAATCTCCCAGAGGAGCTGCAGTGTCCGATACACTGTCGCCAGCCCGATCTCCGGGCACTCCTGAGATACCAGCTCATAGACGTCCTCTGCGGTCATATGCACGCCGCTGTTCTGTTCCAGCACCGACAGAACCTTAAGCCTCTGGTGTGTGACCTTCAGCCCTTTTTCCTTTAACTTCTCTTTCAGCAGATCTTCTGTTTTTTTCTGTTCCATCAGTGTTCTTTCGTCTCCCTGCAGTAAATAAATTTATTGTAAACATCCGAAGATATTACATTTCTATACTTACATCTTCCAGCAGTTCTTCAAAAACCTTTGACACTGCCGCAAGCTCGGTTTCGTCTTCCACGATCTCATAGACGCTTTCCGGTTGGGACTCTTCTTCCACTTCTTTTAAAATGAGACATTCGCCGTCATCGTCCTCGGAGTCCGACACAAGTATGTATGCCGCTCCGTTTATCTTCGTCTCTTCCAGAACAAAGAACTCATCCTCGCCGCTTCCGTCCCGGAAGACAAATTTTACTTTCTCCATATAAAACCCCTTATAAGCTGTCCGCGTCCGGCTGCTCCTCCTTCTGCATGCCGATATAATCCAGATATCCCTGCAGAATAAACACCGCCGCGATCTTGTCGATATACTTCTTGCGGTTTTCCCGGCGGACGCCGCTTTCAATCAGCGTCTGCTCCGCCGCTACTGTGGTGAGACGTTCATCCCACATCACCACTTCCAGGCCTGTACGCCTTGTAAGCATATCCCGGAACTCCAGGCTCTTTTCCGCCCGTTCCCCGATGTCACTGTTCATATGCTTCGGAAACCCGAGTACAATCTTTTCCACGCCGTATTCCCGGATAATCTCTTCAATCCGGGCGCAGGTTCTCCTCAGCTTGTTCTCTTCTTTGCGTTCAATCGTTTCCAGTCCCTGAGCCGTAATCCCCAGGGGATCGCTCAGAGCCACGCCTACGGTCTTTGTGCCGTAGTCCAGTCCCATAATTCTCATAATGAAATTATTCCCATGAATTATGTTCGATATACGCTTTTAACAGTTCCTCTACCAGCTCGTCTCTCTCTACTTTCATCACAAGACTTCTTGCGCCGTTGTAGCTGGTAATATAGGTCGGATCTCCCGACATAATGTATCCCACGATCTGATTGACCGGATTGTATCCCTTTTCCTTCAGTGCCTTGAACACGATCTCAAGAATATCTTTTGCTGAAATCTGCGGTCCCGGCTCTACCTGAAAGAATTGAGTATTGCTTAAATCACTCATTGTTATATCCTCCTTAAACGTCATGATGCAGTTTAACTGTTCCTCTGGCAAGCCCCAGATACCCTATTTACAATTCTAATATAATACCCTGCAAAATTCAATGAATAATTTGTAAATCATTATCAACTCGAACCTTTACAATGGTATTTTTCAGGCTCTTGTCTCCTTCAAAAGCAATCCGGATATACTCTTTCGTATGTCCGGTCTGCATAGGTTTTCCCTGGATCAGAGCTTCCTCTTCCACCAGCACTTCCACTTCTTTTCCCAGGAAACTCTGTTCGTAAGCCTTCCGTTTCTTCTCCCCCAGTTCGATGAGGACGGCGCTACGCCGGGCTTTCTCCTGCTCGCTGACCTGATTTTCCATAGCAGCGGCCCTGGTGCCCTCCCGCCTGGAATATTTGAATATATGGGTTTCGTAAAAATCAACTTTGTCCACAAAATCCCTGGACTTCTGAAACTCTTCTTCCGTCTCTCCCGGAAATCCCACAATCACATCTGTAGTCAGGGCCGGATTGTCAAAATACCGGCGCAGGATACAGCATTTCTCATAGTACTCTTCGCTGGTATACCTGCGGTTCATCCGTTTCAATGTGTCGTCGCATCCGCTCTGCAGAGACAGATGAAAATGGGGACACATCTTCGGAAGGTCCGACAGCGCCCGGGCAAATTCATCTGTAATGATTCCCGGCTCCAGAGAGCCAAGGCGGATTCTCCGGATGCCCTCAATCTGATGGACAGCCTGAATCAGGGAAAGAAGATGCCGGTTTCCGTCAAAATCAATGCCGTAAGAGCTCAGATGGATTCCTGTCAGCACCACTTCCTGATAGCCGTTTCCGGCAAGAGTCCGCACTTCATCCAGCACATCCTCCACCGTTCTGCTGCGGACCCTTCCTCTTACATAAGGGATAATGCAGTAAGTGCAGAACTGATTGCAGCCGTCCTGCACCTTGATGTAAGCTCTTGTATGTTCTCCGGGTTTTGTCAGATGAAGTTTCTCATACTCTTTTGTCTGTCCGATTTCTTCAATATCCTGAATATTCTTCCGAACATCTGATTTTTCTGCCGCATCCGCAGATTCTTTCTGAGCTGCTTTTTCCGCTTCGTATTCCTCCAGCACTTTTATGAGATCCTTTTTATGATTGTTTCCCAGGACAATATCAATACACGGATCTGTATTTTCTCTGGTATTCTGTGCCTGTACATAGCAGCCTGCCGCCACTACTACCGCATCCGGATTCATCTTCCTGGCCCGGTGGAGCATCTGCCTGGATTTCCGGTCCGCAATATTGGTCACAGTACAGGTATTGATGATGTAAATATCCGCCCCTTCCCTGAAGGGAACGATCTCATATCCGGCCTTTTCCAGCATTTCCTGCATGGCCTCTGTTTCATAGGCATTTACCTTGCATCCCAGATTGTGCAATGCCGCTTTTTTCATGGATTTTTACCTCTTTTTTCCTTATTGTTTCTTGACTTTTACCATCCCATCCCGTAGAATATACGTAGGGTTAAGGCCCTTACTTTATTGTATAATTCAAGGAGGGAATTTAAAATGAAAACAGTACAGATTTCATTAAACTCAATCGACAAAGTTAAATCTTTTGTCAACGAAATTACAAAATATGACAATGACTTCGATTTAGTATCCGGAAGATATGTTATAGATGCCAAATCAATCATGGGAATTTTCAGTCTTGACCTTTCCAAACCGATCGATCTGAACATACACGCTGACGGCAATGTCGACGACATCCTTGCAGCTCTGGATTCCTACATTATCAAATAAATAGAAAAACCGCGAAGCTGCCTGAACCAGACAGCTTCTTTTTTTGCTGTAAAACTTACCGGGGCAGACTCTTAAAAAGAGTCTGCCTCTTTCTGTCCGATGATAATTGTCTCTGTCGTATCCAGAGCCGTCTGCATCAGTTCATCAATCTTCTCTGTCAGATTCAGCTCGGATTTTTCGATCCGCTCAAGATTCGGCTTTGTAACAGGATGTTTTGCCACAAAGATTGTACAGCAGTCCTCAAACGGCTGTATGGATACTTCGTAGGTGCCGATCTTCTCTGAAATCTCCACAATCTCCCTCTTGTCAAATCCCACAAGAGGACGGTATACCGGGAGCGTACACACCGCATTTGTGGCCGCAAGGCTCTGCATGGTCTGGCTGGCCACCTGGCCGATACTTTCCCCGGTAATCAGACCCAGACATCCGTCTTTCTTCGCGAAATGCTCCGCGATCCGCATCATATACCGGCGCATGATAATCGTCAGTTCTTCATGGGGACATTTTTCATAAATATAAAGCTGGATATCTGTAAAATTTACGACGTGGAGCTTAATCGGCCCCGAATAAACGGAAACAAGTTTTGCCAGATCCATAACCTTTTCTTTCGCACGCTCACTTGTATACGGCGGGGCATGGAAATATACCGCTTCAATCTCCACGCCTCTCTTCGCGATCATATATCCTGCCACAGGGCTGTCAATTCCGCCGGAGAGAAGAAGCATTGCGCTTCCGTTTGTTCCCACCGGCATTCCCCCCGGACCGGGGATAATCTCGGAGTACAGATAGACTTCCTCCCGGATTTCCACATTCAGACGTACATCCGGATTGTGGACGTCTACTTTCATATCCGGAAACGCGTCCAGCACAGCCTCTCCCAGCGCGCAGTTGATCTCCATGGAGTTCATAGGATACCGTTTATTGGCGCGTCTTGCTTCTACTTTAAAAGTACAGTTTCCTTCCGGGTACATCTCGCCCATATAGGAAACCACGTCCTTTTTCAGCTCTTCTATTTCCTTTACTTCTTTTCGTACAACCGGGCAGATGCCCACAATACCGAAGACACGGGAAATATGCTCCACAGTCTCCTCATAGTCATATTCTCCATTGCAGTCCACATATACTCTTCCGTGACATTTGTGGACATAGAAATCTCCGTCCACATCTGAGAGCGCATAGCGGATCTGGCGGACAAGAGCGTCCTCGAACATATATCTGTTCTTTCCCTTGATTCCGATTTCCCCGTATTTGATCAAAAACGAATGAAATTCCATGTTTTTCTCCTTTTTCTGTATATCACAGGCGGCCGGCTGTATATTTTCTGGTCAGTGCCGCGTATATTTTCGAAGTGTCGGTACACAATTATATAGTGTTTCCAGTGTATAGTCAATTTCTTCTTTTTTTGTAAACTCTGACATGCTGAAACGCAGGGTGGCGTCCAGGTATTCTCTGGCCGCTCCGATTCCTTTGAGCACGCCGCTCACCGACGGATGGTTGGAGGAGCAGGCCGATCCGGAAGAAACATAAATTCCTTTTTCCTCCAGTGTGTGGAGAAGAACTTCACTCCGGATTCCCGCGATTCCCACACTGATAATGTGAGGCGCGCTGCCCTCATCGGTCAGGCCGTGCACCACTGTATTGTCAATCTTTTTTATTCCTTCCAGAAACCGGCCTTTGAGTTCCCGCATCAGGGCAGTTTTCATCTCCAGATCCCGGTAAATCATTTTCGATGCAAGAGCCAGTCCTGCTATGCCCGGAACATTCTCTGTACCGGAGCGGATATTTTTCTGCTGCTCCCCGCCGAACAGAATGGGTCTGATCTTTACATTTGGTCCGATATAAAGGAAGCCCACGCCTTTCGGACCATGGATTTTATGGCCGCTGGCGCTCAGAAGATCGATGCCCATGCGCTTCGGCCAGATCCGGTACTTGCCGAAGCCCTGAACCGCGTCTGTGTGAAACAGAATCGACGGATTGTACTGTTTGACAATCCTGGCCGCCTCGGCGACCGGCTGAACCGTTCCCACTTCATTGTTCACATACATAATCGATACAAGTATTGTCTCGGGGCAGAGCGCATCTTTTAACGCATCCAGTTTTACTCTTCCTGCCGCGTCCACCGGCAGATAAGTCACCCGGAATCCTTCCTCTTCTTCCAGATACCGCATGGTATTGAGGATTGCCGGATGTTCAATGGATGTGGTAATCAGATGATTCCCTCTCCTGCGTCCTGCTCTGGCACATCCGATCAGAGCCAGGTTGTCGCTTTCGGTGCCTCCGGATGTGAAGAAAATCTCGCCGGGATTTACTTTCAGCAGTTTTGCCAGCGTCTCCTTCGCGTCACGGATATAATGCTCCGCCTGCACTCCTTTTCTGTGCATGGACGATGGGTTGCCATAGTCCTGACACATTATTTTATATACCAGTTCTCCCACTTCCGGATAACACATGGTCGTGGCAGAATTGTCCAGATAAACTTCCATTGTTCCTTTCCTTTTCTCTTTTCTTACTTTAAATTATGTCCCTGGCTCTCAAGATGATACATCAGAATCGAAAGGGCTGTAACTCCCGCTGTCTCTGTCCGCAGAATCCTGGAACCCAGGGAGACCGGCCGGGCTCCCGCCGCTTTTGCCTTCTCTACTTCCTCCGCGTCAAAGCCGCCTTCCGGTCCGATAAAGATCCCCACAGACTGTCCCGGCCGGATATTCCGGATAATCTCCGCCGTCTCTTCCATCCCACGCTCCAGTTCATACGGAATCAGAATCACATCCAGCTCTGACGCCTGTTTCAGAGCTTCCGCAAAGGAAACCGGGCGGCTCACCTCCGGTATAACGGCGCGTCCGCACTGTTCTGCCGCACTTCTGGCTATGGCCTGCCACCGGGCTGTCTTTTTCTCCGCCTTTTTCTCGTCCAGACGCACAACGGATCTTCCCGCCGCGAAGGGGATAATTCCGGCCGCTCCCAGCTCCACGGCTTTCTGCACGATCCACTCCATCTTATCTCCTTTGGGAAGCCCCTGAAAAAGATAAAGGGCGGAAGGCAGTTCCGTATCCGCGGCTTTTGTCTCAAGAATCTCCAGAACCGCTTCTCTGTCCTCATATCCGGAAATACGGCAGGTATAAGTAATACCCAGTCCGTCCTGGATCTGCACCTGCTCTCCCGGCTTCATGCGGAGGACATTTTTCATATGGTTTACATCTGCGCCGGACAGACGGATTATCCCGTCCTGTACCGACGAAATCTCTACAAAAAAATTCTGCATCAGTTCTTCCTCGCTGTCACGCAGACCCACTCGCCCTGGTATGTCACATCCAGCACTTCCAGTCCTGCATCCTTAACAGCCTTTACAACTGTATCTTCCTTATCGTCAATAATGCCGCTGGTAATGTAAATGCCGCCTTTTTTCAACTGATGAACGATCACCGGCGTCAGTTCCACCAGCACATCAGCCAGAATATTTGCCGCCACGATGTCGTAACACTCATATCCCACTTTATCCTGCACATCCCGGTCGTCAATGATATTTCCGATCATAACCTCATACTTGTCCTGAGGGATTCCGTTTACCGCCATATTTTCCCGGGTGGCGTCAATGGCACAGGGATCCAGATCCGTTCCCACAGAATACGCGGCTCCGAATTTCAGGGCAAGCATACCCAGAATGCCGCTTCCGCAGCCTACGTCCAGAATCTTTGTATCCGGCTTTACATATTTTCTGATCTGGCGGATACACAGCTGGGTAGTTTCATGCATTCCGGTTCCGAACGCCGTGCCCGGATCAATGTGAATTACCATTTTTCCGCTGTCTTCCGGCTTTACTTCCTCCCAGGAAGGAATGATCAGAATGTCGTCTACATAGAACTGATGGAAATACTGTTTCCAGTTATTCACCCAGTCCACGTCCTCGGTCTGAGACTCTTCAATCAGGCACTCGCCTACATCCACATAGGCGGACATGTCCTTTAACTCCTGTCTTACCTGACTTAAAATACTGTCTTTATCGTCATCCTCTTCCAGATAAAAACTTAAGTACGCCACGCCGTCATCCGGCTCTGTCTCCGGCAGAATATCTACAAACATCTGCTCCTTATCTGACTGGGAAAGAGGAATCTTATCCTCAATCTCCACTCCCTGAATCCCCAGTTCCATCAGCATACTGCTTACAATATCCTCTGCCTGGGTCGTTGTCTTTAACCGGAATTTATTCCACTTCATTCTTCTTCATCCTCCTGAAACCATAGGTTTAAATTTACACCGCCGGTAATCCCCGGCACCTCTCCTGTCTCACTGTACTGCCAGATCTTATATTTATACGGGCACTGGGGCACCACGTGATAATCTGCATACCAGAAATCATAATCTGTAAGTTCTTCCATAATAAGCGTACGGGCCATCCATTTCATATTGGAATAGATCATCGGTTCATAGCCGCCCGACTCGATTGTATCGCAGAAAACCTTACAGTAATTGGTAAACTCCTGTCTTGTATTTCTGTCTGTCCGGGCATCACTATATTCAATGTCTTCTGTATCATATACTACCGGCCCGTCTATATCATAGCCGCGGATATGTTTCAGAACATACTCCGCTTCCTCCACCGCCTCAGCAGGGCTGATGGCCTGAGAGAAAAAATATACTCCCACCTCCAGGCCGGCATCCTGCGCTTCTTTTACATTTTTTTCATACATGTCGTCCATTACCAGTTCTCCGTTCTCGCCGTAGGCCCGATATCCCAGACGGATAATCACAAATTCTACCCCGCTGGCTTTTACTTTCTTCCAGTCAATCTCTTCTCCCTGGAATTCGGAAACATCTATTCCCACTCTGGAAGACACTCCGTTTTCTTCATCTGTGTAATGCTTATAACCTGTTTTTTTATCTGTCTTAAGATAAGAAAAATCATAGGTGCATCTTGGAACATCAGCCAGCAGTTCCGCCTCATACTGTCTGCCTGCCTTGTCCTCAAATGAATAAACTTCTTTTCCGTCTTTCTCCTCAATGTCAATTCCTTTCAAGTCATCTTTCTCTGTCCCGGTTGCTTCTCCCTGCATCCGGCACCCTGCCAGAAACAGCGCCATGCAAAAAGCCAGTACTGCAGCTCTGTATTTTTTCAGCGTCATCTGTTCAAAACTCCCGCAATTATTTTCTTTCCGTTTCAATCCGCACACAGTGTGCTTACAGCAGAAATTCTTCCGTTTTGCGTTCAAATCAAAACTCACCTATTTAAGATACAACGATTCTCCTTTCCATGCAAGTCATCTCATCGCCCGGGCATATTTTTCCTCCCCGGATTACTTTCGCGAATACGCCCTCCCGGGGCATAATGCAGTCGCCCATCTGCTGAAAAATGGCGCATCCGTGGTGGCATTCCTTCCCGATCTGCGTGATTTCGAGAACAACGTCGCCGCAGGCAAGCCTTGTGCCCACCGGAAGAGCGGAAAAATCAATTCCTTCCACCACCAGATTTTCTCCAAAAGCGCCGTCTTCCACCCGGGCTCCCCGCTGTCTGAACGCTTCTATTTTATCATAGGAAAGAAGACTGACCTGGCGGTGCCATTTTCCTGCGTGAGCATCCCCTTCAATCCCGTAATCTTCTATAAAATTTCCTTCTGCCACAGCAGTCTTCTGTGTGCCTTTTTCAGGACTTGTGCAGACTGCAATTACTTTTCCCATATATATGCCTCACTTTTCCTCCGGATCTCTGTCAGCCGCCGATCCGGGACATTTCTCTGTTTTCCCGCTGTCCGCCTTCCCCGTTTTCATCTTCATTATCTTCTTCGCTGAAATGATGACAGGCGGGCTTGCTGAGAACCGTCTGTATGACGGCCTCCTGTATCTGTTTATCCGATGCTCCTCCCCGAAGCAGAGCCTTTATGTCCGTTGCTGTTCCGTACTGAAGGCAGGGCTTAAGCATTCCTTCTGAGGTAAGCCTCAGACGGTTGCATGTGCTGCAGAACTTGTGGCTGAGCGCGCTGATAAAACCGACTCTGCCCCGGAAGCCCGGAAAGAGAACATACTCCGCCGGTCCGTTCCCCAGCAGTTTCTCATATGGCTGCGAACTTCCGAACTGTCTTTCCAGTATTTCTTTTATATCTGTGTTGCTTCTTCCGGCAGACTCTTTCCCCGGTCCGAAGGGCATCAGCTCAATAAAGCGTACGTCCACCGGATACTTCCGGGCCAGCCCTGCCAGCCTGAGAAGATCGTCGTCTGTCCCGTCCTCCAGAGGCACGCAGTTGATTTTCACCGGAAGTCCCGGACACCGGAGAGCCGCGTCCAGACCTTCCAGCGCCTTGTCCAGACTGCCGACACGGGTCACCTGATGATACCGTTGCGCGTCCAGTGTGTCAAGACTGATATTCACGGCATCCAGGCCATTGGCTGTCAGATCCCGGATCTGTTCCTTCAGCAGTGTTCCGTTTGTTGTCAGCGTTACCTGTTCCACTCCCGGAATCTGCTTTAATTTTCCCAAAAGAAAAGGAAGCCCCCTGCGCACAAGGGGTTCTCCACCTGTCAGTTTAATGCGGGATATTCCCAGTCCTGCTGCTATCCGGCAGAACCGCTCTATCTCGTCAAATGTCAGAATCTCACTGTGGGGAACGGCCGGCACCCCTTCCTGCGGCATACAGTAAATGCAGCGCAGATTGCAGCGGTCTGTAACGGACACTCTGATATATTCAATTTTTCTGCCGAACTGATCCTGCATATTTTTCTTGCGCATGAATTCCCTTTCTTTTCAAATTATTTTGTTTCATCTGATTCATGTCCGCATTCTCCTGCTCTTCCTTTCAGGATCGCCAGACCGTGATCCAGAGAAGGAAGCACCGCTTCCAGATTCTCTCTGGCCGCTTTCGGACTTCCCGGCAGGTTGATAATCAGTGTCTCGTTCCGGATCACCGACACGCCCCTGCTTAACATAGCTCTGGGCGTAATCTGCAGAGATGCCAGACGCATGGCCTCCGCGATTCCCGGAACATTCCGCGCAGCCACCGCCAGCGTAGCCTCAGGCGCGCAGTCTCTGGGCGATAATCCCGTACCGCCTGTTGTAAAAACTATATCAACTCTTATCTCATCACATAATTTACAAAGACACTCCTTAATTTCTCCTATCTCATCCGGAAGAATCATCGTTTCCACCACTTCATAACCGGCCTGTCTAAGCATATCACAGATAAGAGGACCGCTTTTATCCTCCCGTTCTCCTGCGTATCCTTTATCGCTCAGTGTTACAACCGCTGCTCTCCATCTCTTCTGCTCCATTTCTTCCGCCTCTTCCTACATCAGTTCAATTTCCCTTCGGCCGGACTTCTTTTGCCCCTGCCGTTCTCTGCCGCTGTGCCGGCCATTATATACATTTCCGCTCTTTCCGCCTGTTTTTTTCACCAGATAGATCTCACCGATCTCCATTGTCTTGTCCAGCGCCTTGCACATATCATAAATCGTCAGCAGAGCCACACTTACACCTGTCAGCGCTTCCATCTCAACTCCCGTTTTTCCTGTCACTTTCACCGTACAGGTACAGGAAATCGAGTACTCCTCCTCATCCATGTCAAATGTAATTCTGCAGTTGGTCAGAGGAAGAATGTGGCACATGGGAATCAGTTCCCAGGTCCGCTTTGCTCCCATAATTCCTGCCGTGGCCGCCACGCCGAGAACATCTCCTTTTCCTATGGTTCCTGCTCTGACCGCCTGAAATACTTCCCGGCTGACCAGTATTTTCCCGGTGGCAGACGCTTCCCGGAGCGTTTCCTCCTTGCCGGTCACATCCACCATAACCGCTTTGCCGTTTTCATCAAAATGCGTGAAGCCCATACTGTATCATCCCCTTTATTATACTTCTGACCCGGACTGTTCCTGCAGATCTTCTGCGTCATTCAGAAATCCGTTTGTTCCGATCCACACTTTTTCGTCCATGTTAAGCAGCTCAGCCTCAATCCAGTGCAGTCCTTCCATAGAAGGATCTTCTTTATCTGTAATCTTCCATCCGTACGCTACTTTATAATATCTGACCGCATCCCGGCCGTCCTCCTCTTCCAAAGCAACCTGCACTTTTACATAGGGGATCTGGGGCCTGACCGTCCAGTCTGTAATCTCACCGGACTCGATGGACTGGCCGCCCGATGCAGAATCTTCAATATCAGCGGAAAGATATACATCACATTGAACAAACTCCATCAGCTCTTCTATCTGCCCGTCAAGCTCTTCATTTTCCTTTACTCTGTCGCAGAACAGTTCTTTCAGCCCTTCCCTGTCATGCTCCGTCAGGCAGCGGATAATTTCCTCCGACATAGGATGAATTTTCTCCGCCTCTTCTGACATCATCCCCGTCAGCTGCAGCGCCCGCAGCTGGGAACAGGACGTCAGGCACAACATTGCAGACAACGCCAGAAACACCGACGCCGCTCTTTTAAAAATGCACTTCCTGTTCATAGAAACACCGCCCCTCTCACCGGTATAAAACACACGCCCGGGAAAGCCTTTCCCGGCCCATACACTATAACGATCATACCACATCCGGGGGAAGATTTGTAGATGTGAAATTCGAAATTATGGAGGGGGAAAGGGTCCGCCGGGGAGTCCGGGTATGGTGCCGGAGGGCACGCTCCCGCTCGGACGCGGCGCAGAAAACAGCGGAATACAGACGGATGGATGCGACTTTCGGAGATCAGATGCGGAAATTCTGAGCGACTTTGAGGCGGAATTTAGTAAAACTTAACACCCTGAGTACAGGCGTTAGAATTATCAATGGAGCTGTTCGAACGGAACGTGAGTTTCCATTGA
>DWZZ01000092.1 GCA_019117305.1 Candidatus Mediterraneibacter merdigallinarum | reverse complement strand
TTTTTCTATATTATGACATGCCAGTATCATGTTTTTTCTCCTTGTAAAAATTGTATATAAATCGAGTTATTACAGTCCAATGACCATTATAACGGAAAAACGGGAAAAGTAAAGTTTGACATAATATTAACTATTTTATATAATAAAAAATGATTGCGAAAAAGCGTACTTGAATGATGGAGGTCGGTGAACATTGGAACATAGAAAAATATCCCGCGCAGTGATTTCCAGACTGCCGAGATACTACAGGTATCTTGGAGATCTGCTGGAGGCGGGCGTAGAGAGGATATCTTCCAATGATCTGAGCAAGAAGATGCAGGTGACTGCATCGCAGATCAGACAGGATTTAAATAATTTTGGCGGTTTTGGCCAGCAGGGATACGGGTATAATGTAAAGTATCTCTACACGGAGATCGGCAAGATTCTCGGCCTTGACAGAACACATAATTTTATCATTATCGGAGCGGGAAATCTTGGACAGGCGCTTGCAAATTATGCTTCTTTTGAGAGGAGCGGGTTTGTTTTAAAAAGTCTTTTTGATGTCAATCCCCGGTTGGAGGGGGTGGCAATCAGAGGGATACCGGTAAGAATGATGGATGAACTTGTAGATTTCCTTAAAGAAAATGATATTGAAATCGCGGCGCTTACTATTCCGAAGTCAAAGGCGGTTGAAGTTGCTGACATTCTGGTGGAGAACGGAATCAAGGCAATCTGGAATTTTGCACATACAGATCTGGATCTCCCGGACGATGTAATTGTAGAGAGTGTACACCTTTCAGACAGTCTTATGACACTGTCCTATAATGTCAGTCAGCGTATGGAAGGATTTGAAGAATAGAAAAAAGATGTTTATGAAAGAACCCCGCAGCATGCTGCGGGGTTCTTAAGAGAAAGGACGGGTGTGAAATGAGATATCTCCCAGACGGAAAACAGATGAAGGAAGCAGACAGACATACCATCGAAGATCTGGGCGTTCCTTCCCTTGTGCTCATGGAGAGAGCGGCGCTTAAGACTGTGGAGACTATGGAAAAAAGAGGTATTGATACGTCAAAAGCACTGATCGTCTGCGGCAGCGGAAATAACGGAGGGGACGGCTTTGCGGCGGCCAGAATTCTGACAGAAAAAGGCAGGCAGGCAGACATCGTCTTTGCAGGAAAAGAGTCTTCCATGAGTGAAGAGTGCAGGGTACAAAAGCAGATTGCCGAAAAGATGGGACTTCGGATTTTCACGGAATTCCCGGAAGAAGAATATACTGTTATAATCGACGCGGTTTTCGGTGTGGGTTTAAGCCGGGAGATCAGCGGTTCTTATAAAGACATAATCCAGGCAATGAATCATGCTCCCGGACGCAAGGTCGCTGTAGATATTCCTTCCGGTGTGTGCGCGCAGGACGGCCGGGTTCTGGGAACTGCATTCTGTGCGGAACTGACGGTTGGAATGGCCTGTACGAAACTGGGCTGTGAGCTGTATCCCGGAAAGAATTATGCCGGTGAAACAGTAGCTGTGCCTATCGGCATTAATCCGGAAATCTTTTCGGACAGCAAAGAAGTGTGCTGCACTTATGACCGGGATGATCTGTTCCGGCTTCTCCCGCCCAGAAAACCGGATTCCCATAAGGGCAGTTATGGGAAAGTCCTGATGATTACAGGAAGTTACGGAATGGCCGGAGCTTCCTGTCTGGCAGCCCGGGCAGCATATACAGCGGGGGCAGGGCTTGTGCAGATCTATACGCCTGAGGAAAACCGGGTGATTGTTCAGCAGCTTCTTCCGGAAGCAGTGCTGTCCTGTTATACCGGTTATGATGAAAAGAAACTGGACGAACTTCTTGACTGGGCAGATGTGGTATGTATCGGATGCGGTCTGGGAACAGACCGGCAGGCGGAGAAACTTCTGGTTCATACAATGGAGAAGGTAAAGGTGCCATGTGTAGCAGATGCAGACGGTATCAATCTTCTCAGCAGAAACAGAGAACTGTTGAACCGTATTGCGGCTCCGCTGATTCTGACTCCTCATATGATGGAAATGTCCCGCCTGACAGGAACTGCGGTAAAAGAAATAAAAGAAAACAGAATGGAGATTCTCAGAAAATTTACAGAAAACTGTCCTGCAGTATGTGTGCTGAAGGACAGCAGGACAATTGTAGCTGAGAAGGGCAGGCATCCTTTTGTTAATCTCGCGGGAAACAGCGGGATGGCGAAAGCGGGTTCCGGCGACGTGCTTGCAGGAGTAATCACAGGCCTCCTGGCCCAGGGTATGTCACCGTTTGAAAGCGCGGCCCTGGGTGTGTATCTTCACGCCTGCGGAGGCGATGAAATCAGAGACTGTCTGGGCAGTTACAGTATACTGGCACGGGATCTGATTCAGGGAATCCAGAAATGTATGAAAAAGGCGGAGGAACAGAAATGAAAGAGTACAACAGAGTATATGCAAAGATAGATCTGGATGCAGCTGCATATAATATGGAACAGATGAAAAACAGAATCGGCGGCGGCGCCAGACTGATTGCGGTGGTAAAAACGGATGCTTACGGACACGGCGCAGTACCTCTTGCAGAAGTATTCGAGAAACTTGACTATGTGTGGGGATATGCGGTGGCAACTCTGGATGAAGGCATTGTCCTGAGAAAGCACGGAATAAAAAAACCGATCCTTGTTCTGGGGTGTGTTTTCCCGGATCAGTATGATGATATGGTCAGAAATGAGATCCGGGCGGCTGTATATATGGAAGAGATGGCCGGAAAAATAGCAGAAGCTGCAGAAAGAGCGGGAAAGAAAGCCTATATTCATATCAAGGTTGATACCGGTATGGGAAGGATCGGATTTCCGGTTACGGAAGAAAGCGCAGATATAATTGAACGTATCAGCAGAATGGAGAATATAGAGGTCGAAGGGATGTTCACCCATTTTGCCAAAGCTGATGAAAGAGATAAGACATATACTTATGAGCAGCACAGAAAATTTATGTGGATGAAGGTACAGATGGAAAAGCGGAATGTAGTAATCCCTTACTACGACTGTGATAACAGTGCGGGAATCATTGACTTTCCGGATATGAAGCATGATCTGGCCCGGGCAGGCATATCTACATACGGCATGTATCCTTCAGAGGAAGTAAACAGGGATGCAGTTGATCTGAAACCGGTTCTGTCTCTGGTCAGCCATGTCATTTTTGTCAAGACGGTAGAGCCGGGGACATCCATCAGTTATGGAGGAACCTTTGTCGCTCCAAAACAGATGAAAGTAGCTACGATCCCTGTTGGATACGGAGACGGATATCCACGTTCCTTGTCCAATAAAGGCTGCGTACTGATTCATGGAAAAAGAGCCAGGATTCTGGGAAGAGTGTGTATGGATCAGTTTATGGTGGATGTGACAGATATTCCGGAAGTACAATTTATGGATCAGGCTGTTCTGATTGGAGAAGATCAGGATGACAGAATAACGGTAGAGGAGCTTGCGGAGCTCAGCGGCAGATTCAATTATGAATTTGTCTGCTGCCTTGGAAAACGTATTCCCAGAGTGTACACATCCGGAGGACAGATTGTAAAACAGACAGACTGCTTTGAGTAGTGGTATTATGCCGTGAGCATAGCACCAGGAATTGTAACGTACGGTCTGAACAGCTTCTTTTGAATACATCCGAGAAAAACGGAAATACTGAAGTATGCTTCTTTTATGTGAGAAACATGAAAAAAGAATGCAAGTATGGAATCGGAGTGTGAAAGAGTTGAATATCAGACGTGGAGATATTTTTTATGCAGATTTAAGCCCGGTAGTCGGTTCTGAGCAGGGAGGAATCCGTCCTGTTCTTATCATTCAGAATAATGTGGGAAACCGGCACAGTCCGACTGTGATCTGTGCCGCCATTACATCAAAAATGAATAAGGCGAAACTTCCGACTCATATAGAAATCAGCGCCAGCAGCTATAAGATTGTAAAGAATTCTGTGATTTTGCTGGAACAGATCCGCACGATCGACAAACAGCGGCTCAAAGAATTTGTATGCCACATTGATCCGGATATGATGAAAAATGTAGACCAGGCCATTCGTGTCAGCCTGGAGCTTCCTACATAGACTTCTTTACAGAACGTGAAAAGAGTGATAAAATTGAAAGGCGTATAGTGCGGACAGCGCCTGCGGGCGCCGCTTTTAATGAGAGAAAGAGAAAAGAGGAGAATATACCATGTCAGGACATTCAAAATTTGCCAACATTAAACATAAGAAAGAGAAAAATGATGCTGCAAAGGGAAAGATTTTTACAAAAATCGGACGTGAGCTTGCGGTCGCCGTTAAAGAGGGAGGCGGCGCGGATCCGGCCAATAACAGCAGACTGCGTGATGTAATTGCAAAAGCCAAGGCAAATAATATGCCCAATGATACAATTGAGAGAAATATTAAGAAGGCTGCCGGAGAAGGTTCCGCAGATAATTATGAGCATATTACATATGAAGGCTATGGCCCCAACGGAACGGCAATTATCGTAAAAACACTTACTGACAATAAAAACAGGACAGCTTCAAATGTAAGAAATGCCTTTACAAAGGGAAATGGAAATGTAGGAACTCCCGGATGTGTATCTTTTATGTTTGACGAAAAGGGGCAGATCTTTGTCGCAAAAGAAGACTGCGATATGGATGCGGACGAACTGATGATGCTTGCTCTGGATGCAGGCGCTGAAGATTTTGTTGAGGATGAGGAAAGCTATGAGATTCTTACCGCTCCGGATGCATTCAGCGATGTGCGCCTGAAGCTGGAGGAGGCAGGAATTGCCATGGCAGAAGCTGAAGTGACCATGATTCCTCAGACGTATGTGGAACTGACAAATGAAGAAGATATAAAAAATATCCAGAAAACTCTGGATCTGCTTGAGGAGGACGATGACGTTCAGGACGTTTATCACAACTGGAGTGAGTAAAGGAGCAGAAAATGGAGAAAGAAAAGACTCGTAATGAATTGATAGCCGTATTTGAAGAAACAATGAAGTGCAAATTCAGAAAGAAACATTACGCTTCTGATATGGAAGAAATGATTAAAAAACACGCCGCTTTTCTCCAGGAAACAATAGAGCAGTGCGAAGAATCCGAAGAAGCCAGAGAATTTGTGATTTCCTGTATTCCGGAATATGCACTTTCACAGCTTAATGAGATTTCTTCCAAGAGAAAGCGGGAACTTGCAGCATTTGATTATAATCTGAATATGGTTGCTTATTTTCTGCCTCTTCTGGGAGAAATGAAATCCAAAAAAAAGGACGAGCTTATCAGTGATATAACAGAGAGATGGAATAAACAGATTCCGGACGCAAAGATTGCTTTTTCCAGTTATGAGAATATACAAAAAGGATTCCGAAGAAGCGTTTTTTGCTATATCACGACAGCGGTCTGCAATAGTCTGGGCAGACCGGATGACTGCTACGAATTGAATACACTGCGGAATTACAGGGATTCGTATCTTCTTTCTAGTGATGAAGGAAAAGAAATGGTTCAGGAGTATTACAATATAGCTCCTACCATAGTAAAGCGGATCGATAAAAAGAAAGAGGCGGATCAGATTTATGAAGATATCTGGAAGACCTATCTGAGTCCCTGTATTACTATGATTGAGAACGGAGAAAATGAAAAGTGCAGAGATCTGTACAGCAGTATGGTAAAGAAACTTGAAGCACAGTATTTATACTTACAGGAGGATTAAAACATGAGCAATTATAAGATTGAAACAAAATGTATCCAGTCCGGCTATGAACCGGGAAACGGAGAGCCCAGAATTCTTCCGATTTACCAGAGCACCACTTTTCGTTATACAAGCAGCGAGCAGATGGGAAGACTGTTCGATCTGGAGGAGTCCGGTTATTTTTATACCCGCCTTCAGAATCCTACAAACGATGCTGTTGCGGAGAAAATATGTGACCTGGAAGGCGGCGTAGCAGCCATGCTTACTTCTTCCGGACAGGCGGCAAACTTTTATGCGATTATGAATATTGCTCAGGCAGGCGACCATATTGTATGTGCTTCTGCACTTTATGGCGGTACATATAATCTGTATGCACACACCATCAAAAAAATGGGAGTGGAAGCGACATTTGTAGATCCGGATTGTACTCCGGAGGAACTGGACGCAGCGTTTAAGGACAATACAAAGGCTGTTTTCGGGGAAACTATTGCCAATCCGGCTCTTGTTGTGCTGGACTTTGAAAAATTTGCGGAGGCTGCCCACAGACATGGTGTTCCGTTTATTGTAGACAATACTTTCGCAACACCGATTAACTGCCGTCCCTTTGAGTGGGGAGCGGATATTGTAACACATTCCACGACAAAGTATATGGACGGTCATGCGGCCTGTGTAGGCGGCGCGATTGTAGACAGCGGAAATTTTGACTGGATGGCTTATGCTGATAAGTTCCCGGGACTGACAACACCGGATGAGACATACCACGGAATCGTTTACGCGGAGAAATTCGGCAGGATGGCTTTTATTATGAAAGCAACTGCTCAGCTTATGAGAGACCTGGGCTCAATTCAGTCACCCCAGAACGCGTTCCTTCTTAATATCGGTCTTGAGACACTGCATTTAAGAATGCCAAGACATTGTGAAAATGCACTGAAGGCTGCACAGTACCTTCAGAATCATGAAAAAGTGGCCTGGGTAAACTGTCCTTCTCTTCCAGGGGATAAATATTACGAACTGGCTCGGAAATATATGCCGGACGGCACATGCGGCGTAATAACATTCGGCCTGAAAGGCGGAAGAGACGCAGCAGTAGAGATGATGGACAAACTGAAAATGATCGCGATTGTGACTCATGTGGCAGACGCAAGAAGCTGTGTGCTTCATCCGGCAAGCCACACACACCGTCAGATGAATGATCAGGAACTGATCGAGGCAGGTGTTCAGCCGGATCTGATCCGTTTCAGTGTAGGTATTGAAAATATAGAAGATATTATTGCAGATCTGGAGCAGGCACTGCAGTAAACAGAATGGTATGGATGTATACAGTTTGCATTCATACCATTTTTTGGCCTGATACAGGTGCTTTTTCAGATGATTTCCCTGTATAAAAAGGTCCTGCTTTTCCTATACTATTCTGTGTTAAGAAGCATCTGAAGCAGAAAAGGAGGAAACAGATATGCCGGAAGAAGAAAATACAAGACCGGAGGACTCCGACAGCAATGAAGAGCAGGAAGATCAGGCTATCCGTGAGAACGGTTCCCTGAAACTGACGGGAAAAAGCGGAAAACACGGGATCCGCCTGCTGACGATTATCGGGGAGATTGAAGGGCATGACGCAGTATCCGGAAATACCAAGGCGACCAAATATGAACATCTTCTTCCGCGGCTGGCAGAAGCTGAGGAAGACGAAGATACAGAAGGTGTGCTTATCCTTCTGAACACGCTTGGCGGAGATGTGGAGGCGGGCCTTGCAATTGCAGAGATGATTGCTTCCCTGAGTAAACCTACGGTATCACTTGTACTGGGCGGCAGCCATTCGATCGGAGGCCCGCTGGCCGTTTCAGCCGATTATTCATTTATTGTGCCGACGGGGACGATGATCGTTCATCCGGTTCGCTCTACCGGTATGTTTATCGGTGTAATCCAGAGCTATCGGAATATGGAAAAAACCCAGGACAGAATTGCGAGATTTATTGCAGAACATTCAAAGATTACACAGGAGCGGCTGCTGGAGCTTATGCTGGATTCTACCCAGCTTGTAAAGGATGTGGGAACTATGCTGGAAGGAGCGGATGCAGTAAGGGAAGGTCTGATTGATGAGGTGGGAGGAATCAGCCAGGCGTTTGCAAAACTGCATGAAATGATTGAGGAGAGGCGGAAAAATTTGTAATGACACAAATTTTAATTAATGATATACTAGAACCAGTATGTGTAATTAATTAAGGGGGAGTCGTATGGCTGCGAAACGTACAAAAAAGAAGAAAACAACCAGAGGAAGACCGAAAAAAGAGCAGCAGAATCAGGAAATCAGAGGGGAGATCATTATCCTTATCGCGCTTGCGGTATGTATCCTGCTTGTTCTGAGCAATTTCGGTATGGGAGGGATTGTCGGAGAGGCGGTTTCATCTGTATTATTCGGTCTTTTCGGCACTATGGCATATATCTTTCCTTTTGCCGCCTTTGGTATCAGTGCATTTCTTGTGTCAAACCGGGGAAATGCACATGCTTACATAAAGACAGGAGCAGCAGTTGTCCTGTTTCTGCTTCTTACCGCCATCCTGGGCCTGATTTTTGACCAATATGAGTCCGGGGTGTCTTTACTTACACACTATCACAGATCCAGCATTCACCAGAATGCCGGAGGTCTGACCGGAGGCTGTCTTGTCAGCCTGTTCTGTCCGTTAATCGGCGAGATCGGGACGTATGTGATACTTTTTATTCTGTGTATTATCTGTGTGATTCTGATTACGGAAAAGTCTCTTCTTGCACCTCTTGGAAGGAAAAGTAAAGAGGCCTATGCGGATGTAAAGAAGAAGCGTCAGGAGACAGCTGCAATCCGCGCAAAACAGAAGGAAGAGGAAAAACAGCAGAAGGAAAAAAACTCCGGACAGGCTGAAAAGCGGAAGGATAATAAGGTATCAGGCGTGTCTTTTGCTACGACCCTTGTGTCGGAAAACGGAGAAAAGAAAAGAAGAGGAAGAAAGAAATCTCCGGAAATGCATGAACTTATTCCGGATCCGGAGGATGCTGTAAATGATCCGGAAAGTTCCTTTGACGAGTTTGTAATCAACCGGGCGGAACCCGAGCCTTTCCCTCCGGTGAGTGAGGAACGGCCGGATCTGAGTGCGGCGCCGGAGAAGAAAGAGGAACTTCCATTTTCGGAATCCGAAGAATCTGCGGCTGCAGGAAAGACCGCCAGGCGGAATACAAAACAGGAGGCCATGGAGGTCGCGGCAGAAGCGGCAAGTGTGGAGGATATTGTACGCCGGCAGGAGGGGAAACCCCGGAATACATACAGAGTTCCGCCGCTGTCTCTGCTGAAAAAAGGGAAAAAAACGGGCGGGGATTCAGATGCCCATCTGAGGGCAACTGCTCTGAAACTGGAACAGACCCTTCAGAACTTTGGCGTTGGGGTGCATGTCACGAACGCAAGCTGCGGGCCGTCTGTTACAAGATATGAGATTCAGCCGGAACAGGGGGTCAAGGTCAGCAAAATCGTAGGGCTTGCAGATGATATTAAACTGAATCTGGCAGTGGCGGATCTGAGAATAGAAGCGCCGATCCCCGGAAAAGCAGCAGTGGGAATCGAGGTGCCGAACAGTGAAAATACTGCGGTAATGCTGCGGGACCTGCTGGAATCCGGAGAATTCAAAAAAAGTACGTCTCCCATTACATTTGCAGTGGGAAAGGATATTGCCGGAAAGGTTGTAGTGGCGGATATTGCAAAGATGCCCCATCTTCTTGTGGCGGGAGCCACCGGTTCCGGAAAGTCTGTATGTATTAATACGCTGATTATGAGCATTATATACAAAGCTGACCCGGAAGAAGTAAAACTGATTCTGGTAGATCCGAAAGTAGTGGAGCTGAGCGTATACAACGGTATTCCGCATCTTATGATCCCTGTGGTTACAGACCCGAAGAAAGCGGCGGGAGCACTGAACTGGGCTGTGGCAGAAATGGAAAAAAGATATAAACTGTTTGCGGAGTATAATGTAAGAGATCTGAAAGGTTTTAACGAAAAAGTTCAGAGCGGACAGACCGGTGAGGAGATAACAAAGAAACTTCCTCAGATTGTAATTATTATTGATGAGCTTGCGGATCTTATGATGGTTGCCCCCGGCGAGGTGGAAGGCGCCATCTGCCGTCTGGCGCAGCTTGCAAGAGCGGCGGGGCTTCATCTGATTCTTGCTACACAGAGGCCTTCGGTTAATGTTATTACGGGTCTGATCAAAGCAAATATGCCGTCCAGGATTGCATTTTCCGTATCATCGGGTGTGGATTCCAGAACGATTATAGATATGAACGGAGCAGAAAAACTGCTGGGAAAAGGCGATATGCTGTTCTATCCTTCCGGTTATCCGAAACCGGTGCGTGTTCAGGGCTCTTTTGTGTCAGACAGGGAAGTACAGGATGTAGTTGATTATCTGATCAGCAATAACGGAAACGCCACATATAATGACGAACTGGAAGAGCATATGAATACAGATATTTCCGCCCAGCCGCCGGGAAACGGCCCGGAGAACCGGAATGACCGTGACGCATATTTCGCAGAAGCCGGAATGCTGATTATTGACAAAGAAAAAGCGTCAATCGGAATGTTGCAGCGAATGTTTAAGATTGGATTTAACCGGGCTGCAAGAATCATGGATCAGCTGGCGGAAGCAGGAGTTGTAGGTCCGGAAGAGGGTACAAAGCCCAGAAAAGTACTTATGACAAAGGATGAGTTTGAACAGTATCTGGCAGGATAGACAAAGGACCAGGGATAAGGAGGAGAATTATGAAAACAGATATACAGATTGCACAGGAAGCGCAGATGAAACCCATAGGTCAGGTGGCGGAAAGCATAGGAATTTCAGAAGATGAGCTGGAATTTTACGGAAAATATAAGGCCAAACTTTCGGACGAGTTATGGGACAGAATCAAGGACAATGAAAATGGAAAGCTTGTCCTTGTTACAGCCATTAATCCTACGCCTGCCGGAGAGGGGAAAACAACGACAACCGTAGGGCTCGGAGATGCCCTGACAAGACTTGGAAAACGTACTGTCATTGCTCTCAGAGAGCCGTCACTGGGTCCCTGCTTCGGGATAAAAGGAGGAGCAGCCGGAGGCGGATATGCTCAGGTAGTTCCCATGGATGAACTGAACCTTCATTTTACAGGAGATTTTCATGCGATTACATCTGCCAATAATCTGCTGGCTGCAATGCTGGATAACCACATTCAGCAGGGAAATGCCCTCAGAATTGATCCGCGGCAGGTTGTGTGGAAAAGATGTCTGGATATGAATGACAGGGTGCTCCGCAACATCGTAGTAGGTCTTGGAAACAAAATGGATGGAATGGTAAGAGAAGATCATTTTGTAATTACGGTGGCATCCGAAATCATGGCAATTCTCTGTCTGGCGGAGAATCTTGCGGATCTGAAGAAGCGTCTGGGCCGGATTATTGTAGCATATAATTTTGACGGGGAACCGGTAACGGCGGATGATCTGAAGGCAACCGGCGCTATGGCGGCGCTCCTGAAGGATGCGATCAAACCGAATCTGATACAGACTCTTGAACATACGCCGGCACTTGTACATGGAGGTCCGTTTGCCAATATCGCACATGGGTGCAACAGCGTCCGGGCTACAAAGATGGCTTTAAAAATGAGCGATATTACTATAACAGAAGCAGGATTTGGAGCAGATCTGGGAGCTGAGAAATTCTTTGACATCAAATGCCGTCTTGCCGGATTAAAGCCGGATGCAGTTGTTTTAGTTGCAACTGTCCGCGCTTTGAAGTATAATGGTGGAGTTGCAAAGAGCGATCTGGGCGAAGAAAACCTGGAGGCTTTGGCCAAAGGAATTGTAAATCTGGAAAAACATATTGAAAATATACAGAAATATGATGTACCTGTAATTGTTACCCTTAATTCTTTTGTTACGGATACCGAAGCGGAATATGAATATATCCGTGAATTCTGTGAGGAAAAAGGCTGCAGTTTTGCGTTGTCAGAAGTATGGGCCAACGGCGGAGAAGGCGGCATCGGTCTTGCTGAAAAAGTACTGGAGACTCTGGAGGAAGAGGCGAGCCATTTCCATACGCTTTATAATGACAGCCTCAGCCTGGAAGAAAAGATCGAGTGTATTGCAAAGGAAATTTACGGAGCAGACGGTGTGGTTTATGAACCTGCCGCAAAGAAACAGCTTGCTAAAATCGCAGAGATGGGATTCTCAGAATTTCCTGTATGCATGGCCAAAAATCAGTATTCCCTTTCGGATGACGCGAAAAAACTCGGACGTCCATCCGGATTCAATATACATGTACGGGAAGTATACGTAAGCGCGGGAGCCGGTTTTGTTGTGGCACTGACGGGCGCTGTAATGACAATGCCCGGACTGCCCCGCGTACCTGCGGCAAATGGAATTGATGTTACAGATGACGGGAAGATTACGGGACTGTTTTAACCAAAGGAGAAATCAATGGCACGGTTAATTGACGGGAAACGAATTTCAAAGCGGATTAAAGATGAACTGAAAGAAGAAGTAAGCAGAATGAAAGAGCAGGGAACGAAGATCTGCCTTGCTGTTATTCAGGTGGGAGAAGATCCTGCTTCCTCGGTTTATGTGAATAATAAGAAAAAGGCATGTGCTTATATTGGAATTGATTCCAGAGCATATGAGCTGCCGGCGAATACCTCAGAAGAGGAGCTGGTCGCTCTGGTTGAGAAACTGAACAGTGACGATACTGTAAACGGTATCCTTGTACAGCTTCCTCTTCCTTCTCATATAAACGAAGACAGGATTATCCGGACCATATCCCCGGATAAGGATGTGGACGGCTTTCATCCGGTCAGCGTAGGAAGACTCTGGCTTGGAGAAAAAGGCTTTGTATCCTGCACGCCGGCGGGCATTATTCAGCTTTTAAAACGTTCCGGTGTTGAGATTGAAGGGAAAGAATGTGTGATTGTCGGCAGAAGCAATATTGTCGGAAAACCTATGGCTGCTCTTCTTCTGCGGGAAAACGGAACTGTAACAGTTGCGCATTCCCGGACATGCGACCTGATGAAAACAACGAAAAGGGCTGATATTCTTGTTGTGGCTATCGGGAAAAAAGAGTTTATCACTGCGGATTATGTAAAAGAAGGAGCTGTAGTTATTGATGTGGGAATCCACAGAGACGAGAAGAATCACCTCTGCGGTGATGTGGATTTTGAATCTGTAGAACCTGTGGCATCCGCCATTACCCCGGTTCCCGGAGGAGTCGGGCCTATGACCATTGCAATGTTGATGAATAACTGTGTAGAAAGTGTGCGCAGTCAGGAGGGATCACAATGAAATGTTTGCACTGCGGAGCAAATATTCCGGATGATCAGGTGATCTGTCCTGAATGTGGAGCAGAAGTGCAGATTGTACCGGACTATAATCCGCTGGAAGATGTTCTGGCAAGAGAAGTCAAAGGTTCCGTAGAAGGCGCAACTCGTCAGATACGTTCCGGGGACATCAGAAGATACAACAGGAGAGGAACTCCAGTACAGAGTGTAAATTCGACCCGTGTAATGAGTCAGGGAGAACTTGACCGTATCCGCGATGAACGACAGAACATGAACCGTCGTACCGGAGAACAGAATCGTGCCGGAGGCCGCAGCACCGGCGGTGTGCGCAGCACAGGCAGGACTTCCGGAAGTACGGGAGGCCTGAGAGGGGAAGAAAGATCTTCCCGGAATGTGGAAAAACTGCGCAATACAGGAAGCGGTTCCCGGACTGCCGCGGGAACGCGCAGCGGCGGCTCTGCCCGGAATACGGGAAATGTACGTCCGAACCGTGAACAGACCGGACGGCAGCGGGACGACCGAAGACGCCAGCAGCAGCTGAAAAAAAGAGAGGCAGCCAAAAAGCGCAGGAGAAATCTGCTGATTACCCTGTTTCTGCTTCTTGCTTTAATTGGAGTAGGCATTTATGTTGCATACCAGAATTCCTATACCGGGGTTATGAAAAAAGGATACAGCGCGCTTCAGGCCGGAAATTACGAACAGGCGGAATCGTATTTTAACCGTGCTATTGTAAAAGATAAGTCAAGAGCAGAGGCATATACCGGACTTTCAGAGATTTATATTGAGCAGAATGATCTGGACTCAGCAGAATCTGTATTTTTATCCGCATTGGGATCGCAGCCGACAAATGCAGATCTTTATCAGGCGGCAATTGATTTTTATATGGATACAGAGCAGCTGGAAAAGATTTCTCCTTTGCTGGCAGACTGTGAGGACGAGACAGTTCTGAACGCTGTATCTGATTATGTGTCCGCAGCTCCTTCCTTCAGCCTGGAGGGTGGAACATATTCTGAGGTACAGGAGGTTACTATCAGTTCTTCTACAGGAGGTACAATTTATTATACAACCGATGGAACAGATCCCACTGCATCCAGTGAGGAATATCGGGAACCGATTCTTCTTCAGAACGAGGGAGAAGTGGTAATTAAAGCAATCGCCATAAACGATAAAGAGATTCCCAGTATTGCGTCTTCTGCAAAATATACGATTGAGTTTCCGATTGCGAGTGCACCCGCAGTTAATCCGGCTACCGGACAGTATACTGAGCCAACGCAGATTACCATTACAGTACCGGATGGTTATACGGCTTATTATACAATGGACGGAACAACGCCTACCAGCGATTCGGAAAGATATACCGGACCCGTAGATATGCCGGAAAATTCGCAGATTATTTTTAATGCTGTTCTTATTAATAACAACAATGGAAAAGCAACGGATGTTACAACTCGAAATTATATAACAAGAGCAGAGTAATCTTAAATAACAGAAACAAGAAAAATGCAGCTGTGTTTTTTAAATAATTTGAAAAAAATTGTCAAATTGTTTACGAAACTCCGGTTGCATTTTTTTATTTAAAGAGGTATAATATCCGTGTTAAAAAAATAACAAAAAGGAGATGCTGATCATGAGCAGATTTTGTTTACCGCGTGATATTTATCACGGAAAAGGAAGCCTGGAAGAGCTTAAAAATTTAAAAGGAAAGAAGGCAATACTGGTTGTCGGAGGCGGCTCCATGAAGCGTCAGGGATTTCTTGACAAAGCCGTAAACTACCTGAAAGAAGCAGGCATGGAAGTACAGGTTTTTGAAGGCGTTGAGCCGGATCCGTCTGTTGAGACAGTTATGAAGGGTGCTGAAGCAATGCGTGCTTTTGAACCGGACTGGATCGTAGCTATGGGCGGTGGTTCACCGATCGATGCTGCAAAAGCTATGTGGGCATTTTATGAGTATCCGGAGACTTCATTTGAGGATCTCTGCACTCCGTTTAATTTCCCGGAGCTGAGACAGAAAGCAAAATTTGCTGCGATTCCGTCAACATCAGGAACCGCAACAGAGGTTACCGCATTTTCCGTTATAACAAATTATCAGACAGGTGTAAAATATCCGCTTGCTGATTTCAATATTACACCGGATGTAGCGATTGTTGATCCGGATCTTGTATCCGGTCTTCCGGTAAAACAGGTTGCTTACACAGGTATGGACGCGCTTACACATGCAATCGAGGCGTATGTATCTACTCTTCACGGACCGTTTACAGATCCGCTTGCACTGCAGGCAATTGAGATGGTACTGGATTATCTTCCGGCATCCTACAACTGCAATATGGAAGCAAGAGAGCAGATGCACTATGCACAGTGTCTTGCCGGAATGGCATTTTCCAACGCTCTGCTTGGAATTGTTCACTCCATGGCTCATAAGACAGGTGCTGCATTCTCCACAGGCCATATTCCGCACGGATGTGCAAATGCAATTTATCTTCCGTATGTAATCGCATACAATGCAAAAGATCCGGTTGCAGCAAGCCGTTATGCAGAGATTGCCCGCAGAATGGGACTTGAAGGAAATTCAGAAAAAGCGCTGATTAACAGCTTAAGAGAGAAGATCAACGAGTTTAATGTAAAACTGAACATCCCGAGAACTCTGAAAGATTTCGGCATTAATGAAGATGAGTTCAAAGAGAAAGTGGCTCATATTGCCGAACTGGCTGTAGGAGATGCGTGCACAGGATCCAACCCACGCGCAATTGATCCTGCAACAATGGAAAAACTTCTCACATGTACATATTACGGAACAGAAGTTGATTTCTAATCCGTCAGAAATGTTCTGACAAACCAGTTTATCTGCGAAAAAGCAGACCCGGATATGTCTCCGGTGTCTGCTTTTTTGCTTGCCTTTCCCACTCTATTGGCGTATTATAAAAAAAGGGCAGTTTTTACAAGGAGGAGAATCATGTATAAGATATTGAAAGCAGAAAAACTGGCGGACAAGATCTTTCTTATGGATGTGCATGCGCCGCGTGTTGCCAGCCATTGTCAGCCAGGCCAGTTTGTTATCGTAAAGATGGACGAGAAGGGAGAAAGAATCCCTCTGACAATCTGTGATTATGACAGAGAAGCAGGAACGATTACAATTGTCGTCCAGGAAGTAGGCGCGTCAACGACAAAGATGGGCTCTCTGAAAGAAGGAGATTATTTCCGCGATTTTACAGGCCCGCTGGGATGTCCTTCTGAATTTGTACACGAAGATATTGACAGCCTTAAAAAGAAGAAAATGCTTTTCGTTGCCGGAGGAGTAGGCGCCGCGCCTGTTTATCCTCAGGTAAAATGGCTGAAAGAACGGGGAATTGACGCAGACGTAATTGTAGGAGCAAAGACAAAGAACATGCTCATACTTGAAGACGAGATGAAAGCCGTAGCCGGAAATTATTATCCGTGTACAGATGATGGTACATACGGACACGCAGGCATGGTTACCACAAAGATTGAAAAACTTGTGGAAGAAGGCAAGAAATATGACGTCTGTGTTGCAATCGGTCCCATGATTATGATGAAATTTGTCTGCCTCCTGACAAAGAAACTGGAGATTCCTACGATTGTCAGCATGAATCCGATCATGGTGGACGGCACAGGTATGTGCGGCGCCTGTCGTCTCCAGGTAGGCGACGAGATCAAATTTGCCTGCGTAGACGGACCGGAATTTGACGGACACCTGGTAGACTTTGACCAGGCAATGAAGAGAAGTCAGATGTATAAGACCGAAGAAGGCCGTGCGATGCTGAGGCTGCAGGAGGGCGATACCCATCACGGCGGATGCGGACATTGTGGAGGTGACGAATAATGGCTGATATGTTGAAAAAAGTGCCTGTCAGAGAGCAGGATCCAAAAGTACGTGCGACAAATTTTGATGAAGTTTGTCTTGGATACAATATGGAAGAGGCAATGGAAGAGGCACAGAGATGTCTGAACTGCAGGAATGCCAAATGCATCAAAGGATGTCCTGTATCCATTGATATTCCGGGATTTATTCATCAGGTAAAAGAAGGAAATATCGAAGAGGCTTATAAAGTAATCGGAAAATCCAGCGCTCTTCCGGCAATCTGCGGACGTGTCTGCCCTCAGGAGTCTCAGTGTGAGGGTGTCTGTATCCGCGGCATTAAAGGCGAGCCGGTATCCATCGGAAAACTGGAGCGGTTTGTTGCAGATTATGCACTGGAACATGACATCAAACCTCAGGGCGCTGAAAAAATGAACGGACATAAGGTTGCCGTGATCGGTTCCGGTCCTTCCGGACTGACATGCGCGGGCGACCTTGCCAAGATGGGTTACGAGGTGACTGTATTTGAGGCACTCCACGAACTGGGAGGTGTGCTTGTGTATGGCATCCCTGAATTCCGTCTTCCGAAACAGAAAGTAGTGGCAAAAGAAATCGAAAAAGTAAAAGAACTGGGCGTAAAATTTGAAACAAATGTTGTAATCGGTAAATCCACAACCATTGATCAGCTTATGGAAGAGGAAGGATTTGAAGCTGTATTTATCGGATCCGGCGCAGGTCTTCCAATGTTCATGGGCATTCCGGGAGAAAATGCAAACGGTGTATTTTCCGCCAATGAATATCTGACGAGAAGCAATCTGATGAAGGCGTTTGATGACAGCTATGATACGCCGATCATTGCAGGCAAAAAAGTCGCGGTTGTAGGCGGCGGAAACGTTGCCATGGATGCGGCGAGAACGGCTCTTCGTCTGGGAGCAGATGTACATATTGTATACCGCCGCAGTGAGGCGGAGCTGCCGGCCAGAGTGGAAGAAGTGCATCACGCAAAAGAAGAAGGCGTAGTATTTGATCTTCTGAGAAATCCGAAGAAAATCAATGTGGACGAAAACGGAAATATCAAGAGTATGACTGTGATTAAGATGGAGCTGGGCGAGCCTGACGCATCCGGAAGAAGACGCCCCATCGAGGTCCCGGGCTCTGAATACGACATCGAGGTTGACACAGTGATCATGTCTCTCGGTACATCTCCAAACCCGCTGATTTCTTCTACTACAAAAGGTCTTGATATAAACAGAAGAAAATGTATCGTAGCAGATGAGGAAACCGGCCGGACGTCAAAAGAAGGCGTATATGCAGGCGGAGACGCCGTGACGGGCGCAGCTACGGTTATCCTGGCCATGGGAGCCGGAAAAGCCGGTGCAAAGGGCATTGATGAGTATCTGAAGAGCAAACAGTAATGGTAGAAGAAATCAGAAAAAAACTGCACGAATTATCGGAAGAGGATTATAAAACATTCAATCAGAAGCTTCTGCCCGGAGTAGAACATGTTCTGGGCGTCCGGCTTCCTGCTATGCGAAAACTGGCCAAAGAAGTGGCAAAGGGTGACTTCAGGTCCTATCTGGATGAGGCTGCGGAAAAGATCGGGGCAGATTCCATTCATGAAGAGATCATGCTGCAGGGGCTTGTGCTTGGATATGCAAAAATGGATCGCGAGGAGCGAACAGAATATCTGGAAGAGTTTGTGCCGAAGATCACCAACTGGGCGGTCTGCGACAGCTGTGTGAACAGTTACAAATTTATGCAGGAAGATCCGGACTACTGGTTTGATTACCTGAAGAAATATCAGAAGAGCGATGAAGAATTCGGGCTGCGGTTTATGATTGTGGCAATGATGTCCCATTTTGTGGATGAAAGCCACATTGATGAAATACTCAGAATATGCAGCACGGTCCGGAATGATGGCTATTATAGCAAAATGGGCGTGGCCTGGGCACTGCAGGTATGTTATGTAAAATTTCCGGAAAAAACAAAGGCGCTGCTGAAAGATAATCAGATGGATGACTTTACCCATAATAAGGCCATACAGAAAATCCGCGAGTCATATCGGGTGAGCAGAGAAGAAAAAGAAGAATTAAATCAATTAAAGCGAAAGTGAAATTTGAATTTATGCGTGGAGAAAGCTTCCGCCGGGGAGTTCGGGTATGGTGCCGGAGAGCACGCTTTCGCTCGGAACGCAGCG
>DWZZ01000091.1 GCA_019117305.1 Candidatus Mediterraneibacter merdigallinarum | reverse complement strand
ATCAGAAGAAAATTGTGGCAAATGTCTCTCATGACTTCCGTTCTCCTCTGACCTCCATCAAAGGATATCTGACCGCCATGGCAGACGGCACCATTCCGCCGGAAATGTATCAGAAATATCTGAACATCATTCTCTTTGAAACAGAGCGCCTGACCGATCTGACAAAAGATCTCCTCACGCTCAACGAGTTTGATACAAAAGAACTTCTGCTGGATAAGACCCGTTTCGACATCCAGGATGTCATAAAAAGCACGGCCGCCTCTTTCGAAGGCGTATGTACTCCAAAGCATATTTCTATCCAGCTGCTGCTTCTTCCGGGCTCTGTTGCGGTAAATGCTGATATGCGGAAAATTCAGCAGGTGCTTTATAATCTGATTGATAATGCGGTTAAATTCAGCGGAAACGAATCTACGATCACAGTCGAAGTGGCTGAAAAGAATGAAAAAGTATTTGTCTCCGTAAAAGACCGGGGAATGGGAATTCCCAAAAAAGAGCTGAACAAAATATGGGAACGTTTCTATAAATCAGATCTGTCCAGGGGCAAAGATAAAAAGGGCACCGGACTGGGACTTTCCATTGTAAAAGAGATTATCCAGGCGCATGATGAACATATCAATGTAGTAAGTACAGAAGGAGTAGGCACAGAGTTCATCTTCTCCTTAAGTAAGGCGGATGTGTAGGGAACGGAGGGGACAGAAGAAAAAATAAGGCCCCCGGGAACTGACGTTAATCTTTAAAAAGGATTTGTTCGAGCAAAGCGAGTTATCCTTTTTAAAGATTGTCCTTAGTCAGTTCCCGGGGGCCTTATTTTTTCCTATCCGCGAAACGGAGCCGGAATCCCCCGCCGGCCATCTCCAAATACGTCTTCGAGAAATCTCCGGTTTCCTTCTCTTATCACAAATTCCACTTCTTGTCCTGGGCGAGACGCAGACGGTTCATGGCTCTGGCCAGGGAAGCCTGTGTGTGATAATACTGTTGTATGCTTCGTTTCTGTCGCATCTGCTCTTCCGCCCGCTCTTTCTGTTCCTGAGCCCGGCGGACGTCGATATCCTCGGGTTTTTCGGCCGTATCTACCAGAAGCGTCACACGATTGTTCACAATCTCCGCGAATCCTGTTCCTACAGCGATCTCATTCCATTTGCCTGCTTCCACTTCCATACGGGCTATTCCGACTTCAATGGCGATCACCATATTTTCATGATGGGGAAGAAGTCCTACCTCTCCATCCGGCGCCGGAATAATCAGATTGCGGCATCTTCCTTCATAAAAAACCTTATCGCTTGCAATTATTTTCAGACCAAATGTATCCATTTACACCAACTCCCGCTATGCTTCTGCCTGCTCTGCCTTCGCCTTTGCAATGACATCATCAATCGTACCCACATTGAAGAAAGCAGATTCCGGATATTCATCCATCTCTCCGTCAATAATCATCTTAAATCCACGGATGGTCTCTTTCAGCGGCACATATTTTCCCGGAATACCGGTAAATGTCTCTGCCACGAAGAAAGGCTGTGACAGAAAACGCTGAATCTTTCTTGCACGCATTACCGTAGCCTTATCCTCGTCGGAAAGCTCTTCCATACCCAGAATCGCGATAATATCCTGCAGTTCTTTATATTTCTGGAGAATTGCGATTACTTTGTTCGCGACCTCATAGTGTTCCTCGCCGACTACGTCCGCCTCCAGGATACGGGAACTGGACTCCAGCGGATCTACCGCCGGGTAAATACCCTGCTCTACGATCTTTCTGGAAAGTACCGTGGTGGCATCCAGATGAGCAAATGTTGTCGCGGGAGCCGGGTCTGTCAGGTCGTCTGCCGGAACGTATACGGCCTGCACACTGGTAACAGAACCGTTCCTTGTAGATGCGATTCTCTCCTGCAGCTCACCCATTTCTGTTGCCAGAGTGGGCTGGTATCCGACTGCTGACGGCATACGTCCCAGCAGAGCGGACACCTCAGAACCTGCCTGAGTAAAACGGAAAATATTATCAATAAACAGCAGGACATTCTGATGCTGTTCATCACGGAAATATTCTGCCATGGTAAGTCCTGTCTCAGCCACACGCATACGCGCTCCGGGGGGCTCATTCATCTGTCCGAACACCAGGGCTGTTTTCTCCAGAACTCCGGATTCTTTCATTTCCGTCCAAAGGTCATTTCCTTCACGGGAACGTTCACCGACTCCGGTAAAAATGGAATATCCGCCGTGCTCTGTGGCAATGTTGCGGATCAGCTCCTGAATCAGAACGGTTTTCCCCACGCCGGCGCCGCCGAAAAGACCGATCTTTCCGCCCTTTGCGTAGGGAGCCAGAAGATCGATAACCTTGATTCCTGTTTCCAGAATCTCTACTACCGGACTCTGATCCTCAAATGTAGGCGGAGTTCTGTGGATAACCCATTTTTCTGTATCATCATCAATAGGGTTTCCGTCATCAATAGTTTCGCCGAGCACGTTAAACAGTCTGCCCAGCGTCTGCTCACCTACAGGAACCTGAATCCCTGCTCCTGTAGCTGTCACTTCCATATCCTTGCACAGGCCTTCACTGGCAGACAGCATCAGGCAGCGCACCTCATTATTTCCGAGGTGCTGGGCAACCTCCATAATGCACGTTTTCCCGTTATTCACAACTTCCAGTGCATCTTTGATAAAAGGGAGATCGCCGTCTTCAAATACTACGTCAACAACAGGCCCCATGACCTGTGTGATTCGTCCTTTATTCATACTTATCTCTCACTTTCTTCAGCTCTTTTTCTGCTGCGCTCTTGCACCGCCGCAGACCTCTGTAATCTCCTGCGTAATCGCAGCCTGTCTCGCTCTGTTGTATACGATGGACAGCTCGCTGATCAGACTCTCGGCACTGTCTGTGGCCGATTTCATAGCCATCATACGGGCATTGTGCTCGCTGGCGTATGCTTCCACAAGGCAGCCGTAGATCATACCGGTAATATAATTCGGCACGATTGCCTTCATTACGGCTTCCACCGACGGATAAAGAGCAATGGCTTCACGGTGCACATTGAGAGGCATTTTCATCTCATTGAAAGAACTTTTCTCGAGAGGAAGAAGTCTCAGTGTCTCAGCGTCTGCCTGCACGGAACTCTCCATCCGTGTATAAACAATATGAATCTCGTCCAGCCTGCCATGCCGGAATTCGTCAATCAGTACTCCTGAGATATCCCTGGCTCTGTGCATGGTCGGTTTCTGCACCGTGTACTGAAAACTGTTCTCTATTTCGACTCCATGCTTCTTAAAATAATGGCGTCCCAGTTCTCCCACGATATACAGTTTGTGCTGCCCCGGCCTTGCCAGAATCTCCTCCGCCAGTTTCACTACATTGTGATTGTATGCTCCGGCCAGTCCCTTATCTGCGGTTACAACAATTGTACCGATCTTTCTTTCTTCTGCCGGAATCTTTTCCCGCATGTCAAAGAAAGGATGCTCCAGATCCGGCACGTGCCTCAGAATTCTTGATATCTCCCCCTGCAGCGCATAGAAATACGGCTCTGTATCAGCCAGCTTTTTTCTTGCGTGCGTCATCTTGGAAGAGGAAATCATATACATGGCATTGGTAATCTTCATTGTGTCTTTGACACTGTTGATTCTGCTCTGTATCTCTCTGATATTTGCCATAGTATCACCTGCTCTTTTTAAAATCCTTCCTTAAATTCACGGGCTTTTTCCACAATCCTGTCGATCATCTCATCGGACAGTACTTTCTGCTGCTCGATCTCCTGTCCGATTTCCGGATAGTTCAGATCAAAGAAGCGAAGCATATCTCCCTGGAATTTCTTAATCTGTGTTTTCTCAACTCCCAGCAGAACTTTGTGGGTAGCCGCGCACAGCGTAATTACTTTTTCATGAAGGCTCAGAGGCTGTCCCAGAGGCTGCTTTAACAGCTCCATCAGGCCGCTTCCATATTCCAGCTGTTCCTTGGTCGCAGCGTCCAGATCAGAACTGAACTGGGTAAATACTTCCATCTCTCTGTACTGTGCCAGATCGATACGGATACTTCCGGACGCTTTCTTCATCGCCTTAGTCTGTGCCGCGCCGCCCACACGGGAAACAGAAAGTCCCACGTTTACAGCCGGACGCATACCGGACGCGAACAGGCCGCTCTCAAGGAAAATCTGACCGTCAGTAATGGAAATTACATTGGTCGGAATATAAGCGGATACATCTCCGGCCTGTGTCTCGATAATCGGAAGGGCTGTAATGGAACCGCCGCCCTTCTCTTCGCTTAAGCGGCTGGATCTCTCCAGAAGTCTTGAGTGAAGATAAAATACATCTCCCGGATATGCTTCACGTCCCGGGGAACGTCCAAGCAGAAGTGACAGGGCACGGTATGCCACCGCATGTTTTGACAGATCGTCATATACGATCAGCACATCTTTTCCCTGATACATAAAATATTCTGCCATAGCAGTTCCCGCATAAGGCGCGATATACTGAAGCGGAGCACAGTCGCTTGCTGTAGAGGACATTATAATTGTATAATCCAGCGCTCCGTAGTTTTTCAGAGAATTTACCACTTTCGCTACAGTAGAGGCCTTCTGTCCGATGGCAACATAGACACAGATCACATCCTTGCCCTTCTGGTTCATAATCGTATCCAGAGCAATGGATGTCTTTCCGGTCTGTCTGTCGCCGATAATCAGCTCTCTCTGACCGCGTCCGATGGGGAACATAGCGTCAATTGAAAGAATTCCTGTCTCCATCGGCACACCGACAGATTTTCTGTCGATAATACCCGGAGCCTCTCTCTCAACCGGATAATAATCTTCTTCTTTAATCTCACCGCGTCCGTCAATGGGCTCTCCCAGGGCATTGACAACTCTGCCCACAAAACCGCTGCCCACCGGCACTCCGGCTCTTTTTCCCGTGCGGGTTACTTTTGTGCCCTCACGGATCTGTGTGTCACTTCCGAACAGGATACATCCGATCTCATTTTTCCGGATATCCTGAACCATTCCCTTCAGTCCTGTTTCAAAAGTCACGATTTCTCCGTACATTGCGTGATCAATCCCATATATGGTAGCGATTCCGTCTCCTACGGAGATGACAGTGCCAACTTCACTGTCCTTGCTCATATCGTCAAAATTTTCTATTTCTTCTTTCAGTATGGAGATTATCTCATCTGAATTGATTGAACTCACCTTGCTCACCTCCAGGTTAACTTTTGTTTCAGTCTGTCAAGACGCCCTTTTATGCTCCAGTCATACTCGTCGTTTCCCACGCGGAGGATAAATCCTCCCAGCAGGCTTTCCTCCCGGCACACCTGGATCTTTGCCTTCACAGCGCCGTATCTGCCGCACAAAAATGCTTCCATCTTCTCAAGCTGCTCCTCTGAAGGCGGCTCTGTACAGGAAAGTACCGCGCTTACAATTTGCTCCTGTTCCCGGCAGTATTCTTCATATGCACAGAAAATATCCTCCGCGATGTCCATCCTGTGATGCCTGCAGGCTGTCTTAAGGAAGTTCCGGATCTCCGCCGGAAATATCCGGTCAATCAGACTGAACTTCTTTTCCCGGCTGACAACCGGACTGCAGAGCGCCTCGCCCAGTTCCGGTGTCTCCGAAAAAATCCGTTCAGATTCCTTCACGGCATCCGCCGGAATCTTCAGTTCATAGAGCACCTGAGCATATCTCCGGGCCGCTTCAGAAAGATGTCTGTGCCTGTTATTTATCTGCGTCTTCATGGTTTTCACCTACTTCTTTCAGAAACTGATCGTAAATTCCCTGGTTTCCGCCTTCTGCGCTTACAATCTTTTCTGCAGAAGCAACCGCCAGCCCTGCGATCTCAGACTGCAGTTCTTTCATGGTCTTTTCTCTTTCTGCCTTTACAGTCTCTTTCGCAGATTCGATCAGATTTCCGGCTTTTTCTCCGGCTTCGCCTACAATACGCTCATATTCCGCCTTCGCGTCCTTCCGGGCCCGCTCGATCAGCGCAGCTGACTCTTCTCTGGCGCCTTTGAGCGCATCCTGATATTCCTGCTTCATTTTCATGGCATCATCCTGCGCGGTCCGCGCATTCTTCAGCCCCTCTTCAATGACCTTTCTTCTCTTCTCCATGATCTGTGTCACAGGACGGATCAGAAAATGTCTGAGCAGAAGATAAAGGACAACAAGGTTTATCATCTCATAGACAAGATTCATGTCTAATCTCAGCACCTTTTCACACCCGCCTTTCTCTTTCATACCCGTTCCGGTTTTTCCGGAACTCTTCTCTCCTTATACCGTCCCGCTTATTAGAGGAAGAAAATGATCAGAAGGCCGATGATAAAACCATAGATAGCTGTTGCCTCGGCAAGCGCACATCCGAGAATCAGAGTTTTGCTGATCTTGCCCTCTGCCTCAGGCTGTCTTGCGATTGCTTCTGTTGCCTTAGCTGTTGCCAGTCCGATACCGATACCTGCTCCAATACCTGTCAATACTGCGATACCTGCTCCAATTGCGATTAATGTTTCCATAATTTTAATCTCCTTTTATTTTCTTAATTGTTGTTTTTGCAAAACAGACTGTTCAGATCTGTTTTCTCATAAATTCCCTGACATTTACTCCATCTCTTCATTCATAAACAGCGCTGTCAGAAATACAAATACATACGCCTGAAGCAGACCGTCAAAAATGTCAAAGTAAAAGCTGACCGGGATGGGAATCAGGAGCGGTACAAGTGTTTTCAGAAGCTCCATAACCACAAACCCCGCAAGCATATTTCCAAAAAGCCGCATACACAGCGACAGAGGCCGGATTACAACCTCCAGAATCATGATCGGCGCCACAACCGGAACCGGACTGGCAAAATGTTTTACCCAGTGTTTCAGTCCGTTTTTCCGTATCCCTGAGAACTCAATCAGGCACATACTCATGATCGCCAGCGCTGCCGTTACATTCAGATCTTTTGTGGGAGGTTTAAATCCCAGCAGCGCGATGGTGTTGGACACCCCGAGAAAAAGAAGCACCGTGATCAGATATGGGATATATCTTCTGTTTTCTTTTCCGATAATCCCCTCAAAGAAATCACTTGCCCAGCTTATGGCCGACTCTAGCGCCAGCTGTACCTTTCCCGGATTTTCAACCTTCAGGTTGCGCACAAGAAGTATGGACGCAAGTACAAGAACAGCCATAATAATCCATGTCACAACCACAGATTCTGAAATTCCTCCCAGAACCGGAAGAGTAAAAACCGTCTCACAGTTCAGCTCTTCCATCAGTGTTTCCGTAAGATTTCCCGTATCGCTCCCTCCTTTTTTCTTCCTTTTTCATACGTATTATCCAGACGTTTTCCTGTATTTTTGCACAAAAAAAGCGAGAGAGCCGTTCTCCCTCGAACCCGCTGTATAATACCCCTTTTCAGATTATTTTTTGTACTGTTTTTCTGAAAAGTTGACTAAATATTACGCCCGTTTTTTTTATTTGTCAACAATTTGAATTTTTACTTTTTAAACTGAGTCCACACGTTTTTTTACTTCATTTTGCCCTCTTTTCTTTTTTGTTTTTCTTCATTTTTGTGCATTTTTTTATTCTTTTTTTATAATTTACAGATTCCGCTCTGTTTCTCATCTCAAACCTTTAAATTTTTGCATTCCATTTTTTTATTTTTTTGTAGAATCCATGCACAGAAATGTTTAATTTTTAACAATCCTGGCAGATACCACTAATTTCCGCAATAGATTTTTTCCTCTGTTTTTCAACATTTTACCTGATTTTATATTGCATTTATAATTTTCTGAATATTATATTGTTTTATTTGCAATTATTGCAAAATTCTCCTTGGTTTGTTAGTATATAGATGTGGTGATAATACATGGACTTTTTCCCTCTCTAAATATTAAGTAACTTTACCAAAATAATCTTTGTAACAAAGTAGTTAAAAGCAGTTCCTCTGCTGTCAGTCTTTTAAAGCCAAATTGGAAAAGGAGATATCTTTCATGAAAAAGAAAATTGTAATTATTATGCTTTGTATCATTGTCGTTCTTATTTTTCTTTTCATCTGGCTCAGGGGCGCGCATCCGTTTGACGACATAAATAGCAATGATATTGAAAAAATCATTATTTATCACCCCGGCGACACCGAAAATGTATTTTCCAGGCCGGAAGACAAAGATAAGGTGCTCTCACTGCTGAGAGAAATACATTTGATCAGGACTCTGCCAAATGTCGGGGACGGCGGCCTTAATATTGACTTATATTTCACAGATGGAGAGCGATCCCGTCTCACTCTTTCCTCAGATATTATAGTAATAGACGGGAAAGTCTATCACTGTGACCGGGATTACTGTGATGATTTTCGGAAATTGTGCGAAGGACTTTAGTATTTCCGGATTTTCGAGTTATAATATAAAGAAGGGATGATACGATCCCTTCTTTATTCATTATATCATTTTACCGACTATAAGATAATGGAGGCAGACCCATGAATGCCATTTCCACGAACAGGAAAAAATATTTCAGCCGCCCTGCAGACAAACTTTTTTTCACATTCGGACTTCTTATGCTGTGCAGTGAGATCTGGAAACAGCTGACGCTTACCTTTCTTGTGGGACACGGCGTCTATAATCTGTGGTACTTTCCGTTTCAGCTCTGCAGCATCCCCATGTATGTTTTTCTTGCCCTTCCCTTCGCGTGCCCGGAAAAAGTCCGCAGAGCGCTTCTCTGTTTTATTATGTGCTACGCCCTCCTGGGCGGAACTATCGTATTCGCCGACACCAGCGGCCTGCACTACAGCTATGCGCCCCTGACAGTGCATTCCTATCTGTGGCACTTTCTGATGATCGGTACAGCCGTCTTTTCAGGCATTGTCTTCTTCCGGGAACAGCCCCGGACTGCCTCATCCCGTCCGTTTTCCCGGCGTTCCCGGCTGCTCCTTTCTCTGCATGCATTTGCAGGCGCAACAGCCCTTTACCTGGCCTGCTGCCTGATCGCAGTAGGAATTAATCTGTCTCTGGATAAATACGGTACGATCAACATGTTTTATATCAATCCGGACTATCCCATGCAGCAAATCGTCTTCCGGGATATTGCCGCCCGTACCGGCAATCTTCCCTCCATACTCATCTACGCAGCCTCCACTGTATTCGGTGCCTTTCTCCTCTGTCTCATCTGGAACGGGATTTTTCATCTGATTTCTTCCCGTCAAAAACGGAATCGGAATCTTCCGTAACCTCTGCATCCTCTTCCGCTGCTTTCAGAGCCGTCCTGTCTTCACTTTTTTCATCCATCTCCATGGCAATGCGCAGAAAATCCCTGTCCTCATCTTTTCTCCGGGGGATAAATCCGCTGGCCACCTTTCCATTTCCTCTGTTTTTCACAAAGAAGAATCCGATCACAGAAAAAATGAACGCTCCGATAAAATTGACAATCAGATCCTGCATGGTATCAATCAGGCCAATATCCAGATAACCTCCAAGTCCCAGTTCCGTCCCGTTTACTGCCGTACTTGTAATGCCGTCGATTACATAGGGCACGTTTCGTCCCTCCGGATCCAGAGTTACAGACCGAATGGTATGGATAACCGTGTCTTTCTGCATATCAAAGCCTGCAATCTGATCCATGCCGAATTCAAAAAATTCCCAGATCACTCCAATGGTCATGGAAAAACAGAAGGCCACAATCGCCATAAACAGCGGTGACAGACTGAATACCGCTTTTTCGCTTCTGTTCAGCAGGTCCACAAGAGAAAACCCGATAGCAGCCGCAAGAAATCCGTTAATTGTATGCAGCACCGTATCCCAGAATGGAAACAGCAGATAAAATTCACTGATTTCTCCCAGAATCTCCGCGGCAAATATAAAAACGAGTATAACAATTTCCAGAACCGTAGGAAGCTCTACCTTAAAAGTAATCTGCACCAGACTTGGTATTACAAGAAGCATCAGTGTAAGTACACAGAGAAATACATTCTCATAATTCCGGTTCATAAGCTGAAGAATCATCATTACAATTACAAGAAACCGAAGCGTAAAATATACAATGAAGGAGCTTTTGTGCTCCCTCAGTTCCATGTGAAGAGCTTCACCCAGATTTTTCAGCCATCTTTTTTTCTTCTTGTTGTTTTCTTCCATGCTGTCCTCCATTCCGTCCGCACTTGTATGCCATTCTTCCTTTTGCTATACTTTGAATAATCACTGTAATCATATGAGGTGTCTTTATGGTTTATCCTTTTTCCTATGATATAATATACAGCCGCCGCAAGTCAATTGCCATCCAGATTACCCTGGAAGGCTGTGTAAAGGTGCGCGCTCCCTACGGCTGTCCCCGCTCTGTCATAGAGTCTTTTCTCTCCGAAAAACAGCAGTGGATCACAACTCATCTGGAAGCTGCCGGAAAAGCCGCCTCGGCTCCCCGCCGGGAATTTTCTGACGCAGAGCGCAGACGGTACATCGAACTTGCACGGGATATTTTTACCCGGAAAGCAGCATGGTATGCCCGTATTATGGGCGTTACTTACGGACGTATCTCCATCCGGGAGCAAAAAACCCGCTGGGGAAGCTGCAGCAGCAAAGGGAATCTGAACTTTAACTGGCGACTCATCTTCGCCCCGCCGGAAGTGCTGGATTACGTGGTTGTGCACGAACTGGCCCACCGGAAAGAAATGAACCACTCAAAAGCATTTTACGCCATCGTCGAATCCGTAATGCCGGATTACAGGAAGTGGAAACAGTGGCTGAAAGAAAACGGCGGGACGCTTTAACGGCGGAGACAGCAGGTGAGCCAGGCAGTAGTGATGCTTTCGATCCGATCAGCTGCAGTCGGAGCAGCTCCGGTTTTTTCCTGTTTTCTGAAAT
>DWZZ01000090.1 GCA_019117305.1 Candidatus Mediterraneibacter merdigallinarum | reverse complement strand
TCCTCTGTTTTCCTTTTTCGATACCGGAAGTTCACTTTGACAAATCCGAATTGTTTTTTCACCCCTCTTCTTCCGGATTAATATAATACCGGATACTGTACCTGCCAGAATCAGCGTTGCAAGATAAGGCGTCAGTCTCAGGCTGTCGCCGGTCTGTACCGCTGTCTGTTCCTCCGGATTTGCCGTACCTGCTCCGTCTCCCTGACCTCCATCTGACGGTAAAGACGGATCTGCGGGGCCGGTCGGATCCGTCGGGTCACTCGGGCTGCCCGGATCTGTCGGATCGCTCGGGTCGCTCGGATCACCTGGGTCACTCGGTTCTGTCGGATCCTCCTTCTCTTCCACCGTCACTGTGAAAGAAGTATCCAGCTCACCGTAAGATACGGTAATGATCTTTTCTCCCGCCGTTTCAGAGTCAAAGCCGCTGATCTCTGCATCTGACGTCACATCTTTCGTTGTGCCGTCTGAATATATAGCTGTTACCTGCAGACCTGTCAGGTCCAGTTCCTCTCCGATTTCATACACTGTTTTCTCCGGCGCTGTTACCTGCAGCTCTGTCAACTCCGGTTCCTCCGGCTCTTCTTCCGCTTTTACGGTCACAGTAATCTCTACCTCAAAGGTTCCTACTGTACCTTTCACTGTAAATGTGCCTGCCTGCGCATAGTTTTCTTCCGGAATATCTTCCCACACAATGGGTTCTGTACCGTTCGTACCATCCGCATATGTAACATTGGCTTTTTCCGGGAGGACAGGCGCCACACCTGCGGTTGTCTCCACGTCTTCAGGATCTGACACTGTCTGAATCTCCCGTACCGGCTCTTCTCCATTGGAGAGCATGGTAATTTCAGATGCTGACAGCGCTCTGTTATAAATCCGGAAATCATCCATACTGCCCTGGAAATAGCTGTCTGCAGTATAATGTGATTTTCCGAGCAGATTGCTGGTCATATTCGAAATCAGCATAGGCACAAACTGGAAATCAGATGCTGTGCCGACTTCTTCACCATTCAGATATAAGGACGCAGTCACGCCGTTTATAACTACAGCAAGATGCTGCCACTGTCCGATATTCGCATACGGTACGACCGGTACTTTCTGTTCGCCCCGGGATGTCGTCATTATTACCCGATATCCCGCGCCCAGAATGCGATCATCCTGGAATTCCACTTTTTCTTCCGTCTGAACCGGTTTGTCTGCCTCCGGTTTCAATACGCTTGTCGCGCTGACAATCGCAATATCCGAGCCATATGCTTCCTGTGACTCTTCCTCCGACATAAATGCAGCCGCAATGGCATAAACCATAGGTCCTTTTTTCATCGCCCACAGGCCGTCATTGGAATTGTCGCCCTCGACCCATGTCAGTTCAGAAGGATACGTGATCTCAATTCTGTCTCCGGCATTTACGGTTACGGCAATATAACTTCCGGCTGTCACTGCGTCAACAGCTTCACCGTTGATCTTAACTGCCGGATCTTTTACCCAGTCCGGCACACGGATATTAAGTACTGTAGCTGCCGAAGCATTTGTCACTTCCAGAACAATCTCATCAGTTTCCGGATAATCCGTTGTCTGTTTCAGATGGATTGTGTTTCCGTTTTCCAGAGTAATATTTACTTCACTTTCAATGAACTGATTTACATATACTTCTGAATCTGATTTTGAATAAATATAGTACGGTACATAAGACTGCATTCTCATACCTGAGGAAGAACAGCAGTCCGGGCCGGTGAAGAATCGGTCCGTCGTACCGTTCAGCGGTCTGTGATAACTGTAGCCGTCCCCTTCGATCGTGGACGTAGCAAACATATGGTTAAAGATAACATCTTCCACTGTCTGCTGATATGCCGCGTCTCCTGTCAGTTCAAAAAGATTATTATTCAGAAGCGTCCAGGAATTGGTCGCGCATGTTTCGCCCACATTTCCGGTATTTGGAAGATTATGTCCTGCCTCATAGTGTTCTCCGACAGACACCGTGCCGGTAATATACTTCTGTCTGGATGAGATATCTTCCCACGCGCCGACCACCTTATCCAGATATGCACTGTCTCCGGTCTCCTGATATTTTTTCAGGAATCCCAGGAAATTCATCTGGAATGTATGGGCATGTACATAATGCTGGATTTCATTGATTCCCATCTCGCCGGACGCGACTTTATCCAGATCTGCGTAGGGAGTGTCTCCATATCCGCCATAGCTGGAGGCCCATTTTTTTATATGATTTTTTCCTCTTCCGGCTGAAGATCATATCCGAAGATGTCCGTCCATGCAAGCATGACAGCTGCCTGCATGGTGTATCATACACAAAACCGCCGGTCATCCCTGACCGACGGCTTTGATTCTTGCTGCTTATGCGAATAAATATCAGATTTTAAATATTTTTCCCTCTGTTTCGGCGATCCTGATTTTTCCCTGTTTCAGAAGCCTTCCTACGCCTCTTTTGAACGCCGCTTTGCTGACTCCGAATTCCTGCCGGATTTCCTCCGGATCAGATTTGTCTGTAAACGGCAGCATGCCGCCGTTTGCCTCAAGTTTTTTCAGAATCATCTGTGCGTCCGTGTCCATCTGCTCAGGAATTCTTCCCCGGATACTCAGATCCAGTTTTCCATCCGTTTTAACCGCGGTTACCCTTGCTTCGATCTCCTGACCGGCTTCCAGGCGGCCTGACATTTCACTCCGCGGAATCAGAGCCGAAAACTGATTGTCAACAGCTACAAAGGCGCCGTATTCTCTGTTTATCTCATAGACGGTTCCTTTTACCATATCATTTCTTTTGTACGGAGAATCAGTGCGCAGCAGAGAATAAATCCGCATGGTCGCGCAGAGCCGCTGACTCTTATCAATATAGAGACTGACCAGACATCTGTCTCCCTTCGCCACCCTGGAAGTCTGCTCCCTGAATGGAAGCAGGAGGTCCTTTTCAAGCCCCCAGTCCAGGAACGCGCCGACTCTGCCCACATCTACAACATCAAGCACCGCCAGCTTCCCCAGCGTCAGCTTCGGTTCATTTGTTGTAGCGATCAGGCGGTCCGAAGAATCCTTGTAAAGAAAGACCTCCACAGGATCTCCCGGTTCAATCCCTTCCGGCACCTGCTTCTTCGGAAGAAGCACTCGCTGCGTATCATCCCCCAGATACACCCCGAAATCCACTACTTTGACAACTGTTAATACTTGTTTTTCTCCTAATTTCATACCTTCGTCTCCTTTTGAGCAGCGCATCCTCACGCTGCCTCTGCTTCCGCTATCGTATACTATGGAAACCGGAATGTCAATCAAATCCACGTTATTCCCTCTGGTTTTCCTTCAGGTATTTCCTCCGGTTTCCTCACAGTTCAAAAAGACTCATCTGATGACAGGCCTCTTCCTTCTTTTTTTCTGCGTTTTCTTTCTGAATCAGATTGTCGTCAAGTCCGCGCAAGAAGTCCGAAGCTTCGCCCGACGTGGTCAGAACAAGCTCTTCTTTCGCCCGGGTCATTCCCACATAGAACAGCCTGCGCTCTTCTTCCGGGTCCACCGGATGATTTTTATTTTCCAGAGGAATGCTGCCCCGGTTCACTCCATAGATAAAGACCGCCGGAAATTCCAGGCCTTTGGAGCCATGGAGCGTCATAATTGTAACCGCTTCCGCCATATGCCGTCTGTTCGGCGACCTTTTCAGGTCCCCCTCCGCGCCAAGTGCGAGCATGTTCATAAACTCTGTCATACTGCCGCACAATACTGCCATCTGAAGGAGTTTCCGGATAGGCTCACATGCCTCAAGATGCATTTCCTTTATCCATTCTTCTACAAATTTTACCGGCTTTTTCTTCTTATATAAGGGGCGGAATGTTTCCGCCGCTGTGGACAGAATTGCTTCTGTCACAGGATTCCATTCCAGCTTCCAGACTGAGGCGGCACTCTCCTGCGCCGCGCCTGTATCAGCCGGATTTTCCAGATACCGGAAAAACGACAGGCTGCCCTGTACAGTTTCATCTTCCAGAAATTCTTCTCTCCCCGCCCGGATATAGGGAATACTTTCTTTCTGAAGGCACTTTTCGATCAGATCTGCCTGACGATGGGTACGGCAGAGAACTGCAATGTCGCCAAAGCCGCGCACTGTACGTTCTCCGTCCTTCCACACCGCCCGATGTGCCTCCAGCATCCCGATTCCTCCGGCCATCCGGTTGATTTCTTTCGCAATAAATACAGCCTCTCCCATAGGGCTCCCCGCTTTTACCAGCCGAACCGGAAGATTATCCGGGCAATTGGGATGCAGATCCGCCCTGTGCTCTGTTACTGTGGAAAAGCCCGCCTGCGAATCAGGCGTGTCGGTATTTCTCCTTTTCCGGTTCTCCCAAAGAGCAGCTGCCGCATGGATAATCTGTGGTGAAGAGCGGTAGTTTTCCTTCAGCCGTATCATTTCCAGATCACTGTTTTCCGCAGCCAGCCGTTCAAAGCAGAACGGATCCGCGCCCCGGAAACCGTAAATCGCCTGATCCGGATCCCCGATTACGAAAAGTTCTCTGCCCGACCGGCTCCAGATGCGGATCAGACGCTGCTGGGCCGGATTAATGTCCTGAAACTCGTCCACCAGAAGATACCGGAACCGTTTTTTCCACTTCTCCGGCACATTTCCCTGTTCAAACTGTTTCGCGGCGCAAAGAAGCAGATCGTCAAAATCATACAGTTTCTGTTCCTTCTTCCGCTTCTCATAGTTTTCAAATGTCCGTTCCCAGACAGGATCCGTACCGCCGGCTGCCTTCCCGGCATCCGCGGCGCCCGACTTCCGCGCGGATACCTTTTCCAGGAATTCCTTAACACTTTCGGTCATTCCTGTTTCCGCGGAAGCCAGAGATGCCAGATGCTTCAGTTCCCCTTCTCCCGCCAGGCTGAACTCCGCCTCCTGATCTTTCAGAAATTCCAGACATATCGCATGAAAAGTCCCGATCTGAACCGCACGGACTCCCCGTTTCTTCCCTGCCGCCTTCCCAAGCCGCTGACGCATCTCCTCTGCCGCCTGATTGGTAAACGTTACCGCGGTAATCTCAGAAGGACTGACCCGGCGGTTTTCCAGAAGATACTGAAGCCTGGATGTCAGTGTTTTTGTTTTTCCGGTTCCCGGGCCGGCTTTTACGGCAATTTTAGCCGCCACAGAAGTAACTGCGCGCTCCTGTTCCGGATTCAGCGCGGTCCGCGCGCCCAGTTTCGCTTTCTCCTGCCGCGCTGCCGGCTGTTCCGCGGATATTTCTGTCTCTCCGCCGTTACATGGGGCTGTTCCGGTGTTTATCGACCGTATAGCGTGTTCGTCTTTTTCTGATTTGCTCCTGTCAGCTGTCAGATCTCCCAGCAGGCTGAAGAAATCCATCTGCCCCTCCATATTATTCAGTTCGTCGTCGCAGAAGAGCCGGATAACCCCATATTCCCCGTCAAATCCCGGAATCCGTTCCACTTCTCCCTGCCGGAGCCTGCGGATTCCTTCCGCGATCCTTCCGCCGGACACCCGCCGTATATCCTCCAGCGGGAGATTTCTCAGGATCTCAAATTCCGCGCCCAGTTCCGCCAGCATCTTTTCATACTCTCTCCGGACTTTTTTTGACGCCCCAGAGCTGCCCACAGAAGCGCCGATTACTTCCGGAAGAGGCACAAGACTTTCAAATGCTTTCGCCCCTTCCCGGATATATCCTTCTTCGCGGTCCGCCAGCTCTTCCACACGGTGTGAAACACCTATAGTCAGTTTTCTGCCGCACACGGGACATTTGCCGTTATACTTCATTGTTTCAGAAGGTGTCAGACAAAGGTTACATTTCCGGTGCCCGTCCATATGATACTTGCCTTCTTCCGGGAAGAACTCTATGGTTCCGTAAAGCCCCCTGCCTGTCTGGATAGCCCGGGCCAGTCCTTCATAGGACATGGGGCAGTCCAGGAGATTTGCCTCTCTTCCCAGTTTTGCCGGAGAATGAGCATCCGAATTGGAGATCAGCTGATACCGGTCGAGAGCGGATACCCGCCAGTTCATAGGCGGATCCGAGGACAGTCCCGTCTCCATGGCATGGATATAGGGCGTCAGATCCTCAAAACATTCCTCTACTGTATTAAAGCCGGAAAACGCGCCGAAGAGAGAAAAATGAGGCGTCCAGATATGTGCGGGGACATACACTGCGGAAGGGCACAGCTCCAGTACAATTTCCAGCAGATCACGACAGTCCAGTCCCAGAATCGGGCGCCCGTCAGAATGAATGTTTCCGATCTGTTCCAGCTTCACAGATATCCGTTCCGCATCTTCCAGGCCCGGAAGCAGAATAAGGCTGTGCACCTTTCTCACCTTATCATTTTTCTTATAAATTGAACTGATCTCCCCGGTAATAACAAAACGCGGGATACTCTCTCCGGGGACATGCCCGTCCCTGATACGATATTCATCTTTCAGTACGTACATTCCCTCCCCGGCAGGCTCCAGTTTTTCCTCCAGCTCCTGCCGCCAGGCCGGATGAGTAAAATCTCCGGTTCCCACAATATGAATTCCCTTGCGCCGTGCCCAAAGATCCAGATGTTCCGGAGTACAGTCTTTGCTGGTAGCCCTGGAATACCGGGAATGAATATGCAGATCTGCAATGTACAATTCTGTCACCTTCTTATCCGTAAATCCTGTTTCTGACCTGCCCAGGCAGCCGGCAGCGAAATAATGGTCCGCTGCAGTTCCGGCCGCCGCGCCGTTTCAGTAATTTTATCTATTTTAGCATGTTTCACACTTTTTGTAAAAACGCAGAAATCCGCAGAACCTGCCTGCGTCAGCTCATATTTTCACATGCGCCGCGCCATGCAATGGCAGTTCTGCGGATTTATGTTTATGTAATCGTTACTATTTCCCCCTCAGACCGGTGAAGCTCTGCTCTCAGCGTCTGATTCACCGTCTGTGCGTTAATGGCATTTCAGTCCTTACTGTCCCAGCTCATTCTGCAGGTCAGTCTGCGCCTGATCCAGAGCTGTCTTCACATCTACACCATTTTCAAAGATATCGTTCAATGTTACAGTCGTGAACATATTATTGATGGACGGATAAGAGGATGAAGCGTGTGAATCCAGACCAACAATGCTCTCTCTGATTTCTTTCAGGACATCAAACGGATTGTTTACAAAGTACTGTACATACTGGTTATCCGGGTTATTTGTCACTTCTTCATTATCCCATACTGTCGTATTGCAGGGATCGAATCCAAGCATGTTCCAGATCTCAATATTTCCTTCTTCAGAAAGTTTTGCGTATGCAAGGAACTCAGCCGCAAGATCTGAACTGGGCTTGTCTGCAACTACGGCCGTACCTGTTCCGCCGCCGCCGACAGATACTTTCTGTCCGCTCTCAAGCTGCGGAGCTACTGCGATAGCAATCTTTCCGGACAGATCCGGCATATAGCTTGTGTATCTTGACATCTGCCACATCGGCATAATCGCGCATGCGAAGTCGCCGTTGTTAAACGCGCCGTAAGCCTCTTCCTTGTCCGGATTTCCTCCCGGCACTGTTCCGATTGCGTGTGCATCGTAGAGGTCTTTGAGAATTGTCATAGCTTCAACCATCTGATCACTGTTTACCGTTACAGTATCTCCGTCTGTATACTCTCCGCCAAGTTCAGCCATCAGCAGGTTCTCTGTCCACAGAGCGCTTGTATCAGCTGTTCCCAGATATTTTCCTGTAGCTTCATAGTACTTGCTTCCTGCTTCTTTGAAGTCGTCCCATGTCTCGATTGTCGTATAATCAATTCCCGCTGCCTGAAGAAGTTCTGTGTTGTAGAATGCAACTGTAGCTCCTACGTGAGTCGGAAGTCCGTAAAGAGCTCCGTCTTTGCTGTAAAGATCCAGACGGGACTGAACGATGCTTCCATCAGCTGTATACTGGCTTGCAGCCTCTGTCAGATCCATCAGAGCCGGTGTTCCCTGTGTAAAGTTAGCGAACTTACCCTGCTCGATATCTACAAAATCCGGTGTCCCTTCACCATCGTTGAGTGCGATCTGCAGTTTGTTGTGCATATCGTCGTAAGGCATAACGTTTACGTTAATGCTTACTTTCTTGTCCGGGTTGGCCTCATTCCATTTCTCAGCCATTGTCTCATAGAAATCACCGTGGATCTCTGTGAATGTCCAGAATTCCAGCTCTGTAGCGCCGTCTGCCGTCTTCTTCGGCTCGTCTGAGCTGTCACTGCCGCCTCCGCCGCAGCCTGCAAGACTTCCAACGATCATTGCCGTTCCAAGAAGCAACGCAACTATTTTTTTCTTCTTCATGTGTTTTCCTCCCTTTCGTTTTATTAAACGTTTTACTTGTTTTCTATAGATATATCATACACCAGCTGTTTTGTAAACACTTTTTCAGACATTATTATCAATTTTGTCTGTTATGCACTATTTTTATCGCGTTTTTTTATGCATATCGCATAGTATTTGTATTATATAATACGTTTAATGTTTTTTGAACCGAATTACATTCCAGGAAGCTTTTCCCAGCACGGTCGTCAGGTAGCCTTCTTCAATCTTTCCACAGGCTTTCTGAATCGGGAACACCTTTTCTCCGGCTGCGTTGTTTTCCGCTTTCAGATCATCGCACGCAAGGATAATCTGCTCCTCCGCCTCATATCCTTCGAAACTTCTTACATCCACTGTCAGAGCCACATCCTCTTCCAGATTGCGGTTTACGGCGAAGATCGTCACTTCTTCCTTTTCCTCGTTAAAAACAGCTACGCTGACAATGTCACTGACTTCGCCGTGTTCTTTGGTGGAATGTACCCCGCCGTCTGTCAGAAGCTCCAGCACTGTACCGCGTCCGTATTTTGAAGCGTGCAGAAACGGATAATAGATTGTCTGTCTCCAGGCGGGTCCGTCTTCTTCCGTCATCACAGGAGCAATTACATTAACCAGCTGGGCAAGACACGCAATCTTCACTCTGTCCGCATGGCGGAGCAGAGTAATCATCATCAGCCCTACCATAAGCGCGTCTTCGAAATTGTAGTGATCTTCCAGAAGATGAGGCGCAGTCTGCCACGGATGGTTGGTCGTAATATCGATTTCTTCATCTTTGGAATGGAACCATACATTCCACTCGTCAAAACTTAAGTTGATTGTTTTTTTGCTGCGCTTTTTCGCTTTCACAAAGTCGCAGGCAGCTATAACTGTACGGATAAAAGCATCCATATCTTCAGATCTTGCGAGATAGTCCGCCGTATTATTCTCCGGATTGCCATAATACTGATGCAGGGAAATATAATCCACATAATCATAGTCGTACTCCAGGGTCGTTGCCTCCCACTGGGGGAAGGTAGGCATTTCCATATATGAGCTTCCACAGGAGACAAGCTCGATTGTGGGATCAATCAGCTTCATGGCTTTTGCGGTTTCCTCAGCAAGCCGTCCGTACTCGTCCATTGTTTTTCTGCCCAGCTGCCACTCTCCGTCCATCTCATTTCCCAGACACCAGAGTTTGATATTATACGGATCTTTTACGCCGTGGCTGATTCTCAGATCGCTGTACTTTGTACCTGACGGGTGATTGCAGTATTCCAGCAGATTACATGCGTCGGCTGTTCCCCTTGTTCCAAGATTAACCGCCATCATCGTATCGGCTCCGACTTTTTTCGTCCACTTTGCAAACTCTCCCAGGCCGAATGTGTTCGGTTCCAGGCTTCTCCAGGCCAGTTCCAGTCTCGGTTTTCTTTCACTTAAGGGACCCACGCTGTCTTCCCAGAAGAAATTAGACACAAAATTCCCACCTGGATACCGGATAATCGGCACTTCCAGTTCTTTTACAAGTTCAATGACATCTTTCCGGAACCCGTCCTCATCCGCAGAGGGATGTCCCGGCTGATAGATGCCGCCGTACACTGCCCTTCCAAGATGCTCGATAAAAGATCCGTAAATTCTTTTATCTACAGGCGCTATTTTAAACGCTTTGTCTACAATCATTTTTGCTTTTCTCAT
>DWZZ01000089.1 GCA_019117305.1 Candidatus Mediterraneibacter merdigallinarum | reverse complement strand
AAGAGGAGGACACATATGAAGATTATAATCAACAGTTCATCAATGGTACCGATTTATGAACAGATCATGGATCAGATCAAGGCGCAGATTACAGCCGGAGATCTGAAAGAAAGTGACATACTCCCCTCTGTCCGGACTCTTGCAAAAGACCTGAAAATCAGCGCACTGACTGTAAAAAAAGCATATGATAATCTGGAACAGGACGGCTTTACTGTTACGGTTCACGGGAAAGGTACATATGTAGCCGCTGCAAATACGGAGCGGATGCTGGAAGAACAGCGCCGGGAAGTAGAAGAAGGCATTGAAAAAGCAGTGGAAAAAGGCAGAAGATGCGGGATGAGTGACGAAGAGATCAGGGAGTTATTTGAATTGATCATGGAGGACTAGATAATGTTGGAAATAAAAGGACTTGTAAAGGCGTACGGGGATTTCAGGCTGAACTGTTCCATGAAGGTGGAGCGGGGATACATCACCGGTCTGGTAGGTCAGAACGGCGCTGGAAAAAGCACTGCCTTTAAGGCTGTTCTGGGATTGATTTCCAGTGATGGCGGCGAGGTCTCCATTATGGGGAAATCTCCTTCTGAGCTGACAGCCCGGGACCGGCAGAAAATGGGGGTCGCCCTGACTAATTCCGGGTTCAGTGGTTATCTGCGTGTGAAAGATATCATTCCGGTTCTCAGAACGATGTATCCGGAGTTTGATGAAAGAAAATTCAGAAATATGTGCGGAAGATTCGGCATTCCGGAGAATAAGTTGATTAAAGATTTTTCTACCGGAATGAAGGCAAAATTAAAAGTGATCGCGGCTGTAAGCCACAACGCAGAGTTTCTTCTTCTGGATGAGCCTACATCAGGACTTGACGTAGTAGCGCGGAGGGATGTGCTGGATCTTCTCCGGGAATATATGGAAGAAAATGAAGAGAGGAGTATCCTGATCAGCTCCCATATTTCCACAGATCTGGAGGGGCTGTGTGACGATATCTATATGATACACGAAGGACAGATTGTGCTTCATGAGGATACCGACGTTCTGCTGAATAATTACGCCCTGATCAAGGCGGATCAGGAACAGTTTGCGCGGCTGGACAAAGAATATATTCTGAAGGTAAGACGGGAGAACTACGGCTATGCCTGCCTGACTGATCAGAAACAGTATTACCGGGAAAATTATCCGGATATAGTTGTGGAACGGGGAAATCTGGATGAAGTAATTGCAATGATGATCGGAGGCGAGGATTTATGAAAGGACTGCTGATGAAAGATTTTCAGTTAATGAAAAACCAGGGGAAGATACTGATTGCCATATTTGTAGTGATCGCTGCATTTGGAATTTTTGCAGATGGGAATTCTTCTTTTCTGACAGCATATTTTACAATTTTCCTGGCGCTTTTTACTACCAGTACGATCAGTTATGATGAGTATGACAGCGGATATCTTTTCCTTTTTACCCTTCCGATAAGCAGAAGAGGCTACGTGACAGAAAAATATGTGTTCGGGATTCTCAGTGTCCTGATTGCCTGGTGCTTTGGCATGGCAGTGGGGACAGCTGCTTTTCTGCGGACAACTCCTCATGACAGCCTGACAGATTGGTTTATAAGCGGAACACTCTATATTGCAGTTGCGGTCATCTTTCTCAGTTTTATGATTCCGCTGCGGCTGAAGTTCGAAGCTGAGAAGGCCAGGTATGCCAACCTGATTGCTGTTATCATAATGCTGGTTCTCTATACTCTTATCATGGGAGGAATAGAATATCTGCCGGAATCCTGGACGGAAAATGCGGCTGCGTTTTTCAACGGACTGGGCGATATGGGAATCTGGATATGTGTTATGACAGCAGCCCTGGTTATTCTGATTATTTCTTATTTGTGCAGCAGGCGCATTATGGAGAAGAAAGAATTCTGAGGTGGGATGTTATGAAACGGATGCGTACGTAAAATGGACCTGATCTTTGAGAAGGAGGCGCTGTAAATGAAAAATTCGGGCAGATGTCCAAAGTGCGGTTCGGACAGGATTGCGAGGATCCCGGATAACGGCAGATATGCCAATGGAAATAACATATATCTGAGATCATCTGTGGTACTTGCCGACAGAGTTCCGCTGATAAAATATATATGCTGTGAGTGCGGATATGCAGAGGAATGGGTGGAAGACCGGGGAGATCTTGCAAAGATAGAAGACAGATTCAGATAAATATATTCCATTCAGTAAATGTCTTTTCTGCAGTATTTGAAAAATGCTGCGGCAATTCCCGCGGCTGTTACTGCGCACCCGACAGCGGCCGGCACCGGACTGATCTCTGCGTTCGTGATGATGTCGGACGCTTCGGCATAACCGAAGGGGGTAATGTATTTGAGCCATTCTGCATCTTCCGTAATATTGGCAATAATATTCAGAAAATAGAGGACTGCGGCCAGCCCCAGCCCGATACCGATGCCGCTTTTTCTGAGAAATGCAGAAATACAGAAACAGACAGCAGCTATTTCTGTCTGAAGCAGAAGATAGGCCAGGTGAAGCAGAAGAAACTCGTTCATCTGAAATCTTTCGCCTATGGCAGCAGTGACAAAAAGTGCGGTCAGGATGCAGACGGCATTCAGGATGAGAATCTGCAGCAGGATGCGCAGCAGTTTTTCAAATACAATGCGGCTGCGGCTGACAGGGTGCGTGAAAAGGTATTCCGCAGTATGATTTTTTTCTTCGTCAGCGAGTGCGGTTATACCGATATACGCAGCAAAAAAAGCACCTCCGATACCGAGAATATTGCCGCATTCCAGCCCGTAGAATCCCATAAGTTCTCCGAAGTTCAGACGGTCCATTCCAAAGGCCTGTGTAAATCCGCCCATCGAAGAAAAGGCTGCGTTCAGTTCGTTTACCTGATCTTTCATATCTGGAAATATGATCAGGCAGATCATAAGGAGCAGCGCAATCGCCGCTGCCCAGACTGCCAGCGAGGTCCGGTTTCTTTTCATTTCAAACTTAAGAAGTGTCATAATTTCCCCTTTCTATTCGTAAAAATGCATGAAGATTTCATTCAGATCCGGTTCTGTGATTGTAATGTCTGTAAAAGCAATCTGAGTCAGAAACTCTACCAGTTCTTTCATATCACCCTGATAAAGGAAAGAAACAGAGCTCCCTTCAATTTTGAGATCCCGTATTTCCGGTCCTCTGTGGACGCCTTTATGCCCGCCTGTCTGTTCAGCCTGCTCTCTGAGCTGTTTAAGAAAAAGCGTGGAATCCGGAAGCGTCAGCGTGACGCGTCTGGCATTGGTTCTGGCCAGATCCGCGATGTCTCCGCAGGCGACAAGTCTTCCTTCGCGGATGACTGCGGCCCGGCTGCAGTATCTTTGCACTTCCGATAAAATGTGGGACGACAGAAAAATGGTGGCGCCTCCGGCGCGGCGCTCTTTCAGAATTTCAAAAAATTCTTTCTGAATCAGAGGGTCGAGCCCGCTTGTAGGTTCATCAAATATATAGAGCTTTGGACTGTGCTGGAGCGCGCTCACAATGGATACTTTTTTCCGGTTGCCCAGCGAGAGCTCATCTGTCTTCTGCCCGGGATCAAGCTGGAGCCGTTCACAGAGTCTGCGGCTTTCCTCCCGGCAGTTTTTTCGTCTTAACTTTGCAGAAAGGTTAAGTATTTCTGACACAGTCGTACCGGAATAAAACATAGCTTCCGATGGAATATATCCTGTATTTTCAAGGATTTCCCGCTTGTTTTTCTGCACGTCCATATTCATAATGGAGGCTTTGCCGGAAGTGGGGTGTATCAGTCCGAGAAGCGTCCGGATTGTTGTACTTTTCCCTGCGCCGTTTGGTCCGATAAAGCCATAGAATTCGCCCTCTCCGACTGATAGATTCAGATCAATGATCCCCCTGTTTCTGCCGTATGATTTTGTGAGGTGTTCTGTAGTGATAATATCCATATCTGCAGCCTTTCCGTATTATTATTTTATAACTATTATGTGCAAATATCCGGAAACCGGCGTTGACGATCTGGTCCTGTCTGGCTTTCGGAAGTGTAAAAAATTTCTCATTCATATTTCTTATTATATCTCGTTGACCGTTTTTGAGAAGACTGTTTTTTTGATGCGGAGGATTTTATATGGCCGCAGAAAAAATGAAGAAGTGGTGTTCCTTCAAACACAGTTCTTGTGTTAAAATAGTCTGCAAATTATAAAATGGATGCGCTTCCCCCGGTGAGAAGACCGGAAAGAGTTCCAGAATATGAGGCAAATGAAAACAACCAGGTTAAAAGTACGAAAGGAGCCGATATGGGATATTTTTATTTTGCCCGTCATGGGCAGACTGTGTGGAATGTAGAGAATAAAATCTGCGGCGCTACGGATATTGCGCTGACAGAAAAGGGACATGAACAGGCAAAGGAGCTTGGAAGGAAAATTCTTGATGAAGGAATACACATTGATGAGATTATCTGTTCGCCTCTGATGCGCGCGGCGGATACGGCAAGACACGTCTCGGATATCATAGGGGTTCCCGTGCGGGTGGAACCGGAGCTGAAAGAGCAGAACTTCGGAAAGTATGAGTCAACCCCACGGGACGGGGAGGAGTTCCGGCAGGCGAAGATGTGCTTTGCCCAGAGTTATGAAGGGGGAGAGTCCATGATCCGTTTCTGCCAGAGAATCTATAATCTTCTGGACAGAATTAAAGAAGAGTCAGACGAAAAAGTCTATCTTCTCGTGGCGCATAATGGAGTTGCCCGGGCAGTACAGTCTTATTTTACAGACATGAGCAATGAAGAATTCGCGAAGTTCGGTATAAAAAACTGTGAGCTGAAGAAATATGAATTCTGAAAGGAAAACAGGTGCAGGCTGAAAGGCCGGCGCCTGTTTCTGTATGTACAGGTATAGGATGGTCAGCGGCAGGGATCATAACGGTAGCCATATCCTGTCAGCGTTCGGATAAAACCGTATTCTCCGGAAAAGGGCCGGAGTTTCTTCCTGATTTGAAACACCGTGTTTTCTACTGCGTGGCAGCAGCCGTTTGCCGGTTCTTCCCAGACGGCTTCATAGATCTGTTCTTTTGTAAAGGCTGCGTCCGGATTGGCGTGGAGCAGATTCAGTACCTGGAATTCTTTTGCTGACAGATATACTTCCTGCCCGTTTACGGATACCGTGCGGGATGCTGCGTTTATTTTCAACTCTGCCCCCGGTTTTGAAGAGGCAGACGGAATCCCCCAGAATTGCCGCACTGCGGCGCAGTCTTTCTGGATCTGGCGGTGAAGGAGAGAAAAAGTACTGTATTCTTTTACAGGACGCAGCTTATGATACAGTTGCAGCTCTATTTTGCAGCCGTAGATTTCTCTGTGAAAATCCAGAAGAATCGTTTCTATGGAAATATCCGGATTGCCGTCAACAGTCGGCCGGGTTCCGATATGAGTTGCGCCATAATATGTTTGTGTATCTAAGAGAATTTTTGAAATATACACGCCATTTTCCGGCAGGACAGTTTCCAGGGCGGGGGCCAGATTTGCTGTGGGTGTCCCCGTAAATTTACCGATACCCCGGCCGTGGACAACAGTTCCTGTTATTATGCAAAGAGGATGATCTTTCTTTTCTTTTTTCATCATAAATTCTCCTAAAGAATACCATTCATGGACAGAATGAGCAGGATGCAGGTGACGGCGACGGTAACAGAAAAAAGAATCATGCCGGTATGCCGTCTGCGGGGACTCTGCCCGGAGGCGGACAGATATCCGCTTTTTCTTAAGGCTGTTATCACCGGCTTGTACAGGAGAAAAGTAAAGGCTGCATTCAGCCCGCTTTTGATCAGGTTAAAAGGAAGAAAAGCGGGCAGCAGAAGTTCTGCCACAGCTTCCCGGGGATAGCCCATATAAAGCGGAGTGATCAGATAATTCCAGATCAGCATAACGGAAGTCATGACCAGACATCCTGTAAGAAGTCCTGTTGTGGCTCCGGCCAGAGAATGCTTCTTCTTATATATTATGGAAGCGGTGCAGGCAAAGGCACAGGTGGACAGAATATTCATAACACAGCCGATGATACCTGTGTCACTGACAGAGAACATTTCAATAAAAGATACAATTACGGAAACGATAAAAGCGGTAAACGGTCCCCAGATCAGGCCGCCCAGTGTGATAATCACATCCTTTGGATCGTATTTCAGAAACAGAACGACCGGTACGCGTCCGACTGCCATAACGGCATAGGAGATAGCGCACAGCATGGCAATGGTTGTGATTCTTTTCGCTTTACTGTTCATGTTGGTTCCTCCACATAAAAAATACACCTGAAAGAGATGCCTTTCAGGTGCAGTGCTCTTTTGTTCGGATGTGCTGATTATAGCATTCCGGTTGTGGAAGAACAATGTGCAGGGCAGAATTCGGAAACAATTCGGAACTTGTCCGGCTTATTTCAATAGATGAGAGTACTCCGGATGTTTCTCAAACCAACCTGCCGCATAGGAACAGGTGGGCACTGCTTTCAGATTTCTGCTTTCCAGTTCATTTACAACTTCCTTCATAAGCTTTCCGGCGATTCCCTGGCCGCGGAGGGAGGTGTCAACAAAAGTGTGGTCGATCTCCACTGCATTTTTGTCTTCCCCCTTATAGGGAAATGTGATCTGAGCCAG
>DWZZ01000088.1 GCA_019117305.1 Candidatus Mediterraneibacter merdigallinarum | reverse complement strand
GCCGTAGTCGAAAAAGTTCTGTCTTCGTTTTTTCTGGTTGTAGTTGAAATTATCGGCGGCAGTGCCGATTGGAAAAGAACAGAAAATGGCGGAATACGGACGATGGGATGCGCCTTTCGGACAGCGGCTGCGGGAAATTTCGGCGACTTGAAGCGTAATTTAGTAAAACTTAAAACCCTGAGCACAGGCGTTAGGATTTTCAATGGATCTGTCCGAACGGAACGTGAGTTTCCATTGAAAATCCTGCTTTTAGCCTGTGCTCAGGGTTTTGTAGTTTTAATTATTACGCGGAACGAAGCTGAAATTTCCCGCAGCTGCTATCCGGAAACGATTCGTTTTCACTTCGTATTCTGGCATTTTCGGATCTTTTCCAGTCATATGCTACAGATAAATTCAGATTTATTCATAAATTCCATTGATTACAACTTCGAACACGGCGTCTTTCCCGTTCAGTTCTTCGTTGCCGTAATCTTCGGGGAAGGTGACGTTGACTTCTACAGTGTCACCCGGATGTGCGCCAATGAGCTGTTCTTCAAAGTCATCAATGTACAGTCCTGAGCCAATGGTAAGGTCGGTTCCGGCTCCGTTCGTGTTCCCGCCGTCAAATTCCACGCCGTTGATAGAGCCTACATAATCAATGTTGACTGTATCGCCGTCCTCGACTGTGAGAGAAGTATCGGTAGAATATGTGTCTGTGGAAGAATTGGCGCTGTCAGAGTCTGCAGTATCAGTTGTATCTGTGCTGCCGGAGCCTGAAGAGTCCTCGGCAGTTCCTGTATCGCTTCCGCCGGAGCTGTCAGAGGAAGTGGGGGCAGTAAAGATGATAAGGATTGCCACGAGAGCCGCAAGTACCAGTATGGGAATCAGGACAGCAAGTATTGCCGAGATCCTTTTTCGTATTGCTTTTTTCTTTCGTTCCTGGGCTCTGCGCTGCTGCGCCATTTTTCGATTTTCTTTTTTCATTGTGTGATTTACCTCATTTCCTAAAATATCTTTCAATATTTTAAGCTAAATTTATGACTAAATTGTGATATCATTTCAAAAAATACATGTTATACTATCACTATGACTGCATAAAGACAGGGAGGACTGCACATTTGGAAAAAATGTGCAGTCCCGGCTGTATAAAAGACTGGAGAATAAATATCATGACAGAGAAGAAAAACAATTTTGAGGGTAAAGAATTTCTGGAGGAAGTACTTCAGAAATTGAATATACGGCTCCGTGAGATAGAGAAAGATCTGGCAGAAGGACAGAAGGATATTGAAAGCATGCATGAGTACTACTGGGAAAACTATGCGGAAATGGACCAGTACGGGTACGAGGATTATGATAATCGTCAGGCGCTGCTTCAGCAGAGCAATGCTAATGATGAAAAACAGAAATTAAAGCATCGGTTTGAGCGAATGCTGGATGCCCCGTTTTTCGGACGGGTGGATTTTGCCTTTGAAGATGAGGAAGAAGCGGAAAGATTTTATATCGGAATCGGAAATTTTGCCGAGCGGGCAGGGATGACTCCTCTGGTCTATGACTGGAGAGCTCCCGTCAGCGGATTATTTTATGACTATGATAAAGGTCCTGCCTCCTATGAGGCCCCTGCCGGTGAAATCAGAGGAGAGATTCTGACAAAATGGCAGTACAAGATCCGCAGCGGAAGAATGATTTATGCCTTTGAAAGCGATACAAAGATTGATGATGAGATTCTGAAGCAGGAACTGGGCAGCAACGGAGATGTAAAGCTGAAAAATATAGTCCGCACCATCCAGAAAGAGCAGAATGAAATTATCCGCAATACGAAAGACAGAATTCTGGTTATCCAGGGAGCGGCAGGAAGCGGGAAGACTTCCATTGCCCTGCACAGGATTGCCTATCTTCTGTATCATGACCGGGACAGACTGCGGTCCTCCAATGTACTTATCCTTTCACCAAACAGCGTGTTTGCGGATTATATTTCTCACATTCTGCCGGAACTGGGAGAGGAAAATATCCGTGAAATGAGCTTTGATCTTTTTGCATACAGAGAGCTGAAAGATACTGCGGCAGACTGCGAGGACAGATATGATCAGCTGGAGAGAATGATGCGTTTCCCGGATGCGGGAGCGGAGGAAAGGTTCCGCTGGAAACAGTCCGCGCAGTTCGCAGGTGAGCTGGAAGGATTTCTGGCGCTGGAAGAGGACAGCCTGATGGATTTTCGGGATATTGATTTCCGGGGAATGCATCTGTCGGAACAGGAAATCATTCATCTTTTCTATGATAAATTTTACGAAACACCGATTCTCAGAAGAATAGATGCGGTGATGGAGTATTTTATCGATGCATATGAAACATTGAGAGGCCGGGATATTTCTGAAGAGGACAGAGACTTTCTTCAGAAGAAATTTGAGAGAATGTATGTCACAAAGGATATCTATGAGATTTATAACCGGCTGCTGGAATACTGCGGGCAGGATCCTCTTTCAAATGTGCCATTTGAGCGAAGAAAAATTCCGTATGAAGATGTTTATCCCATGCTTTATCTAAAATACCGCCTGACAGGAGAAAGTGTGCATAAGAACATCAAGCATCTGGTGATTGACGAAATGCAGGATTACTCCTATCTTCAGTATCTGATACTGAACAGGACTTTCCGCTGCCGCATGACGATTCTGGGAGACCGGGCTCAGACGCTTGATAAGGAACAGCGGGATGTGCTGAATTTTCTTCCGAAAATATTCGGAAAAGATATCCGTAAGGTTGTCATGAATAAAAGTTACCGTAATACCTGGGAGATCGCAACATTTGCCGCAAAAATAAGCGGAGTGTCAGATATTGAACTTCTGGAGCGGCATGGAAAAGAAGTTGAAGAGAAGCTATTTGACTCCGAGGAGGAGATGCTCTCTGCAGTCCGGGACAATCTGAATGTGGGTGAAGACGGGTATGAAACTGCAGCGGTTATTACAATGACAGAGGAAGAAGCATTTGATATTTACTGCCTTCTGCAGAACAGAGGCATAGATGTGTCATATGTAGACAGAAACAGTTCCGCATTCCGTAAAGGTCTGACAGTTACTACATTTTATCTTGCAAAAGGTCTGGAGTTTGATCAGGTATTTGCGATTCAGGGAAGTGAAGAAAATCCGCTGAAAAAACAGGCGGAATATATATGCGCAACAAGGGCTCTGCATGAACTGTATGTATATGGAACCGGAAATCAGGCAGGCCGGTAAAACCCGGATACCAGAATCCATACAGGTATAAATCCCCTCCCATGGGAAACCTTATAAGTAAAAATTCACGGGAGGATTGAAATGAAATCCATATGGAGTAAAACCTGTAATATTGAAAAGCAGCCGACTTTAAACGGAGATATTGAGGCAGACGTGGCTGTGATCGGCGGCGGAATGGCAGGAATCCTGGCCGCCTATCAGCTGGAACAGGCGGGAGTGCATACCGTCCTGCTGGAGGCTGAACGGATTGGCGGCGGACAGACAAAGAACACAACTGCAAAGATCACATCTCAGCATGGAATGTTCTGTCATACATTTATTGAGAAAAAAGGAAAAGAAACAGCAAAGCTGTATGTTCAGGCAAATCAGGCTGCAGTGGAAGAATACAGACGAATCATAGGAAAAGAGCAGATTCCGTGCGATCTGAGAGTGACGGATTCTTATGTGTACTCCCGGAATGAAGAAAAATTAAAAAAGGAAACAGAATCAGCGCGGGAACTTGGCATAGATGCGTCATTTGAGAGGCAGATTGAGATTCCCGTTCCATGTGCGGGGGCAGTCCGTTTCCCCGGACAGGCAGAATTTCATCCGCTGAAATTTATAGAAGGACTTGCCGGAAAACTGAACATATATGAAAGTACCCCGGTAAAAGAAGTCGAGGGGAACAGAATCAGAACTGCCTGCGGAACTGTGCTGGCAGGGAAGATCATTTTTGCCACCCATTTTCCTTTTGTGAATTTTCCGGGGATGTATTTTGCAAGAACGCACCAGGAACGTTCCTATGTGCTTGCACTGGAACAGGCGGGAATATTAAATGGCATGTATATAGGTGATGGAGAGGATAAACTTTCCTTCCGGCAGTATGACAGATATATTCTGCTTGGCGGCCAGGGACACCGGACCGGTGAAAACCGGGAGGGCGGCAGATACGCAAAATTGCAGGAGCAGGCAAAAGCCCTGTATCCTGATTGCCGTGTGGCAGCGTACTGGTCCGCCCAGGACTGTATTACCGCAGATAAAATTCCTTTTATCGGCCGATATGCGCCGGACCGTCCGGACTGGCTTGTGGCTTCCGGATTTCAGAAATGGGGCATGAGTTCTTCCATGATATCTGCCATGCTGCTGAGAGATCTTGTATGCGGCATAGATAATCCGTATTCAGCAGTATTTGATCCATCCCGTTTCTCGGCGGAGGAGGTTCCGCAGATTATGAGAGATACCGGAAAGGCTGTAAAAGGACTGACGAAAAGATTTTTTCATATTCCGGATGAGACGGCGGCTGCCCTTGAACGGGGGCATGGAGCGATTGTGGACACGCCTCAGGGAAAAGCAGGTGTTTATAAGACGGAAGAAGGAGAGTTATTTCAGGTAGACATTGTATGTCCCCATCTGGGATGTGAGCTGTCATGGAATCCGGATGAGAAGACATGGGACTGTCCCTGTCACGGCTCCCGGTTTGATTATAAGGGAAATCTGCTGGAAGGTCCGGCCCAGGAGGGAATTGATAAAGAGGAGAAGCAATGAAGATTACGGTAATTACGGTAGGGAAAATAAAAGAAAAGTACTTAAGGGACGCTATTGCAGAGTACAGTAAACGGCTGAGCCGCTACTGTAAGCTGGAGATCATAGAGGTAGCAGATGAAAAGACCCCGGATCAGGCAAGCGGGACAGTGGAAGATGCAATCCGTTCGAAAGAGGGGGAGCGGCTGCTGAAATATATCAGAGATGATATGTATGTGATTACTCTGGAGATCGGAGGGAAAATGCTCTCTTCGGAAGAATTTGCAGAGAAGATGGAAACTCTGGGAGTGCAGGGAAAGAGCAGCATCGCATTTGTGATCGGCGGATCCATCGGACTGGGAAAAGAAGTGCTGATGCGGTCGGATTATGCACTTAGTTTCTCGAAGATGACATTTCCCCATCAGCTGATGCGGGTAATACTGCTGGAGCAGGTGTACCGGGGGTATCGGATTATGAATGGGGAGCCATATCACAAATAAATGCGGTTTTTTCGCATTTGGGTGTGATATGGTGTGAAGTAATAAATCATAGGAAGTACTTGGAAAGGGAGTGGACAGATGATGTTCCGCTCCTTTTCGTATGGGCAAGAAAGACAATGACAGGGAAATAAACGAATGATATAATGAAGTAAAACTAGGTCGACAGATTGGAATTTGCGGAGGGGATATTGTATGTTGGATAGTAAAAGGATAAAGGAAATAATGTTTGCGTTAGGTGCAGATTTGTGTGGTATAGCAAGTATAGATAGGTTTGATAATGCACCGAAAGGCTATCATCCTTTAGATGCACTTCCGACTTGCAAATCGGTAATTTCTTTTGGTTGCAGATTTCCAGTAGGAACACTTAATTGCAAGTCTAATATTCCATATACAAGGGTAAGAAATTCTATCACGTCAAAAATGGATGCGATAGCTCTAGATTTTTGTATTGAAATGGAAAAGAACCAGATAGTATGTGTTCCTATTCCTACAAATGAAAGCCAATGGGATAAAAAAACTAACAGATGGCGTTCTATTGTTTCGCAAAAACATATAGCTCAAGCGGCGGGCTTGGGAACAATAGGGAGGCATTCTTTGTTAATAACGCCAGAGTTTGGAAGTATGGTCTGGTTAGGAGCAGTGTTATGCGAACAGAATCTTGAGCCTGATAAAATGAAAGAACCTCTTTGTAATAATTGTAACTTATGTGTTGATATTTGTCCTGTAAATGCTTTAGAAAATCCAGAAATAAAACAGCAATCCTGTTGGGATTTTGCATTTGGAGATGATGAAGAAGAGCAGGTTTGGAGAATAGCTTGTCATAGGTGTAGAGATATTTGT
>DWZZ01000087.1 GCA_019117305.1 Candidatus Mediterraneibacter merdigallinarum | reverse complement strand
AGAACTGTATCTTTTCTGTATCCTTGTATCAGTCTATTAAAAGATTTTATATTTCTTTTCCCACAGTTTGCCTTATCATAATGCTTCTCTTTTATAGTTATTTCGAGCTTCTGGTATAAAAGGGAATCCTGCCTGTCTTCAGACAGAAGAAGAGCCAGAGTATTTCTTCATTCCTCTGGCTCTTCTTTATACATTCCGCCCCTGATACTGTACAGTCACAACATGGACGGTTTTCTTTGATTCATCAATCTTGAAGATAGCAATATAATTATCTATGAGTAATTGCCGGTATCCTTTTCCGGCATATCTTCCTTCGGCCCGTTCCTGATACGACTGAGGAAAAGTGTCTCGTTTGTTTTGCAACCTCATCCACGCTTCACAGCCTATCCGGACAACTTTTACAGGCCAGTAGTTTGCCTCCGGCTTCCTTCAGCCCCCTTTCTCACGATGACGCCCTTGCCATTGGCTACACTTTCCCACTGCCGGGCGGATCTGGGACTTTCACCCGTTAGAACGTGCGCCCGCCGGGCGCATAAAAAGACCGGGAGTCCGCTCAGGAATTCCCGGCCCGGTAAGGTTCTTATCTATTAAAATTCTTAAATGCGTCCACGAGTTCCTGCGATACTTCTCCGGTAGCGATCAGAACATATTTCCCGTTTACAGCTTTCGCTGAAAAGGGGCCCGCATTGTCAAATCCTACGCTTGCTCCTTCTGCCAGACTATTATACGTATCGGAATTTATATCGTACTCATAAATCTCAACATTGGAATCCGCATACTTCACCCCGTCTTCTGCCCGCATCAGTTCCACGTCCGCCTCCGCTTTTTCCCCGGACAGCACGCCTTCATCCAGAAGATAAGACTCCAGATCTTCCAGGGTAGTGCCGTCTTTCTGATCGTCAGCAGAATCTTTGGAATCTTTTCCGCAGGCCGCCAACAGGACAGCCAGCATTGACACCGCAATCAACATAATCCATTTCTTTTTCATTGTATATCCCTCCTCGCATTCATCCCGTCCCGCAGATACACGACCCGATCACAATACTCTGCCACTTTGTTGTCATGGGTTACAATAATAATCGCTCTGTCCTTCTTCTTCAGACGCTGGAACAGCTTCATCACATCATCCCCGGTTCCTTCATCCAGCGCCCCGGTGGGCTCGTCGGCCAGGATAATTCTGGCATTTTTAACAAGCGCCCTGGCAATCGCCGCCCTCTGTTGCTGACCGCCGGACAGCTCACTGGGATAAGCCTTTGCCTTTTCTTCAATTCCCAGATGCCGGAGCATTTTTGTCGTCCTCTGTTTAATTTTTGCTCTCGGAATTCCCTGGTATCGCAAAGGCAGAGAAACATTCTTATATACGTTCATATCATCAATCAGAGCGAAATACTGAACCACAAATCCCACTTCTCTGCGGCGATAGTTGAGCAGATATTTCTTTTTCCGGAAATCTACCTTCTTCCCGCCAACATAGAGTTCGCCTTCATCCATTGTCATCAGACCGCCCAGGATATTGAGAAGCGTAGACTTGCCGGAACCGCTCTTTCCCATAACCGCTACCATCTCGCCTTTGTCCACCGAAAGAGATACACCCCGGAGCGCATGAACCGCGGCATCTCCTTTGCCGAACGTTTTATGAATATCTTTTGCTTCTATGTATGCCACTATTCCTCACTCCTTATGATCTCTTCAATATCAACCTTCAAAAGTTTCCGGATAAATATTGCCGATACGATCAGCACGGAAAACAGCGCCAATGCCAGAATCACCAGCAGAAACACCGGATTCAGCTGAATCAGATCCATAAATTTCCATACGGTAAACATCATGGCGGCAGCGATTACAAGTAGGATTTCCAGCAGAAACGCTGCCAGAATCGTGCCAACGGACTGCCCGTTCATAATCTCGGTACCATATCGCTTCAGGTTCCGGTTTAATTTCGTGATGATGCTCATACAGATTCCAGAAATCGTAAGCGCGCCCACCAGGACGCTTGCCCCCAGAAGAATCTCCAGAGTTTCCTGTGATTCCGTCCGGAAAATATCCAGCCCGTAAGTACTGACATCCGTAGACACCGCATATAATCCGTTCTTTACAAAAATCTGATTCAGTTCTTTTTCGATCCTTCTCACTTCTGACGTGGGAGTATCCTTATCCACCGCAATCATACCGCTCTGAAATGCCTCATCATAATTAGCCTCTGCCAGAAATCTCTGATCTTCATTTTCCGGTGGATCGGTAATATAAAAAAACGGGAGAATGATCGCATAATCCAAAGAATAAGGCTCGGCCGATAGCGTATAAATCTCATCTGTATAAATCACCGTATCCGCTTTCAGGATTCCAACTACCTCCAGCTCTACGCCCGTGCCGTACATATCCGCGGCCAGCCTGTCCCCAATATCAAAGCCACTACCATATGCACTTCCCACAAGAACAGGGATTATTTTCTGTCCCCAAGTAAAATCGAAATCCTCTTCCTCCAGCAGTCTTCCCTCTTCTATCTGGAACTTGAAATGCTCCATTGCCTGCTGATCCATCCTGCATATCTTTGTCTCATATCTAGTAATAACTTCCTCGATATAAGATGGAGCAGTCAGTGTTTCCGGCGGTGTGTCAGCCGGATTGTACTGTCCCGGATATTCTGAATCACAAAAAAAGTCCAGAAGCTCCTGATCTGTAAAATTCTCCCGCAGTGTCTCATATTCCACCGATATCGCCACCATATTACTGAATGTCATAAAATGCAAATCCGGATTTTCATGCAGTTCAGCGTATACTTTCGCCTGATTTGAGATATAGTCCGGGTTGCTGCCTTGAGTCCGCATTGCTTCTTTTCCCTCTTCATTCGAAAAAGAATATGTCAGACTGTAATATGTTGTATCGCCCGGTATATTCCATGGAAATTCATACAAAGGCATATCCAGAAAATAACTCAGAATCATAGTGCTCTGCCAGAAAAACAGAATGAACTGAATAATCAGGATCACATTAACGAATACGCTGTTCTTTATATTATACCTGAGTTCATCAAATAAATTTCCCATAGCTTCACACCCTTTTCAGCGATATCTTTCTGCTCCAGATATACCGCATTAAACCCACGCATACGATCACAAATTCACCTAAAATAATGATTCCCGCCGTTGCTACCAGTTCGATCCATCCTGATGCAATAATCCGGGTCAGAACACCAATGAAAATCAGTATACCGGCCGGCATCAGGGAAAAGAAAGCGATCTTAAAGTACTCTGCCAGGATAGACAATATCACCTGCCCGCCGGAAAATCCAAACATTTTTTCCACCTGGATCCTCTGTACCGTATGTCTTCCCCAGTAGGTTCCGGCCAGTATCATGTTAAGAATAAAAGAAAAGATAATGGCCAGATATATTTTTTCGATTACATTATTGTTTCTTTCCGGGAAG
>DWZZ01000086.1 GCA_019117305.1 Candidatus Mediterraneibacter merdigallinarum | reverse complement strand
TGCCGGACTGCATTATCGATTAATATGGATACCAGCTGTTTCAGCTGTGTGCTATTGCCGCTGACACAGACATTTTCAGCGATTTCACTGTTCAGCGTCAGCCCCTTTTCATAGGCTACTGTCTCAAAAGGAAGGGTTTCGCCATAGACAAGCCGGCTCAGATCAAGAAACTCCATCTGCGGCGTCACATTTTCTGCCCGGGCCAGCTCCAGAAGCTGTATGACCAGCGCAGACATTCTTTCATTTTCATACTGAATATTGGAAAGCCACTGATTCTCGCCGATTTCCCTGGAAAGGAGTTCAAGATTGGCATTGATCACCGCAACCGGCGTTTTCAGTTCATGGCCCGCGTCCGATATAAACTGCCTCTGACTCAGATAACTCTCTTCCAGAGGCGAGACGATCTTCCCGGCAAGATAACGGGACAGAAAGAACAAAATCACCAGAGCCGCGCCGCCGAAAACCAGAGTATAGCTGATCAGCGTTTCCACATTCTCCAGCACAACCGTGTTATCCAGAAATGCGACCAGCGTATAATCTCCTTTATCCTCCATACGGTAGATCAGGTTGTTTCTGACGCCGTCGCTCTCCCCGCTTTCAGCAATCTCAAGGGCCAGTTCGCTGAGCCCCTCTTCGTCCAGTGAGGATATATCTGCAGTATCGACTTTGATTACCTGTCCGCTTTCTGATATCACAACCGAATAAAATGTAGAAAGTTCCAGAAGCGGCGGTTCTCCGCGGCGGCCGCCCCGCCCGCCGCCGGGATCCGTGCTCCCGTCAAAGCTTTCGTCTCCCGGGAGATGCGTTTCAGGGCCTCCATCTCCGGCGTCATCAATTCCGGAGTCTTCTTCTCCGGCGCCGCCGGTTCCGGACACTCCCTTTTCGAACGGATCATTTAACTGCGGTTCCTGCAGTGAATATGTATTTACATACTGCTCCAGAAGCTTCCGGTTTTCATTGGTCATATCCACATAACTGGCCAGATAGATTACACAGAAAGTGCCGGAAAGGACAAGTACAAGAACAAAAAGGACTGCCGCGACAATTTTTCTTCTGGATTTTTTAAACATGGCCGTACCTCAGTTCATATCCGATTCCCCGCACTGCCTTTATCTCCGCCTTTGACTTTACGAAGTTCAGTTTTTTGCGGGTAAAGGACATATACACTTCCACATTGTTGTATTCGGTATCACTGTCATAACCCCAGATCTTCACTGCCAGCTGTTCACGGGTCAGGATCTGCCCCTGGTTGGCGATCAGATATTCCAGTATATGCGCTTCCTTTTCGCTGAGCCTTACACTGTTTTCCCCGCAGGTCAGAGTGGCGTTCTCTTTATTCAGCGTAAGATCTCCGTATCTGAGGGCGCCGTCCACGGTATTCCTGTTCCGTCTGCCAAGGGCCCGCAGCCGGGCCAGCAGCTCCTTTGTCATAAACGGTTTGGTCAGATAATCGTCGGCTCCGCAGTCCAGACCTGTAACTTTATCATCCACTTCGCTTTTCGCCGTCAGCATCAGAACAGGCGTTTTCACCCCGTTCTTCCGGACTTCCCGGGCAATATCAAATCCGTTTTTTCCCGGCAGCATGACGTCCAGAATGATCAGATCATACGCGCCTGTCAGAGCCGCGTCCAGTCCTTCCGGCCCGTCCGCATAATGATCCACGTCATATTTTTCAAGCCGCAGCAGCTCGCACAGAGCCTCCGCCATTCTTTTTTCGTCTTCCACAAGTAAAAGTCTCATATCGGCACCTCCTGCCTTTTATTTTACCAGGAAAGATTGAAAATTCATTGAAAAACAGAATCCTGCGCCAGATATTCTTCCAGGCACAGATTCTTCCTGTACATTTCTTTTGCCGCTGCCTTTCCCACATACCGGTAATGCCAGGGCTCATAAATAATCCCTGTGATCTCGCTTTTCTCTGTAGGATAGCGGAGAACAAATCCATATTTCCAGCTGTTCTCCATAAGCCATCTCTGTACCGGCGTATTCTCCTGAGCCGTGTCAAGATGCTGATATCCCATGTCCACAATATCCACTGCCAGTCCGAGCTGATGCTCGCTTGTTCCGGGCATGGCCACTGTTTTTGCCGCTTCTTCATCCGCTTTATCTTCCGGACAGCCTTCCGCGATAACACGCTGCTTTTTATCTTCAAAAAGCTCCTGCTGTTTCTCCATCGTGCGGTAAGACGCGCAGATCAGAGGATTGAGCCCCTCCGCCCTGCAGTCGTCCATCATCTGCTGAAGCTGTGGATAGCATCTCGTATCAATAGCCTGATTGTTTCTCAGCTGAGTCAGATTCACTTCATACCCGTCCGGGATCTCATTCCATGGATTTACAAGAACCAGATTCCATTCCTCCGGCTGATATGAGACCTGCCGCTGCTCTTCTTCCGCCTGTGAGCTGTCCTGCCGTTCTTCTTCCTCTGTCTGATCGGCAGGAACGACAGCTGTTTCATATTTTTCACTGTTCCGGGACAGCATCCTGATCAGACTTCCGCCTGCCCGGTAAAGCTCCACACTGCCGAAAAGCAGAAGCACTGCGCCCGCTATTGCCGCGGCTGCTGCCATTCCTGCTTTTATAAGCGCAATTTTTTTTCGTTTCATCCTGTTTGTTCCATATCGTTTTGGTATTCTTGTACGGCCTTCCGCCGTTCTTCTGTAAGACATGCTGTTCACCCCGCTGTTGTTTTCTGAACAGCATTGTATCCCGGCATGTCTTACTTCCGGCAATCTTCCGGCATCAGAACAGCATCATTTTCATTAACTCCACCAGCAGGCTTTCATCCATGGATCCAGTGAAAAATGAAGGGTAATTCTGCTTCCTTTTTCATCAATAAATGATACCTGTGCAGAAGGGACACTGACGTAATCCGTATCTTCTTCGTATTCTCCTCCGATTGCCTTTAATCCGTAGTAATCCTCGCAGAACTGACGCATCTTTTCTGCCTCTGCTCCTATATCCCCAGTGCCTGACTCATTCACCGGCGTCGCATCGCTGCTTCCATAATACAGAAACTCAAGCATTTTCCCGCTCTCATCGTCAATAATAACGGTCATTCTGACCCCGTATTCGTCTGACAGTGTACATCTCCAGAGCAGCGCAACATCCAGATTTTCCGACGAAACAGCCATAAAAGGAGCTGCGGAGCGTTCTTCGCAGGATACAGGATCCACAATTCCGTAAAGGGCCAGCTCCTCTGTTATTTTGTCCGCAATCTGTTCCGCATCGCCGCGCTCAAGTATGGTTCCGTCTGCCACATCAACATACATCTCCTGGTCATAGGCGTCCGCAAGCCTGAGACGGTCCGTCAGACTGAAGGAAGACACCGTGCCCGTCTCAAATTCTTCCTGTTTGTTTTCACTCTGTCTGTCCGCAATCCGCACCGCGGCTTCCGGCATCAGAACTCCCGCCGCCAGAATCACGCAGAGAAGCAAAGCAGACAGGCTTATTATTTTCATTCTCTTTTTCACAGCGTCCTCCTTTCAGCTCAGCCGTCACTTTTGTACCTCTCCCTTCCTCACTTTCAAAAGAGAGCTCCCCATTGTGAAGCTTCACGATTTTCTCACACAGAGTCAGTCCCAGACCTGCGCCGCCCTGTTTTCTTGACCTGCTCTTATCCACCCGGTAAAAGGCTTCTGTCAGATGTTCCCTGGCGTCTCCGGGAATTCCCGGCCCGTCGTCTTCCACGCAGAGCCGGCATCCCGCATCGGTCATCCTTACGGTCACCCGGATATGTCCCCGGGATCCCAGTGCCTTCCCGGCATTGTCTACAAGATTCAGCACCAGAGAGCGGAACAGATCCGGGTCCAGCATGCAGGTTCCTTTCTCACACCGGGCAGTCAGTACAATCTCCCGTTCCTGCAGTCCCGGCCCGAGATGATCTGCTATATCCTCCACAATTCTTCCGGGACTGTGCGGTGACAGGGAGACCTCGGCCTGCTCCGCCGCATAGATATCCAGCAGTTTCAGGGACAGACGCTCCAGCCGTTTTCCCTCCCGGAAGATATAGTCCGCCGCTTCCCGTCTCTCCTCGTCGCTTAACTCCCGGCTCCGCAGCAGATCCGCGTATCCGATTACCGAAGTCATAGGCGTCTTCAGTTCATGGGTAAAGTTCCCCACAAACCGTTCCTGACGCGCTACCGCCTCTCTCAGCTCCCGGACATTTTTTTCAATCTGACCCGCCATACGGTCAAAATCCCTGGACAGGCTGCCCACCTCGTCGTCTGAGCACAGCCGGGAGCGGAAGGCGAAATTGCCTTTTCCGATTTCCCGGGCTCCCCTGGCCAGCCGGGACAGGGGAGCTGTCAGAAACAGCGCCATGCTGTAGGCCAGAACAGCACACAGCAGCACCAGAACGGCAAATACAATCCGGTACACTTCCTGCATCCGGTCCCGGTTGCGATACAGATCCGAAATATCCCGGGCCGCCGTCAGAGAAAACTGCCGGTCTCCCGCTGTAAATGTACCGGCCGCGCAGAGGTTATTTTCCCCGCTGCCATCCCGGACCGATACAATGATCCCTGTCCCTTCTTCCGGATATATCCCCTGCTCTGCAAAATCCTGTATTCTTAAAAAGTCTGTCTCTTTTCCGCTGCTGTATATCTCCTTCCCGTCTGCCGTCAGCAGGATATCGTCCCAGTATCCTCCGTTCTGTCTGATGCTCTGTCCGATCACATTCCGGATATCGCCGGTCTCTGAGAGAAGTTTCTGAACTCCGGATATCTGCAGCGTATACTGAAGCATTTTATAAGTATTCTCCGCCGTCACCTTCTCCTGCTTCATCGTGTCCTGAAAAGAACTGACAATCAGCACGCTGCCTCCGATTCCGAACAGAATGCTCAGAAGCGCCAGCATACAGAAGGTAATCTTCAGTCTGAATTTCATTCCTTCACCTCCAGCCGGTAACCCACTTTATTTACCGCCTGCAGCTCCCGGGTCCAGCCCACTTTTTTCCGCAGTCTCTGGACATGCAGGTCCACCGTCTTGCTTCCGTATTCAAATTCCCCGCCCCACACTCTCTCATAGATGGTCTCCCGGAACAGGGCCGTATTCGGATTGCGGGCGAAAAACAGAAGAAGCTCATACTCCTTTCTGGTAAGGGCAATCTCCTGTCCCTCCCTTGTCACACGCATGGAACGGGTGTCTATATCCAGTCCGCAGATATGGATCTCTTCTTCCGAAAGCCGGTATCTCCGCAGGACTACGTCCACCCGGGCCAGCAGCTCAACAATCTCAAAAGGCTTTACGATATAGTCCTCCGCCCCCATCCGCAGCCCTTTTACACGGTCACTTACCGCATTCTTCGCCGTAAGGAAGATTACCGGAATTCCCAGCGGCCGGATGTATTCCATCAGCTCAAATCCGTCAATTTTCGGAAGCATCACATCCAGCAGAATCAGATCATAAGCCTTTGTGCCGATCTTCTCCGCCGCTTCTTCCCCGTCAGACGCACAGTCGCACAAATATCCCGCTTTTTTCAGACTCAGCTTCACCAGATTCGCAATGGGCGCCTCGTCTTCTGCAATAAGTATTCTGATCACCTTTTTCTCCCCTTTACTCTGATCTGTTACACAGCAAAAACAGCCCGTTTTCCGGTATGAAAACGGACTGTTTTTATATTAGCATATTCAGGCATCAAAATGGCATCCTGTTTTTACACATTCGCCCCGTCTTTCAGATAAACGATCCGGTCGCAGTATTCCGCCACCTTACTGTCATGGGTAACGATAATGATAGCCCGGTCCTTCATCTTCAGTCTCTGGAAAAGCTTCATCACATCATTTCCCGTATCTTCATCCAGCGCTCCGGTAGGCTCATCGGCCAGAATGATCTTGGCATTTTTCACAAGGGCTCTTGCTATGGCCGCCCTCTGCTGCTGGCCGCCGGAGAGCTCGCCGGGATAGGCCTTTGCCTTCTCCTCAATTCCAAGATTGCGGAGCATCTTTGTGGTCCTCTGTTTGATTTTTGCTCTCGGGATTCCCTGGTATCTGAGAGGCAGGGACACATTTTTATACACGTTCATATCGTCGATAAGGGCAAAATACTGAACTACAAATCCCACTTCCCGTCTCCGGTAGTTAAGCAGATATTTCTTTTTGCGGAAATCCACCTTCTTTCCTCCTACCCGCAGCTCGCCTTCATCCATAGTCATCAGACCGCCCAGGATATTGAGCAGGGTGGACTTGCCGGAACCGCTCTTTCCCATAACCGCTACCATCTCTCCCTTGTCCACCGACAGAGACGCTCCCCGGAGTGCGTGCACTGCGGCATCCCCTTTGCCAAATGTCTTATGAATATTTTTCGCTTCGATATATGCCATTATTCCTCACCCCTTATGATCTCTTTAATATCAACCTTCATCAAAATCACGCCCTTTTCAGTGAGATCTTCCTGCTCCCGATACGGAAAGTCAGGCCTGCCCCCGCGATCAGCATTTCACCAGCTATGATGCCGCAGACAACAAGCAGAAAATCTGTCAGTTTCAGCGCTACGATCAGGCGGAACAGGATCAGTACGCCGATCAGCGCTCCCGCCGCAGCCAGAGCGGCCAGCGCGATCTTCAGATATTCGGTCAGCACCGAGAGCAGGATCTTCGGAGAAGAAAATCCCAGCATTTTCTCCACCTGGATCCGCTGCGCCGTATGTCTTCCCCAGTACGTTCCGGCCAGTATCATGTTAAGAATAAAAGAAAAGATAATGGCCAGATATATTTTTTCGATTACATTATTGTTTCTTTCCGGGAAG
>DWZZ01000007.1 GCA_019117305.1 Candidatus Mediterraneibacter merdigallinarum | reverse complement strand
AGTGAGCTCTCCGGCACCATACCCGGACTCCCCGGCGGAAGTTTCCTCTCTCACAAATACAAATTTCACTCCCGTTCACTGTAATGATGTGTTTCTTCCAGCATCATATCCTTTACTTTCATCAGACGGATCTGGGTGCTTCTTTCGTTCTCATCCAGTTTCATTGTAATATACTTGATTTTTTCCTCTGTCTCCGGAATAATTACATGTTCCAGCGCATTTACGCGTCTTCTTGTTTTTTCGATTTCTGCCGCCATCAGCTGGCACGCCTTTTCACACTCTGCAAGGCGTATCATCTCTGGCAGGATATCCGCCAGAGATTTTACCGCTCCATCCAGGTCGCTGGATGTGAACGCAAACCCATAAGAATAGATATCATTTTCATCTGCCGTTCTTGTGGTGTACTCAAATACCGGGACGTCCACACTCATAACATTCTTCTCGCCGGCCTCCAGATTTACTTCCTGTTTTGGAGCCATCAGCGCTGTATTCAGAGCAGCCTCGGACACTCCCGCCTTAGCAATTACAAAATTACGGTTGGCGGATCTGATACCCGCTTCTACTTTTTTCCGCACCTCCATATTCTCCCGGACCAGATCAAGATACTGACGCATCAGCTCATCCCGTTTATCTTTTAACAGCTTATGGCCCCGGATTGCTGTGACCCGTTTCTTCTTCAGCCTTGTCAGCTCCATCCGCGTAGGATTTACATGTTTTGCCGCCAAAAGGCTCCCTCCTTTCTGTGCCCTGCAGGTCCTGCGGGACAGGAGTTCTGCAGTTCCCATAAGTACACCGGCCCCGCCCGCTTTGTCAGAATTTTCAGACTACTCACAGGAAAGGGGTTCGTCCCCTTTTCTGTGAGTAGTCTGAATATTTTATTCTTTTGCTGTATTTCCGTAATACTGGTCTAAATATTTGTCGTCGATTCGTTTGAGTTCGGTCCGTGGAAGCATACGGAGAAGTTTCCAGCCGATATCCAGTGTTTCTTCGATGCTCCGGTCTGTATGGTATCCCTGAGATACGTATTCCTGCTCGAATGCGTCAGCGAATTTTGCATACATCAGATCAATTTCTGTCAGTGCCGCCTCTCCGAGGATCACCATCAGTTCTTTTGCGTCTTTTCCGCGGGCATAGGCGGCGAAGAGCTGGTTCATTGTATTGGAGTGATCTGCTCTTGTCTTTCCCTCTCCGATCCCCTTATCTTTCAGACGGGACAGGGAGGGCAGCACGTCGATGGGCGGCATGATTCCTCTCCGGTAAAGCTCACGGCTTAAGATAATCTGTCCTTCTGTAATGTATCCTGTCAGGTCGGGAATAGGATGGGTTTTGTCATCCTCCGGCATGGTAAGTATGGGAATCATGGTAATACTTCCTTTTTTCCCGTTCTGTCTGCCGGCTCTCTCATAGATGGAAGCCAGATCCGTGTACATATATCCGGGGTATCCTCTTCTTCCCGGCACTTCTTTGCGGGCCGCGGACACTTCCCGGAGGGCGTCTGCATAGTTTGTAATATCTGTCAGAATAACAAGCACGTGCATCTCTTTTTCAAAAGCCAGATACTCAGCCGCAGTCAGCGCCATTTTCGGTGTGGCGATCCGCTCAATGGCCGGATCGTTGGCCAGATTGATAAAAAGAACTGTTCTGTCCAGGGCGCCGGTTTCCCGGAAACTCTCGATAAAGAAATCGGACTCCTCGAATGTAATACCCATGGCAGCGAATACAACGGCGAAATTTTCATCCGTTCCCAGCACTTTCGCCTGTCTTGCGATCTGCGCCGCCAGCTGTGCGTGAGGCAGGCCGGAAGCAGAAAAGATAGGCAGCTTCTGTCCCCGGACAAGGGTATTGAGTCCGTCGATGGCGGATACGCCTGTCTGGATAAACTCTTCCGGATAGCTTCTGGCCGCCGGATTCATCGGAAGGCCGTTAATATCCATACGGGCTTCCGGAAGAATCTCCGGCCCATCATCAATCGGACGTCCCAGTCCGTCAAAGACCCGGCCCAGCATGTCCTCCGATACGCCCAGCTCCATGCTCCTGCCCAGAAAACGCACCTTGCTGTTGGACAGGTTAATTCCTGCGGAGCTTTCAAAAAGCTGTACCAGCGCATCAGTTCCATTGACCTCAAGCACCTTGCACCGGCGGGTCTCGCCGCCGGCCAGTTCGATCTCTCCCAGTTCGTCGTAAGTCACATGATCCACGCCGCGCACCAGCATCAGCGGTCCGGCTATTTCCTGTATGGTTCTGTACTCTTTGGGCATTTACCGTTCCTCCTTTACAAATGCATTGGCAATCTGTGCGCTCAGATTTTCGTCTGTCCTGCGGTACTCTTCATCCAGATTTTCCTCCCGCACGTATTTGAAGCGTCCGATCTGTTCCCTCACCGGCATGGAAATCAATTTTCTCAGAGAAGCCCCCTGCGAAAGAGCATCGCCGGCTCTGTCATAAAAAGCATTTACAAGTTTCATCAGCATATATTGTTTCTTCAGTGAAGTATACGTATCTATCTCATGGAAAGAATTCTGATGCAGGAAATCCTCCCGGATAGAACGGGCCGCCTCCATTTTCAGCCGGTCCCCCGGAGAAAGGGCATCCATTCCCACCATCTTTACGATTTCTTCCAACTCAGCCTCTTCCTGAAGAAGAGTCATCATTTTCTGTCTTCCTTCCATCCAGTCCGGCGCCACTTCGGCGTTGAACCATTTTTCCATATCGTCCAGATACAGGGAATAGCTGTTCAGCCAGTTAATCGCCGGGAAATGCCGTTTGTACGCCAGATCTGAATCCAGTCCCCAGAAGACTTTCACGATACGCAGTGTTGCCTGAGATACCGGTTCTGATGTATCGCCTCCCGGAGGAGATACAGCGCCGATTACAGAAAGGGCGCCTTCCCGCCCTTCTTTTCCGAGAGCAATTACGTGCCCCGCCCTCTCATAAAACTGGGCGAGCCTGCTTCCCAGATAAGCCGGATAACCTTCCTCTCCCGGCATTTCTTCCAGACGGCCGGACATCTCCCGGAGCGCCTCGGCCCACCGGGATGTAGAATCTGCCATCAGTGCCACAGAGTAGCCCATATCCCGGAAATATTCTGCAATGGTAATTCCCGTGTAAATAGACGCCTCCCTGGCAGCCACAGGCATATCAGAAGTATTGGCAATAAGAACCGTCCGCTGCATCAGGGGCTGCCCTGTCTTCGGATCTTTCAGCTCCGGGAATTCATTCAGCACATCTGTCATTTCATTGCCCCGCTCACCGCATCCGATATAAACCACAATATCGGCTTCCGCCCATTTCGCAAGCTGGTGCTGGATTACTGTCTTGCCGCTTCCGAAAGGTCCCGGCACCGCGGCCA
>DWZZ01000085.1 GCA_019117305.1 Candidatus Mediterraneibacter merdigallinarum | reverse complement strand
GACCCGTTGGACCCGTCGGACCAGTCGGACCCGTTGGACCCGTCGGACCCATAGAGCCGCTGCATCCACAGGGACGCGGGGGACAGGGCTGATGACATCCAAACGGAGTCCATTGGCACCGTCCGCTTCCCTGGGCAGAAACAGCTTCCTCCTGTTTTTCACTCGATTGCTCCTGTATTTCACTTTCTTTCGTTCGTTTCTTTCTAAACCAAATCATACTTTCTCTCCTCCTTTCATAATCATTATATGTTAGGATTCTGTTTTTGCCCGTCTGCCGCGCGCTTCTGTCCGATCTCCCGGATTTCTCCCTGAATGCGGGAAAAATACTCCCTGTTTTTCAAATAATACGGCGACTCCGGTTTGTAGCTTCCAGCCAGTTCATTATATTGATATGCCTGTTCTCTGTCTCCCATCCGGTCATAACATATGCATAATGATATTGCAGGAAGGAAACCGTAACACTCTTCCTCTATAAATGCGCCGGATTGTGTTGCCTTTTTCGCGCTGAGAGCCTGCGTATACCAGTAAACCGCCTGCTTGTATTTTCCCCTGTCCATAAAATGTCTCCCTATGTCGCAGCAGGTCTCTCCTCTCGGAACATCAAATGCAAATGCACGTGTCAGAGAGCTGAATGCCTTCTCATCCTCACCTATTGCGTAATAACATGCTGCAAGCTGGCGTGTGGCATCTATCCTGTTTTCCACCCATCCATCCGTGCGTTGGAGAAAATCTTCCAAAACCTCCGCTCCCTTTTTATACATTCTGTGAAACATCAGCTCTCTCCCATAATAATAGAGGGCTCTGCTGTCAAATGCTTCTCCTTGCAGCTTCATATTTTCATAGATTCTCAGATTTCTGCCGCTGTCACCTGCCTTTGCTTTTCTGTGCTCAACCTGTATATCAGAATAAAATATCTTACCGGATGGAGGGATAACTTCATGTATCCGTCCTTTAAACATATATCCGGCACCATTTCTCACAATTCTCTCCCGATAATATGTGAATATGCTATTTCCGGATTCATCAAAGGCTGCAGCATAGGGCATCATAATTACATCCACATTCTCTGATATGCTTTTTTTCATTTCTCTGAATTTTTCCGCTTCTTTTACAGGTATCACATCATCTGCATCCAGCCACATCAGGTAAGCTTTACTCCCTTTCCGGAAAGCAAAATTTCTTGCCGCGGCAAAATCATCCTGCCACACAAAATCAAAGATCTTATCAGTGTACTGTGCTGCCGCCTTTTTTGTGCCGTCCGTCGATCCTGTATCTACTATTATAATTTCATCTACCAGCTCTTTTACACTGTCCAGACACCTGGCCAGTATATCCTCCTCATTCTTTACTATCATGCAAAGGCTGATCGATATCATAAAATCACTGCTCCTTTAGCCGGAACACCTTCGTTCCGGTTCATTTTCAACTCCCATATCTCAGTTTATGCCTGTCTGCTGAAATCGGTGCCCTCGTTTTCTCTCTTATGTCTTCTCCTAAAAAAACGAAATTTTAACGCACAAAAAAATCAGGCCCACGCAGTCTGCTATTGCAGATCCACATGATCCTGAATCCAGAAAAATGTTGTGTCCGGATGAAGCAGCTCTGCGGCTTTTTTGGCAATCTCCTCTTTTTCCGTAATATTGCGACTGATTTACGGTTTAAAAAATCATCGGTCCCGATAATGACCCGCACGGATTTCGCGCCTCCGTGGACACGCAGGATCTTCTTCTCCTCATCCAGAACTTTCAGATCCGTACGCAGAGTCATCTCTGACACATCGGGAAATTGAAGCCGGCCAGATACTGCAACGGACACACAGTTCATCAAATATTCCGGCACAGATATTTATGCATTTTCCAATAACAGAATTGCATTTTTATGCATTATATGTACATTTTATGTATATTTTTCTTTTTTATAATTTTCTCTTGCATAATTATAACTTCTGGTGTATAGTAGGTTGTAGCTTGCACAAGCAGTAAAATAAACAAAAACTGCCATCCGTATCCGCGGATGGCAAAATTAATACAAATACATTCAGGAGGCTATCAGAAATGAGTAAAGAAAAAGTAGTTTTGGCATATTCAGGAGGACTTGACACAACAGCAATCATTCCGTGGCTGAAGGAAAATTTCGGTTATGACGTTATATGCTGCTGCATCGACTGCGGACAGGGAGAAGAACTGGACGGCCTGGATGAAAGAGCAAAACTCTCCGGAGCATCTAAATTATATATCGAAAATATTGTAGACGAATTTGCAGATGATTTTATTATGCCTTGCGTAAAGGCAGGCGCAGTCTATGAAAACCAGTACCTGCTGGGAACTTCCATGGCGCGTCCGGCTATCGCGAAAAAGCTGGTGGAAATCGCGCGAAAGGAAGGCGCTGTCGCTATCTGTCACGGAGCAACAGGAAAAGGAAATGATCAGATCCGTTTTGAACTTGGCATCAAGGCTCTTGCACCGGATATTAAGATCATTGCACCGTGGCGCATGACCGATATCTGGACAATGCAGTCCCGTGAGGATGAAATCGAATATTGCAAAAAGCATGGCATCGACCTGCCTTTTGATACAAAACACAGCTACAGCCGCGACCGCAACCTCTGGCACATCAGCCACGAAGGTCTGGAACTGGAGGATCCGTCTGTAGAACCAAATTATGACGATCTTCTTGTCTTAAGCGTATCCCCGGAGAAAGCGCCGGATGAACCCGAATATGTAACTATGACATTTGAAGCCGGCATTCCGAAAACGCTTAACGGAAAGTCTATGAAAGTTTCTGAGATCATCATGGAACTGAACAAGCTGGGCGGGAAACACGGAATCGGCATCATTGATATTGTAGAAAACCGCGTAGTAGGAATGAAATCCCGCGGTGTATACGAAACCCCCGGCGGAACGATCCTGATGGCAGCGCATCAGCAGCTCGAAGAGCTGATCCTTGACCGCGCTACATATGAAGTGAAAAAAGAAATGGGCAATAAACTTGCCCAGGTTGTATATGAGGGAAAATGGTTCACACCGCTGTGCGAGGCAATCCGCGCATTTGTAGATGTAACACAGCAGTATGTAACAGGAGAAGTGAAATTCAAACTGTACAAAGGCAACATTATCAAAGCCGGCGAGACTTCTCCCTACTCTCTGTACAGTGAATCACTTGCAAGCTTCACTACCGGCGATATGTACGATCACCACGACGCGGATGGTTTCATCACCCTCTTCGGCCTGCCGCTTAAGGTTCGTGCCATGAAGATGCAGGAGCTGGCAAAAGAAAATCAGAAATAAAATATCTCTGCAAAGCATTGAAATCAACTGAAAAACGGAACTCAGTCATTACAGCACCTGACTGAGTTCCGTCTTTTTTGTCTATATAAGAGAATACGCCCACAGATTATTAATCTGATACTCCAGCGTGCTGTAATCCCATAGCTTTTCACTTCTTATCCTGCTGTTCGGATCATTTACCCGTATCTTTCCGGCTTCTGTTCCCGTAAGTACGATAAAGTGTCCTGTAGTTGTAAAATCACCGGGTTTCATACTGCAGATAATCGGACGCCCGCTTTCCAGCGCGGAATATATCTCCCCTTCGCTTAGCCCCAGTTCTTCTCCGCATATTCCAAACCGCTGCGCTCCTTCTGTCATCAACGCCCAGCTTGTGCCGGAATCCCCCGCATAATATCCGTTTTCTGCCGAAAACTGCGCAACTTTGTAAGGGGTAATTGTATTATCCCCTGTCAGCCCGGCCGCCACCATCGAGATCGTCGTAGGACCACACCCGTTGACGGCAATCATGTCGTCCCCGTAAATGGCGTATCCCCACCGCTCATCCCACTGAAGCAGAAGCGGGATCTGTCCTTTCACAACATCTCCAACTGTTTCTGCCGGAGCCGCATCTTTCTTTTCCGGATAATCAAGGACAAAATCCACTGTTTCCTCATTATCGGCAAGCAATTCCAGAAGCTCATCAGGATACTGCTCCGACCGGCTCATAACCTGCCGGACCTTTTCATTCGTCATCCCCATCCCAACAAGCCTGATCTGATCACCAAACTGATTTTTTATCAGAATTCCCACCGTAACTGTCGGAATTGCCAGTACAAGAAAACAGAGCAACAGTTTGATCCGGCGCCGCCTGCGCTTCCTTCTGTACAGCTGTTTTCTGTTCCGTCGCCGCTGATCTTCTGTCATGGTATAATTCCTCCTTTTCAAAGAGATATTATACCTTTCCATATCAGCGATTTTTTGAAAAATAATCTTAAGATTTACGAAATTCTGTCACATCAGGTTACAGGTTATCCGGGCATTTTCCTTCACCATGTATCTTCTATTAACCTCCTCACATTATCCCTGGCAATTTTCTCAATCTGTCTCTGTGTGAAACCGTTTTTTTTCAGTGATGAGAACACTTTTCCGACATCCAGCACACTGCCGGCGCCCTCAGGACAGTCCGCCGGATCAAAACCGTCAAAATCACTTCCAAGAGCCACCGCATCTTCACCGGCGCAGTTGACCATATGCCGAATATGAAGTACAAGATCCGAAAGCTGTGCTCTGCCTTTCTCTCTGAGGAAAGGTGAGTAAAAGTTCACCCCTGCAACGCCGCCTTTCTCACCCAGAGCACGAAGCATCTCGTCTGTGAGATTTCTCGGATGGCGGCAGAGCATTCTGGCATTGGAATGGGATGCGGCAATCGGTGCTCTGCTGTAACGGATACAGTCCCAGAATCCCCCGTCCGACAGATGAGATACATCTATAATCATCCCCTTATCATTCATCTGTTCGATCACATTTATCCCGAACTCAGTCAGCCCCTTTTCCATAACAGCAGGATTTCTGCTGTTCGGACTGCCAATGCAGTTTGTATAGTTCCAGGTCAGAGTCATCAGCCGGACTCCTCTGTCATACAGCTCTCCAAGCCGTTCCATTCTGCCATTGAGCACACCGCCTTCTTCCACTGTAAGTATACCGTAAAGGATTTCGGACTCATCCGTTTCCGCCCACAGCTGTCTCTGAATCATTTCCGGTTCAACGGCTATTTCAAACCTTTCATTCTGTTCCCTCTTTGCCCGTCCGATCATGGAAAGTACATTCCAGTACGCCTGATCCCAGATCATTTTTTCATCTGCGTCCTTTGTGTTCAGTCCGTACCTGGCAGCATTGACAAAACAGGCAAAAAACTGCGCGCCCGCCCCTCCCCGCAGAAGCCGTTCCAGGTCTGCGCACAGATCATTTCTCTTCAGTTCCTTTCTCTGTCTGATTATTTCACTTAATGTATCGCAGTGCATATCAATCCATTTCATTTATAATCCCCCTTTCAGATGGTCCTTCTCCTGTGACTGCATGCAAAATAACTTTTCCTCAGCTATATCATATACATCCCGCCGGGCAGGATATGAATAAACCGGTTCCTTTTTACATATTCTAGTATACTGAAATATACCCGGTAAAAGGAGGATAATATGAAGCCATCTATCGGAATTGTTACATGCGGTTTTATGGGAAACCGTCAGTTTGTCACCAATCCTTATATTCAGTCTGTCCGGTATTCCGGCGGTCTTCCCCTGATTCTTCCCCTGGTCCGGAGCGATGCTGTTCTCGACCAGTATATCGGACTGTGCTCCGGTTTTCTTTTCTGCGGAGGTGAAGATATCACTCCTCTCCTCTTCGGACAGGAACCGCAAAAAGGAAATGGACAGACAAGTATCACTGTAGATCTGTTCCAGATCCGTCTGATGAAAAAGGTGCTGGCCTCCCGAAAACCGGTACTGGCAATCTGCCGCGGCATGCAGGTTCTCAGCGTGGCATGCGGCGGGACAATCTGGCAGGATCTGTCGCTGATCCCCGGAAATACTATCAATCACATGCAGCAGTCCCCTTCCCGCAGTGATGTCAGCCACAGGATACGCACAGAACGGGGCAGCCTGATCCGGCATTGTGCAGGGCCCGTTCTTCTTGTCAACAGCTATCACCACCAGGCAGTCAACAATCCCGGGAAGGGAGTGTCCGTAACCGCCCGGGCTTCAGACGGAACCATTGAGGCAGTCGAAATATCGGATCACCCATTTGCGGCAGGCGTTCAGTGGCATCCGGAATGTATGTACCGCACCAGCCGGGAAATGCGGGTACTTTTTCAGGAATTCATTTCCAGATCCCAGCTTGTCTGATCCGTAAATGAGATGCATAAATCCAGTCTCTCCGGGACATAATAGCCTCTGAAATACAATTTATATACAAGGAGGTTTTTACCATGTCAGAAATTTCAATTCTTGATCTGCAGAACCTGCGCCACCTGATTGGCGGCTATTCTACAACCCACTGCAAGATGACAGACTATGCTTCACAGACCCAGGATCCTGAGCTGAAAAAGCTGTTTCAGGACGCGGCAGATTCTGCCATGAAAAACAAACAGGAACTGATGAAATTTCTGTAGGACGCATCTTGTCCTCAGACTTTCCCGATATGAAAAACTGTGCCCAAAAATATGT
>DWZZ01000084.1 GCA_019117305.1 Candidatus Mediterraneibacter merdigallinarum | reverse complement strand
ATCTCCAAAACTCTTTCTTAAGTCTTTTACCTCTAGTTTCATCAGTTTTCCCTCTCCTTTATTTTTTATGAAGTCCTTTCCTTCACTGTACTAATACTATCACACAATATTGGAATTGTGAATACTGTAATTGTATTTTTTGTATTCAGCCCGTTGCCTCTGTATAAAATAAATGTTCCGTTCTTCCAAAATAAAGAAAATAAGACTATAATATATGACTGTAATTTCAGAAATATTCAGAAAAGGAACAATTATGCAGTATACAACACCCCACTATTATAAAAAATTTCATTGCACCGGTTCAGACTGTCCGGCCACATGCTGTGCAGGGTGGCAGATTCAGATCGATCCTGCCTCTCTCAGAAAATACAGGAAAGTCCGAGGGCCACTCGGGAACCGCCTGAGAAACGAAATCGACTGGAAGGAAGGCTGTTTCCGAAGATACAGCGGCCGCTGTGCCTTCCTGAACGAGAAAAATCTGTGTGATCTCTATCTGGAAGGCGGAGGAAGCAGAGCCTTCTGCCGGACATGCCGTACTTATCCCCGGCATATTGAAGAGTTCGAAGGTCTTCGGGAGATTTCACTTTCCCTCTCCTGCCCCGTCGCAGCAGAGCTGATTCTATACGCCAGGGAACCTGTCCGGTTTCTCCATGGCGAAAACCCGGACAGAGAGGAAACCTACGACGATTTTGATTTTTTCCTTTTTACGAAACTGATGGACGCCAGAGGCCTGATCATCCGTTTTCTCCAGAACCGGGAACATCCTTTCCGGCTCCGGGCCGCTGTCTGTCTCGCGCTGGCTCACGATCTGCAGGAGCGGATTGACCGGAATGCTTTATTTGAGGCGGATACACTGTTTGAAAGATATGACTCTCCCGGAGTATGGGACTGGTTCTCAGACCGGCTTGAAGAAATTAAGAAAAGGGCAAACTATGCGGACATACAAAGGGACACAGAACAGGCTCTGTTCTCCCTCCCGGACCATCTGGAAGTCCTCTCACCGGACTGGCCTCCTTATCTTCAGCAAATACGAAAGGTCCTTTCCGCAAATGGAAAATCCTGTCTTCCGGAGCAGGATTTTTCCTCCTTTTTCACTGACACAATGGAGGAACAGCTCCTGATCTATTTTGTATTTACTTATTTCTGCGGCGCAGTGTATACCGGCAATGCTTACAGCAAGATGAAATTCGCGTTTTCCGGTACGCTTCTGATCCGGGAGCTGGTCCGCGGGGAATGGCTTCAGGCTCCGGACCAGTGTGATAAGGAAACTGTGATCCGGACAGCCTGCCGCTGTTCACGGGAAGTAGAGCATTCTGATTACAATAAAGTTACAATGGAACGGATGTTAGAGAAGGATAAACGTTTCGGAATCGAAGAACTGTTTTCTCTCTTATAAGGGGATTTTTGCAGCAAAAAACAGGAAACGGTGCTCTCCTGCCTGTCTGACGGCAGCAGTCCGCTTCCTGTTTTTCTCCGTTTGTATCTCTATCTCTGTCTTATTTTCGGTTTCCGCGTCCCAGCTGCCAGAAGGCGACCGCGCTTGCGGCAGCCACATTCAGAGAATCCACTCCGTGGGACATGGGGATCCTGACAGTATAATCACAGGCCGCAATCGTTTCCGGGGACAGCCCCTCTCCTTCAGTTCCCAGAATAATTGCCAGCTTCTCTTCCCCGCATACCTTCTCGTCATCAATTCCAACCGAATTATCAGTAAGAGCCATTGCCGCGGTGCGGAACCCCAGCTCTTTCAGAAGGGTCATGCCGGCCCCCGGCCACACCTTCGTTTTCCGGGTCCCGTTTTTTTTCGTTTCACTGCCCTCTTTTTCTCTGCTTCCGTCTGCGTCTCCGCCTTCCAGAATTGACCAGGGAATCTGAAATACTGTTCCCATACTTACCCGGACCGCCCTCCGGTACAAAGGATTGCTGCATCCGGGCGTAAGCAGTACCCCATCCATATTCAGAGCGGCAGCAGACCGGATAATTGCGCCTACATTTGTCGGATTCATAACGTTTTCAAGGACGGCTATACGTTTTGCACTCCGGCAGATTTCTTCCGCAGACGGAAGTGGTTTCCGGTGCATGGCGCAGAGCATCCCTCTTGTCAGCGGAAATCCGGTAAGGCGGGTGAGCACGTCAAACCCGGCGGTATAGACCGGAATGTCCCTGCAGCGGGCAATCACTTCTCTGCTTTCCCCTTCTATATGGCGCTCCTCTGTCAGAATAGAAACCGGCAGATATCCTGCATCCAGGGCACGCAAAATAACCTTCGGGCTCTCTGCGATAAAAAGCCCGTCTTCCGGTCTGTCTTTATTCAGAAGCTGCGCTTCCGTAAATCTTGCGTAAATATCCAGCTCCGGGGCATCAAAATCCCCGATCTTCTTTATGCGGTCTGTTATCAGCTTATCTGCCATCTGACGTGGCTCCCTTCCTCATCTTTCTGTACGACCAGCTGGTCCTCGATTTCCTGTTTCAGTTCGGATACGTGGGAAATAATTCCGATCATCCTGGAATCTCCCGCCATGTTCTGAAGCACCCGGACCGCCTTATCCCTGGAATGCTCATCCAGAGAACCAAATCCCTCGTCAATAAACATAACGTCCAGATTAACTGACGCGCTGCCGGCACGGATCTGATCTGCCATGCCAAGAGCCAGTGAAAGCGCTGCCATAAAAGACTCTCCGCCGGACAGAGTACGTACTTCTCTTTCCTTTCCCGTAACCGTAGAGTAAACCATAAGATCCAGACCTCTGTTTTTTCCTTTTCCTGCTTTTTCAATATCAAACATCCGGAGTTCAAACTGGCCGCCGGTCATATCCTGAAACCGGCGGTTGGCCGCATAAAGAATCCGTTCCAGATAATACCGCTGTACAAAGGTTTCTATATCCATCCGGGAACCGGTCACATTTCCGGCCAGCAGATTATAGAGTTCATCCAGACGCCGGTGTTCATCCATGACTTTCTTTCGTTCTTCCATAACAGGTTTCAGAGCCTGATAAACGCCTGTATCTGCTCTGTAATACCCTTTTTCCCGGTCCTGTGCTTTCTGTGCTTCATCCAGACGGGCTTTGGCCTGATCCCGTGCTGCTTCCAATTCCTCCGGCACAGGCTGTTTTTTCCGGCCTGTTTCCTTTTTTGCTGAATCTCTCCGGCTTTCTGCGGCGGCTTTTTTCCGATTGTAGGCGTCAATTATTTCCTGCAGCCGGGCGGTTTCTGTCCGCTCCCGGGTTTCGGTCTGCTCTTTCCACTGAGATTCTGTCAGAGCTTTCTCCTGCATTGCCCTCTCATAGGCCTTTTTCCGTTCTCCGCGTTCCTTTTCCTGACCGGGTAGCTCCGTACGGTAACGCCGGATCAACGTCTGCGCATTTTCCAGATCCGACTTTGCCTTCTGACCGGCAGCTTCTGCCCTGCTGCTGCTCTGCTCCGCATGGCTTTTTCTTTCTTTTGCTTCCGCCAGAGCCATCTTCGCCTCTGCCTCGGTTTCATACTCCCGGGAAGCATCCAGACTGTCCCGCCGGGCCTGACATGAGGCGAATAACGCCTTTGCCTCCGTCAGTTTCTGAGCCGCTGTCTCTGCCGCAGTCCGAAGTTCCGATTTTTCTGTCTCGATTCCCTGCAGACGGCTCTGCAGCCGTTTCAGAGTCTCTACATCCTCTTTCAGTCCTTTTTCTTTCTGAGAAAGAGACTGTTTCCGCTCCAGCAGAATTTTTTCTGCCTGCCCGATCGTCAGTTTCTCGGGAATCTCTGCGCCTTCCGGTACATTTTCTGCCAGTTTTCGCTGCAGTTTTTCCATTTCACCTGTCAGAGTATTTTCTTTTTCCTGAAACAGCGCAGCAGCTGAGCGGGAGGCGGAAGCCGTATCTTCCTGACGAGATCTGAGGCTGTTTACTTCCTCCCCCAGAACATCCAGTTCATCCCTGCTCAGATTCTGATGATCCTCATCCAGCTGACAGGGCCGGGGATGATGGAGAGAGCCACATACCGGACAGGGTTGTCCGGGTCTGAGCTGCTCTTTTGCGATAAAGCCTGCCTGGGCATTCAGAAAGATCCGACGGCTGTTTTCGTACTCCTTGTTTTTCTGCTCATATATACGGCTTGCATCGGCATACTCCTGCCTTGCTTTATCTGCCGCCTGTTTCTGTTTATTCATCTCCAGGGCCAATGTCCTTATCGAGAAAAGATCTGCTTCCATTTCAGCCATTCTGTTCATTTCTCCCTGCCAGCGTTCCAGAAGCAGTCCGGCCTGCCCCAGAGTCTCTGCCTGACTGCGCCACTTCTGTTCATTTTCCTCCAGCCGTGAAACGTTCTGCCGCGCTTCGGAAGCAATATTCTCTGCCTGACGGGCAGCGGAAGAAGCGGAAGAGATCGCCTGCTCGGCTTTCCGTATCTCCTGGAAAACATTCATCGCTCTTTCTGCTTTTTCAGACACTTTCGTATAATTCTCTATTTCTTTATGCAGCAGCGCATTTGTCTCTTCCGTCTGTTTCTTTGTCTCTTCGTACATCTTACTGAGCCCGGGAAGAGCCTCTTCCTGCTCCGCAAGACTGCGTTCTGCTGCTTTCACAGTCTTTTCCGCATCCATATACCGCTCATAAACTGCCTGAATTTCATAAGCATCACTGATCATCCGGATCTGATCCGCAGTTTCACTGATCTCCTTTTCCTGTGCTTTGCACTCTTCCAGCTCCTGTTCTGCCTGCTCCAGTTCCTGAAACCGTCTGAGCAGCTGCAGCCCTGCCGTGCAGGCATCTCTTTTCTCCAGATAGAGGCGGTTCGCCTCCCGGTATTCTTTTCCGGCAGCACTGCACC
>DWZZ01000083.1 GCA_019117305.1 Candidatus Mediterraneibacter merdigallinarum | reverse complement strand
GAATCCGTCTTATAAAAACTTCTTTGTCCTCTGTTTTCCTTTTTCGATACCGGAAGTTCACTTTGACAAATCCGAATCTATATGATCAGCATCGCATCACCGAAACTGAAGAATCTGTACCTTTCTCTGACGGCCTCTTCATATGCGGCCAGCACATGATCCCGCCCGGCCAGTGCAGACACCAGCATAATTAATGTCGATTCAGGGAGATGGAAATTTGTAATCAGGCCGTCCAGCGCCTTGAATGTGTAGCCCGGATAAATAAATATCTCCGTCCAGCCGCTGCAGGCCTTCAGATGTCCGTTTTCATCCGCCGCAGATTCAATCGTCCGGCAGCTGGTCGTACCCACACAGATAATTCGGCCTCCCCGTGCTTTCGCCCCGTTAATCTTCTCTGCCGCCTTTTCATCGATCATGTAGAATTCCGAGTGCATGTGGTGATTTTCTACATCTTCCACTTTCACCGGTCGGAATGTGCCCAGACCCACATGAAGCGTTACTCTGGCAATATCCACTCCTTTTCTGTCGATCTCCTCCAGAAGCTCCGGTGTAAAATGAAGTCCGGCCGTAGGGGCCGCGGCAGAACCTTCGTGAGCAGCATACACTGTATTATATCTGTCTTTATCTTTCAGCTGATGGGTGATATACGGCGGAAGTGGCATCTGTCCCAGCTGGTCCAGAATTTCTTCAAAGATCCCGTCATATTCAAACCGGATCAGACGGTTTCCTTCATCTACCACATCAATGACTTCTCCTTTCAGAAGTCCGTCGCCAAAACTTATTCTCGTCCCCGTTTTTGCCTTTCTTCCCGGCTTGACGAGAGTTTCCCACACATCGTTCTGTTTCCGTTTCAGAAGCAGAACTTCAATCTTTGCTCCTGTTTCTTCCTTCGCTCCGATCAGACGGGCCGGAATTACTTTCGTGTCATTAATCACAAGGCAGTCTCCCGGGTTCAGGTAATTTACAATTTCCCGGAATGTATGATGCTGTGTCTCACCTGTCTTTTTATCAAGAACAAGGAGCCTGGAAGATGACCGGTCTTCCAGAGGATCCTGTGCTATCAGTTCCTCCGGAAGGTCATAATAAAAATCCTGACGTTTCATATCTGTCAACCTCTATCTTTTATATTGCTGGTATTCTGATCCCCAGTTCCGTTTTGCGTATTATCCGGCGGCACCGGCATATTGTGCAGATTCTGCGGGCCGACCGGATTCTGAGATGCCGGACCGCCGAACGCCGTATACGGCCGCTGTCCGGTCTGTACAGGAATAACCTTCACACGTTTTGCATAGATAACCCGGGTATCGCAGAGAATATCGTGTACAGCTCTTTTTTCGCTGTCAATGCCGGCAATAATATATCCGATATTCAGAATCACGCCGCTGAGAAATTTACCGATTGTTTCCCGGTACACAACATCGAACAGCCGAAGCTTCTCTCCTGTTCCGGAAGGTACAACCCTGAGATTAAGCAGACGTTTTCCCGCCGTTGTACCCGTACAATAGGTACAGATAATATAATAAGACGCGCCCAGAAGATATAAAATGATGTCTCTCCACGTGTAGGTAAAAAGGACTTTCATGTCCAGCAGATTTATTTCAAACAATTCAAAAAACGAAGACCCCGCCGCCAGTACAAGTCGTGCCGTCAATGTCAGAACGCCCACAATCAGGCTGTCAATAAGAAAAGCCGCAAAACGTACCCAGAATCCTGCATAAACAACTGTCTTTTCAATGCAACTGTTCTGCATAGTACATCAGCACCCCGCTTTCCGTTTCTTCTGCGGTTTCTTTCAGTATCTGAGCTTCCGATTTCGGAAGAATACTCTCTGCTTTCAAAAAAAGCGATGCAAGCAGACCTTCCTCCGCGGAAGGCTCATAAAATGTGCTTACTCCCAGCTCTTCCGCCATCTGCCCGCGCATTCCTTCATAGGAGCTGATCTGATCTATAAGACCGTTTTCCAGCGCCTGCTGCGCAGTGTAAGTGCGTCCGTCCGCCAGGCTGATCACTTCTTCTTCCGACATATTTCTGCCATCGGCAACCTTCTGTACAAACCGTTCATAACATTCGTCCACCTGGCTCTGATAGATTTCCATCTGATCCGGCGTCATCTGGCTGCTGTCCTTATTTGCCCCGCTTGTTATACTGAAATATTCAATTCCCAGTTTCTCATAGAGCCCCGACAGATCATATCCTGACATAATTACTCCAATGGAGCCTGTAGTCGTATTACGGTTTGCATAGATTTCATCCGCAGCCACGGAGGCCATATAGCCTCCTGAAGCAGCATAATGCGCCATATAACACCAGATCGGATTTCCAGTAACCTCTTTATACTCAATCAGCTTGTCATAGAGCTCTTCTGATTCATATACCGTTCCTCCCGGCGAATCTACATACAGAAGAATGCCCTTATTGCTTCTGTCATCTATCAGCTCATTAATATACTCCATTGTAGTAGTATGCTGATATCCTTCTGCAACATCAAACAACCCGGTTTCTGTCTGTTCCTGTATTGTCCCGGTTACAGAAACAATTGCAATATAATCCTCCAGAGGAGCAGAAAATTCAACTCCTCCGGTCAGAATTTCAGAAGATACACTGCCGAAAATCCGGTCCATCAGACCATTCGTCAGCATACTGGCCGCACAGGTTATGATAAACATCACGGCTGCCACCACAATGCCGATAATCTGTTTCTTTTTCATCTGTCTCTCCTTTTACAGTTACCTGTCTGTCTATATTTCCAAATCCACAGACAGAACCGCTTATTTGCGGAGTTCGATCCCCAGTGCTTCAAGCCCTTTCAGGATCCGATCCATTGCCTCTGTAACTTCTGCGTCAGACAGCGTTTTATCTTTTGCACGGAATACGATGGAATAAGCCACCGACTTAAATCCGTCCCTGATCTGCTCGCCCTCATACAGGTCAAACAGATGATAACTTTCCAGATAAGCACCGCCTTTTTTCTCAACAATCTCTTCAATCTGTCCCACAAGAATTTCTTTCGGAACAACCATGCTGATATCTCTTGTCACAGACGGATACTTCGCGATTCCTGTATACTTTCTGTCAAATGTAGCATACGGCAGTATCTCCGGCATATCAATTACGGCAATGTATGCTCTTGTCCCTATTCCATAAGTATCGGCAACTTCCGGATGTACCTCTCCCAGATATCCTACAACCTCTCCGTCATAGATAATATTTGCCTGACGTCCCGGATGAAGGAATGTCTTACCTGCATTCGGATCATATTTTTCTCTTCCTCTCATGCCGATCTTCTCGAAGAATTCTTCCACAACGCCTTTCATTGTAAAGAAATCTCCCTCGCCGTACATACCAAGAGTAAACTGCATTCTCTCATCCGGCAGCTCGTTAAGCGGAAGTGCTTTCGGGATGTAAATGTTGCCCAGCTCATACAGACGGACGTCTTTATTTCTTCTGTTATAGTTTGTAGCAAGAGAAACAAGCATACCGTTTAAGGAAGTCGTTCTCATGATACTGTAATCTTCACCCAGCGGGTTCATGATCTCAATCGCGTTTCTGAGTCCGGAATCTGCCGGAAGCAGAAGCTTATCAAATACTTTCGGGCTCTCAAAAGAGTATGTCATACCCTGGCTGAAGCCGCAGAACTCTGCGATATCTCTTGCTACCTGCTCGATTCTCAGCTTGAAAGAGAGCTTTCCTGTCGTAGACTCTCCGGCCGGCAGTGTGGTTGGAATATTGTCATATCCGTAAAATCTCGCCACTTCCTCCGCAAGATCGGCAAGACGGAAGAGATCCTGACGGAATGTCGGAGCGATGATTTCTTTTGTTGCCGGATCATATTCGAGATCAATCTTTTTAAAATATGCAAGCATTTCTTCTTCAGAAATGTCTGTTCCGAGAAGGTCGTTGATCTTGTCCGCATCAAAAGGAACTCTCACAGGCTCTTTCTTCCTGCCGTATACGTCAACCATGCCGCCGACTACTTCTCCTGCGCCCATTTCTTCTACAAGCTGGCATGCGCGGTCGATTGCCGCCTGCGCATTATTCGGGTCAAGTCCTTTCTCAAATTTTGCAGAGGCATCTGTACGAAGTCCGATTCTCTTGCTGGATTTACGGATGTTCACGCCGTCAAAGCAGGCCGCCTCGAAAAGCATGGTTTTTACATCGTCAGTAATCATGGAGTTCTCTCCTCCCATAATTCCCGCGATACCAATCTCCTTCTCTCCGTCGCAGATCATAAGGACATTTTCATCCATTGTCCTCTCCTGACCATCCAGCGTCGTAAACTTGTCCCCGTCTTTTGCAGTCTTTACCACAATATGATGATCTGCGATGGTGTCCAGATCATATGCGTGCATGGGCTGTCCGTACTCCTCCATCACATAGTTTGTAATATCAACCAGATTATTGATCGGGCGGATTCCGACGGATGCCAGTCTTCTCTGCATCCACTTCGGTGACGGTCCGATCTTAATGTTTTTCACGACTCTCGCACAGTAGCGGGGACAGAGGTCTGTATTTTCTACCGTAACCTTCACATAATCATTAACATCCTCATCATTTCCTGTCGGTATAACAACCGGCGGCCTGAATTCCTTGCGGAACGTAGCGGCAGCCTCTCTGGCAATGCCAATGACACTGAAGCAGTCAACGCGGTTGGATGTAATCTCATACTCGAAGATCGCATCATCCAGTCCAAGTGCTTTGACAGCGCTCTCACCCACAACAGCATCCTCCGGGAAAATGTAGATTCCATACTCCGGAGCTTCCGGATACATTTCGCGGGTAGACCCCAGCTCTTCGATGGAACACATCATACCGCAGCTCTCCACACCGCGCAGTTTTCCTTTCTTGATTTTCACTCCGCCTTCGACTTTTTGGCCCGGCTCATGTCCGCCTGCAACGCGTCCTCCGTCCAGCACAACCGGGATCTTGTCTCCCTCTTTTACATTCGGCGCGCCTGTGACGATCTGAATCGTCTCTGTTCCGATGTTCACCTGACAGATGATCAGTTTGTCTGCGTCCGGGTGCTTCTCGATTTTCTCGATCTGTCCGATCACGATCTTGTCCAGATCCGCATCCATCTTCTCATATCCCTCTACCTTCGTTCCGGAGAGCGTCATCGCATCGGTGTACTCCTGCGCTGTCACATCAAGATCCGGAACATATGCCTTAATCCATGATAATGAAGTATTCATCTCTATAACCTTTCCTTCCTCAATATTGTCAAATTCATAGCAATCCAGTCATTGCCTTTTACTAGAACTGCTTTAAGAAACGGATATCGTTCTCATACAGAAGTCTCATATCGTCGATCTCATATTTGAGCAGCGCGATACGCTCAAGTCCTACTCCGAACGCGAATCCGCCGTACTCCTCCGGATCAATGCCGCACATCTCAAGCACATGGGGGTGTACCATACCGCAGCCGAGGATCTCGATCCAGCCGGATCCTTTGCAGAAACGGCATCCCTTGCCGCCGCATTTAAAGCAGCTTACGTCCACCTCTGCGCTTGGCTCCGTGAACGGGAAGTGGTGGGGACGGAACTTCGTCTTTGTCTCCGGCCCGAACAGCTCTTTCGCGAATACTTCCAGCGTTCCTTTCAGATCTGCGAAAGAAATATTCTTGTCGATAACCAGACCTTCGATCTGATGAAAGGACGGTGAATGTGTTGCGTCCACTTCGTCAGAACGGAACACTCTTCCCGGTGCGATCATACGGATCGGAAGTTTGCCCTGCTCCATAACGCGCGCCTGAACCGGTGATGTCTGGGTTCTCAGCACGATTTCTTTATTAATATAGAACGTATCCTGCTCATCCTTCGCCGGGTGGTCCGCCGGAATATTCAGTTTCTCGAAGTTGTACTCGTCATACTCCACTTCCGGTCCTTCTACGACTTCATATCCCATCCCAACAAAAATACGCTCAACTTCTTCCAGCGCAATTGTGTTCGGATGACGGTGACCTATGATATTTTTCCTGGATGGAAGCGTTACATCGATCACTTCCTCTTTCATCTTCTGCTCGCGGATGGCGCGCTCCATTTTTGTCTTTGACTCATCCAGCAGTGCCTCAATGGCAGCTCTTGTATCATTTACCATCTGCCCTACCTTCGGACGATCTTCCGGAGCCACATCTTTCATTCCCTTTAACACAGCTGTGAGCTCACCTTTTTTGCCGAGGTATTTCACACGCACGTCATTTAATTTTTCCGGGGCATCTGCTGCCTGGATCTGTGCCACTGCCTCAGCTTTGATCTGTTCCAGTTTTTCTTTCATTTTCTCTTACTCCTTTCGGTATGCTTCATATAAGCAGGACTTGTTTACGCGAAAAAAGAAGCCCCGTCCCTGAAAGGGACGAGGCCATAATACTCGCGGTACCACCCTGTTTCCCGCATATGATATGCGGACACTCAAATCTGTGTAACGTACAGTCTACGGCATTTCCTACTCAATTTCAGAAATACGGCTCACGTGGGAAATTCAACTGCTGTCTGAACTGAAGAAGACTTTCAGCCGGTGATCTTCTCTCTCTGACGGAAAACAGCACTCTACTTTGCACGGTCATAGCCTTTTTATGTCTCTGATAAATAGTCAAATTTCTTTATACATTCTAACACAGCTTTTCTGTTTGTCAAGATTTTCTCATTCTTTTTCCGCCGGCTTTTTTTCCGCTTTTTCTTCTGTCCTTTCCCTCCGGCCCACATGAAATCTTTCAAGCAGAGCATTCACTTCTCCGCCCAGAAGGATAATATACATACACACATAAAGCCAGAGCAGAATCAGAATAATCGTCGTGAGACTTCCATACATGTTTGTAAATCCCGTAAAAATATCCAGATAAACAGAAAAAATAAAAGATACAAACAGCCATCCGCAGGCGGTAAAAACTGCTCCCGGAAGCTGTCTGCGCAAAGTAGTCTTTGCCCGGTTTTTTCTGTTTGGAAGGAATTTATACACAAGATCCCAGAATATTGTCAGCACAATAAGTGTCACGAAGGTCCGGATCCGGATAATAAAGTCTACCACTTTGCTCAAAAAAGGCACATATTCATACAACATCACACTGATACTGTTTCCAAATACCGACAGAACCAGGGATAGCATAATAGCCAGAAGAAAGAGAACCGTATAAAATGAGGCCCGGATTCTTAGGTAAAAATAATTTCTCGTTTCTGTTTTCGCATAAATGCAGTTCAGTCCCGATGTTACAGAAAGTACGCCCTTTCCCGCCGACCAGAGCGCCACGATAACGGTAACCGGAATTACTGTTCCCGACTGAGTGTATACCTGAATCACAATTGACCGTATCATCGGTGTCACAGATTCTGGAAACACCTGCAGCACTGCCTCCATTACATCATTCATAGTAACCGGCGTAAACTGTACCATAGTAAGGAGGAGAAGAAAAATCGGAATCAGAGAAAGCACAAAAAAATACGCTGCCTGTGCCGCATACGCCCCGGTATGATGCGAATTAACAGTGACAATAATTCTCAATATCTGTGTCCGGATCTTTTTCCCTTTTCCCATTCTGAAAACACTCCTGCATACTTATAAATGACAGCGCCGCCTGAAGACGGCGGAAGCTTTTTCTTCTGAGATAAATTCTTATGGAAAAAGCGGCCGTACAGGACGACCGCCTTTATCATTAGTATTTCCCCCAAAATGCCGGTCCTGTATTTTGACTCCTAGCCGCAGCTAGGTGGGCAACCGCATCTGCTTTTTTGTCTTCCACTGCAAGTCGGAGGCCTGACATATTACAGAAATATAAGAATCCCTTTTAAAGTAATGTAGGTTCAAAATTACAGGGTTGTCGCACATTTCAGGTTAACTCTCTTTACTTTTCTAGAAGTATTATACTCCATTTATACCTGTTTTACAACTGATAGTTTTTTCCGTTTCAAAAGACACATAACCGTTCACCCATGCCGTGCCGGATTCGGCAGCTGCATATTACCTCTGCGCAATCTCTCTGGCTACAAAGACTCCGCTGGCAGAAGCATGTGAAAGAGAATGAGTAACTCCGCTTCCGTCTCCGATTACATACAAGCCCTCATATTTTGTCTCAAGACGGCTGTTCAGCTCCACTTCCATGTTGTAAAATTTTACCTCTACGCCATAGAGCAGTGTGTCGTCATTTGCCGTGCCTGGGGCAATTTTATCCAGCGCGTATATCATCTCAATAATGCCGTCCAGTATCCGCTTTGGCAGAACAAGACTCAGATCTCCGGGTTCGGCAGAAAGGGTTGGGATAACAAAGCCATCCTCTATCCTGTTATGCGTACTTCGTCTGCCCCGGATCAGATCGCCGAACCGCTGAACGATTACCCCGCCGCCCAGCATATTGGACAGGCGGGCAATACTTTCCCCATACCCGTTACTGTCTTTAAATGGCTCAGAAAAATGTTTTGCCACCAGAAGGGCAAAATTGGTGTTTGCCGTCTGCTTTTCCTCATCCTCATAACTGTGTCCGTTCACTGTTACGATTCCGTTTGTATTTTCATTTACAACAATTCCGTTCGGATTCATACAGAACGTGCGCACCCGGTCTTCAAATTTTTCTGTGCGGTATACAATTTTACTTTCATAAAGTTCATCAGTAAGATGGGAAAAGATCTCGGCAGGGAGTTCTACTCTGACTCCGATATCAACCCGGTTGGAACGGGTAGGAATATCCATTTCGCGGCAGATCTCTTCCATCCATTTACTTCCGCTTCTTCCCACAGAAACAATGCACTCTCTGCATGTATCACAGTTGTCCCCCTGCCATACCTTATATCCTTCTCCGGTCTTTTCCAGCCGGTCCACACGGCAGCGGAAACGGAATTCTACCTTGTCTTTCATTTTGTGATAAAGATTTCTCAGAACGATATAATTAATATCTGTTCCCAGATGGCGCACAGAAGCGTTCAGAAGCTTCAGTTTATTCTGCATACACAGTTTTTTAAAACGGGTTCCGGCTGTAGAATACATCTTTGTATCCTGTCCGCCGTTCTCCACATTGATCTTATCCACGTACTCCATCAGCTCTACTGCTCTCTCCCGGCCGATATACTCATACAGTGTACCGCCGAAATCATTTGTAATATTATACTTTCCGTCTGAAAAAGCGCCTGCGCCTCCGAATCCGCTCATAATCGCACAGGTTTTACATTTGATGCAGCTTTTTACTTTTTTTCCGTCAATAGGACATTTCCGTTCTTCGAGAGGAGAGCCTGCCTCCATTACTGAGACTTTCATCTCCGGTGCAAGCCGCGCCAGTTCATATGCCGCAAAAATTCCTCCCGGACCTGCACCTATTATAATTACATCATATTCAGCCATATCATTCTTTCCTCTCTAAATAAAATCAATCTGCTGAACCGCCGATCCGCCGCCCTGCCGAGTTGTTTTTAAGTATCTATTATATTATAAATACTTTCGCAAAACGAAACAAGGGGGCAGTCTCCTTTTCCCCTGGCTGTAGTAATTTTCCATCTGATATGATATGATTACGTATAAAGGAGGCCTGTATTATGAAGATGAATGAGCTTAAACTTGTATATTTCAGCCCTACGGGAACTACCCGGAAAACTGTTATGGAGACAGCCCGTCAGATAGGGCTTAAATCCGTTTCTTTTGATTTTTCCGTCTATAAGGCGAAAAAACCTGTATTAAAATTTGCCGAAAATGATTTTGCGCTTTTTGCCGCACCTGTATACGGCGGCCGCGTTCCTGCACTTTTCACAGAATATCTGCAGAGTATTACAGGGAAAAACACTCCCGCCGCTCTTATTGTTACATATGGCTGCAGGGAATATGAAGATGCGCTTCTGGAGCTGAAAACAGAAGTGGAATCTCACCGCTTTAAAGTGATTGGCGCTGCCGCATTCCCCACGGAGCATTCGATTGTACCGACTATCGGTTCCCGCAGACCAAATAAAGCTGATCTGAAAACAATTGGAGAATTTGGCATAGAAATAAACCGCAGAATTAAAAACGAGGATAATTTTGATCATATCCAGGTAAAAATCCCGGGTAATTCGCCATACCGTAAATATGCCACAGTACCGCTTACTCCCAAAACAGACGCAAATCTGTGTACAGAATGCGGCTCCTGCGCCAGGGTCTGTCCCGCAGGTGCAATCTCACTGAAAGACCCGAAGAAAACAGATTCCAAAAAGTGCATCTCCTGCATGAAATGTGTCCGTATCTGCAGGCAGAATGCCCGCAGCGTTAATTCTCTGAAACTGCGCATGACAGAAAACAAGCTGAAAAAAGTCTGTCAGAGTGACAAAAAAGCTGAATTTTTCTTCTGATCACTGAAGCAGATGACGATTTCCTTATTTCCAGAAGCAATTCCAGCAAAGAGGCCGCCTGCCGGAAAATTCCTTCCGGCAGGCGGCCTCTTTGCTGAAGCTGCTTATTCAGCTCCTTTTCTCTTTATTCATCTACACTGTAGTTAGGCGCTTCTTTTGTAATATGAATATCATGCGGATGGCTCTCTCTCAGAGACGCAGCGGAAATCTTGATAAAGCGTCCGTTGGCTTTCAGTTCTTCAACTGTATGCGTACCGCAGTAACCCATACCTGAACGGAGACCACCCATAAGCTGGAACACTGTATCCTCTACGGTTCCTTTATATGCCACACGGCCTTCTACTCCTTCCGGAACAAGCTTCTTCGCATTCTCCTGGAAGTAACGGTCTTTACTTCCGTTCTCCATGGCCGCGATAGAGCCCATGCCGCGGTATACTTTGTACTTTCTTCCCTGGTACAGTTCGAATGTTCCCGGGCTTTCGTCACATCCCGCGAAAATACTTCCCATCATACACACATTCGCTCCGGCTGCAATCGCTTTTGTCATATCGCCGGAATATTTGATACCGCCGTCGGCGATAATCGGAATACCATATTCCTTTGCCGCCTCATAGCAGTCCATAACTGCCGTAATCTGGGGAACACCAATACCTGCAACTACACGTGTCGTACAAATGGATCCCGGTCCGATTCCAACCTTTACAGCATCCACACCGGCCTCAATCAGAGCCTTTGTTCCTGCGCCTGTAGCCACATTGCCCGCAATCACCTGCAGATCCGGGTATTTTTCTTTTACCATTCTGACCGTCCTGAGGACGTTTGCAGAATGTCCGTGAGCGGAATCCATCACAACAACGTCCACTTTTGCCTTTACAAGCTCTTCCACGCGTTCCAGGCAGTTTGCAGTAATACCGATTGCCGCGCCGCAGAGCAGCCGGCCCTGGGAGTCCTTCGCAGACAACGGGTATTTAATCTGTTTTTCAATATCCTTGATTGTGATAAGACCTTTCAGATTTCCTTCATCATCCACGATCGGAAGTTTTTCTTTTCTTGCTTTTGCAAGAATCTTCTTCGCTTCCTCAAGGGTAATTCCCTCTTTTGCCGTGATCAGACCTTCGGACGTCATGGATTCTTTTATTTTCTTGGAGAAGTCTTCCTCAAATTTCAGATCACGGTTTGTAATAATACCGACCAGCTTGCGTCCTTCTGTAATAGGCACACCTGATATTCTGAACTTGGCCATCAGATTGTTGGCATCTTCAAGTGTATTTTCCGGTGAAAGGAAAAACGGATCTGTAATAACTCCGTTTTCAGATCTCTTTACCTTGTCAACTTCTTCTGCCTGCTGTTCTATTGTCATATTTTTATGGATAATTCCAATCCCACCCTGACGAGCCATAGCAATCGCCATCCGATGTTCAGTAACTGTATCCATGCCTGCGCTCATCATCGGAATATTAAGCCTAATCTTCTTCGTCAGATAAGTTGACAGATCTACCTCATTTGGAATTACCTCTGAATATGCCGGAACAAGCAGAACGTCATCAAATGTAATCCCCTCGCCAATAATCTTTCCCATGTACAATGACCTCTCTTTCTTTTGAATCCAACTATAAGCAAATGTAAATATTTAACTGATATACTACAAAAATTCCGAACATATGTCAACCGTTTTCCGGTGCAGTCACTCCAAATTTAACTTGATTTATTTTAAAGCTCACTTATAAGTACACCTTATGTATAAAAATTCGGATTTGTCGAAGGGAATCTCCGGAGAAAAGCGCAGAATTCGGAAGGAAAAAAGTTTTTAGCAGACGGATTCAGAAGAGGGGGACAGGGAATTCTGTT
>DWZZ01000082.1 GCA_019117305.1 Candidatus Mediterraneibacter merdigallinarum | reverse complement strand
TACAGGAAAATGTAACCGCGATCCGTGTTGTAAAAGCATTTGTACGTGAGGAATACGAGGATGTCAAGTTCTCCAAAGCATCAAAGATGCTTTATAACCTTTCTGTTAAGGCTGAGGGTCTGCTGGCGTTCAATAACCCTGCCATGATGGTTGCGGTTTATTTCTGTATTATATCTGTTTCATGGTTCGGCGCGCAATTTATTGTCGGCGGCTCTATGACCACTGGTGACCTGACCAGCCTGTTCAGTTATATTATGGCCCTTCTGATGAGCCTGATGATGCTCTCCATGGTGGTCGTTATGATCAGTATGTCCATGGCAAGTATCCGTCGTATCAGCGAGGTGCTTAACGAGAAGGCAGACCTGACAGATCCCGGGAATCCGGTCATGACAGTGGCCGACGGAAGCATTGATTTCAATCATGTGAACTTCTCGTATAAAAAAGGCAGTGGAAAGAATTCTCTGTCAGACATTGATATCCACATAAAGAGTGGTGAGACCATCGGTGTGATCGGCGGTACCGGTTCCGGGAAGAGCAGTCTGGTCAACCTGATCTGCCGTCTGTATGATGTGGATGAGGGCTCCGTCTGTGTAGGCGGCGTGGACGTCCGCGAATATGATACGGAAGTCCTGAGAAATCAGGTCTCTGTGGTTCTTCAGAAGAACACACTGTTCTCCGGAACGATCCTTGACAACCTGCGCTGGGGTAATCCGGACGCTACAGAAGAGGAATGTATCGAGGCATGTAAGGCGGCCTGCGCGGATGAATTTATCGACCGTATGCCGGACGGCTATCATACAAGGATCGAACGGGGCGGCTCCAATGTTTCGGGCGGACAGAAACAGCGTCTGTGTATTGCCCGCGCTCTTCTGAAGAAGCCGAAAGTTCTGATTCTGGATGATTCCACCAGTGCGGTGGATACAGCGACAGATGCAAGTATCAGGGCCGCGTTTGCAAAAGAAATTCCGGGTACGACAAAGATCATCATTGCCCAGCGTGTCTCCAGTGTGGAATCCGCTGACCGGATTCTTGTGCTGGACGACGGCAGGATCGATGCATTTGATACCCACGAAAATCTGCTGAAGAGCAATGCAATTTATCAGGAAATCCACAACTCACAGCTTGAAGGCAGCGGCGACTTCGACCAGCCGGCCTGAATCAGAAAGGAGGAAAACTGATCTATGAACGATAAAAACAATGAAAAAAAATCCGGATCAAGGGCAGGGACAGCCACAAAACTGATCAGCCGGGTCATCAGGTATATGCTTCATTATTATAAAATTCCGTTTTTGTGTGTAGTTGTCTGTATTCTGATCACTGCTGTCGCGACAGTGATCGGGGCAACATTTCCTCAGACACTGGTAGATGATTATATTACACCCATGCTTCAGAACGGCACAGATGATTTCAGCGGGCTTGCCGCGGATCTGATCCAGCTTGCGTGTGTCATGGGCGTTGGTGTTATCACGGCTTTCACCTATAACCGTATCATGGTTAATGTCAGCCAGGGGACGATGCGTCATTTAAGAGATGACCTGTTCCGCAGGATGGAGTCCCTTCCGATCAAGTATTTTGACACCCATGCACACGGCGATATCATGTCTGTTTATACCAACGACGTAGATACATTAAGACAGCTTTTAAGCCAGAGCATTCCCCAGATCATCAACTCGATTATTACCATGCTGGCTACGCTGATCACGATGATCATTCTGAATCCTGTGCTGACAATCATTTCTATTCTGACAGCTTTCGTGATGCTTTTTGTGACATCCAGATTTTCGAAACTGTCCGGAAAATATTATATCCGCCAGCAGATTGATCTGGGAACTGTGGACGGCTTCATCGAAGAAATGCTGGACGGACAGAAAGTAGTCAAAGTTTTCTGCCACGAAGAGGAAGCAATGAGGGACTTCCATGAAGTAAATGAAAAGCTCAGAGACAGCACCAATAAGGCGAACCGCTACGCAAACCTGCTGATGCCCATCAATGCCAATATCGGATGGATCAGCTACGCGCTGGTGGCAATCGTGGGAGCAATTCTGGGAATCAATGAACTGGCCGGTGTTACAATCGGTACAGTCATTACCTTTGTCGGCCTTAACAGAAGCTTTACCAATCCGATTACCCAGGTCAGCCAGCAGATTAACTTTGTTGTCAACGCCGCGGCCGGCGCACAGAGAGTCTTTGATCTGATGGATCAGGAGCCCGAGGTGGATAACGGTTATGTAGAACTGGTCAATGCAAAAGAAGATGAGAACGGCAGCCTGGCCGAGTCTCCGGTAAGAACAAATCTGTGGGCGTGGAAACATCCCCACAAAGCAGAAGGCACCGTCACATATACAAGACAGGAAGGCGGCGTTGTATTTGATGATGTTGACTTCGGCTATGATGAAAATAAAATTGTGCTTCACAATATCAGTCTGTATGCGAAGCCGGGACAGAAGATCGCCTTTGTCGGCGCTACCGGCGCAGGAAAGACAACTATCACCAACCTGATCAATCGATTCTACGATATCGCTGACGGCAAGATCCGTTACGATGGAATCAATATTAACAAGATCAAAAAGCCGGATCTGAGAAGATCTCTGGGCATGGTGCTTCAGGATACGCATCTGTTCACCGGAACTGTTATGGACAACATCCGCTACGGCAAACTGGACGCTACAGATGAGGAATGTATCAAGGCTGCAAAGCTGGCCAATGCGGACGGATTTATCCGCCGTCTGCCGGATGGATATAACACCATGCTTACCGGTGACGGCGCGAATCTGAGCCAGGGGCAGAGACAGCTTCTTGCCATTGCCCGCGCAGCTGTGGCAGACCCGCCGGCGCTGATCCTGGACGAGGCCACATCCTCCATTGATACCCGTACCGAGAAACTGGTGCAGGCAGGTATGGACGCACTGATGAAGGGGCGGACCACATTTGTCATTGCCCACCGTCTGTCCACAGTCAAGAATTCCGACTGTATCATGGTTATGGAACAGGGACGGATCATCGAGCGTGGTACACATGATGAGCTGATTGCGGCGAAAGGAAAGTATTATCAGCTGTATACAGGTGATTTCGCGGCGTAGTAAAGAGACGTTCTGTTTCAGATGAGGACAGAGAAAACCGAATAATAAACTGCGGGAGCAGGAGCGTCCTGTCCCCGGCAGAGAAAAGCGGCATCCCCGCAGGAATCAATGTTCCGGTTTATCCGGAACCGGATTCCTGCGGGGATTCTATGCGTTCAGGTTATAGACTTCTGCTGAATCGGCATTGTACTTTCCGGAGAAAACGATCTACAATACTACATGTAAAGAGAAAGATATCTAAAATGATTAGGAGGAAATGAACATGGAATATGTAACATTAAATAACGGAATAAAAATGCCCCTGGAAGGATTCGGAGTATTCCAGGTGCCGGATCCGGCACAGTGCGAGCAGGCGGTTCTGGACGCCATCGAAAGCGGATACCGTCTGATCGATACGGCAGCAGCATATATGAATGAAAAAGCAGTAGGAGAGGCCATCAGGAAATGCGGTGTTCCCCGTGAAGAGCTGTTTATTACTACAAAACTCTGGGTACAGGACGCAGATTATGAAGGAGCGAAGAAAGCAATTCAGACATCTCTTGATAATCTTGGACTGGACTATCTGGATCTGTATCTGATCCATCAGCCCATGGGAGATTACATCGGAGCATACCGCGCGATGGAAGAGGCTTATAAAGAAGGAAAGCTCCGCGCCATCGGCGTCTGCAACTTCTACCCGGCACGTCTGGCAGACTTCTGCGAGTCTGTGGAAGTAAAACCGGCAGTAAACCAGGTTGAACTGCATCCGTTCTTCCAGCAGGAGAATGCGCTTGCGTTTATGAAAGAGTACGGAGTGGTTCCGGAGGCATGGGGACCGTTCGCAGAGGGCAATCACGGTATCTTTACCCATCCGGTACTGACAAAGATCGGAGAGAAATACGGAAAGAGCGCCGCTCAGGTGGCTCTGAGATGGAATGTTCAGAGAGGCGTGGTTGTGATTCCGAAGTCCGTACACAAAGACCGCATGGAGCAGAACATGGACATCTGGGATTTTGAACTCTGCGCAGATGATATGGCGGAGATCGCGAAACTGGATCTGGGACACAGTGAGATCGTAAATCATGATGACCCGGCATTTGCAAAAATGCTGCACAGCATGAAGATCCATGAGTAAGCAGAAGGAATAACATTCCGGCAGATTATATGCTGAATGACCACTGAAATGACGCCGGGGGATGGCAATGGAAAAGTCTTCCTCCGGCTTTTTTCTGGACACAGGCAGCGGAGCTGATTCAGGCAAACAGTCAGCGGAAATGACGGAACACGGGCGTAAATCTAGCCTTTTCAGATTTCAGGCAGGCGCAGTAATACGTGACATTTGCTTCTTCATCCAGAATCGGGATGATTACACGGTCAGTTTCCTGCCGGGAGCGTTTCATGACGTAATCTGTGGGAAATGCGGGAAATGCGGGAAATGCGGAGTTCTCCACAAGTTCTCCCAGGACGTCCATTTCCTGCTGCAGGAGAAAACGGGAGGACGGCATCTTGCGGCGGCACAGTCCGTCCCAGAATCCGATCTGGGAGTAGAGAAGAAAGGTCTGTCCGTCCAGATCCTTTAAGTACAGTCCGTCAGCGTCAGCCAGCGGATGGACCGGCGGTAGTGAGACGTAGAGGTGCTCGCTCTCAATGGGAAGAGAATAGAAAATGTTCCCGTCCGGTTTTTCGTGCAGAATGGCAAGCTGATATTTATTCTCTCTGAGCTGCTCAGCCAGATGAGGATCTCCGGTCACTTCCGTGGAGATGGTCATTCCTTCGTAAAGGCTGGAGAGAAGGGAGACAAAATCAGGGATCAGCACAGGAGTACAGGAACCCACGGAGATGGTGCGCTTTTTCCGGTCATACTCCCGGATCTGTTCGATCATGGATTCCTCCTGCATGAGCAGGTTCCGGGCGTACTGCACTGTAAGCTCCCCGTTTTCATTGAGGGTAAGCCGGCTCTTCTGCCGGTCAAAGAGTTTTACGCCCAGCTCGTCTTCCAGCCGCTGCATGGAGCGGCTCAGGGCCGGCTGGGAGATATGGAGCTGTTCCGCCGCTGCAGACAAAGTGCCGCAGGAAGCGAAGGCTACAAGCTGTTCGAATAAGTGGATTTCAATCATAAGCAGTCTCCTTTCATCGTGCCCGGAGTTTATTCATGCCCGGAATTTGCATTTGTAAGGCATGAGAATGTACGTAAAGTGCACATAACTGTATTTTACAGGAATCAGGATCTGAAAACAAGTCTGCGGATAAACTGCTGTGAAGAAAGAGGAATAGAAAAGAAAGAGGAAGTCAGGATGCAGGAAAGAAAAGAGAATAGTAAACAAAGCTTAACACTGAGAAACGGAGTCAGTATGCCCCTTCTGGGATTCGGTGTACTGCAGCTTGACTATATCGATCTGTATCTCATTCACCAGCCATACAGCGACTATTACGGCGCGTGGCGCACCCTTGAGAAACTCTATAAAGATGGAAAGGTCAGAGCCATTGGTGTGAGCAACTTCAGTCCGGAGCGGCTGACCGACCTGTGCCTGAACAGTGAAGTGCCGCCCATGGTCAATCAGGTGGAGCTGCATCCTTTCTATCATCAGGACGACGCCCTGCGGATTATGAAAGAGCTGGGCGTACAGCCGCAGGCATGGGCGCCTCTGTGTGAAGGACTGAAAAATATTTTTTCCAATAAAATCCTTGAAAAGACCGGGATGAAATACGGAAAAACGGCAGCGCAGACCGCGCTTCGCTGGAATATTGACCGGGGCGTGAGCGTGGTGACGAGGAGCAGTGTTCCGGAGCATATGGGGGAGGATCAGGATATCTGGGATTTCAGTCTGACAGAAGCAGAGCTGAGCGCGATCGATCAGCTTGATCTCGGCTACAGTGAAATACTGGATTACGGGAATCCCTGCATTGCCCGAATGTTCCTGAAAAAGCGGGGCATACAGGAAGAAAAGGATGACAGGGTTATATTGTAATTTCAGGAAACGAATCATATAATGAGAATTAACGAGTTCAGCAGCAAAGATTTTATTCTGTGACTGATCTTGCATTATATGAAAGGAGACTTTGGATTCTCCGGGTATGGAAAAGCAGGGAATCCGATCTGAATACCTGATGAAAATCGCAGTTGTAACAGGAGCTTCCAGCGGTCTGGGAAAGGAGTTTGTCCTGCAGATCGCGGAAAAAGAAAAGAATCTGGATGAAATCTGGGTCATTGCCCGGCGGCGGGAACGTCTGGAAGCGCTTCAGCAGGACTGCGCCGTGCCTCTCCGCATACTTGCTATAATGCGGAGGCCGTAATCCTGTGCCGTTGTTATGCCGGTCAGCACCACATAGTTCGCCAGACAGAAAGAGGGGAAGATCTGTATGACTCAGTTTACCATCGGACAGAAACAGATATCTGTCTATCCGTGTGATGAACCGGACCGGCCGGTGATCTATCTCAATACCTTTGCGGGGGAAGGAAAGCAGGTTCTGCGCCTTCTCAGGGACGATGGCTGTCCGCCGTTTACGCTTGTATCTGTCAGCAGTCTTGACTGGAATCATGATATGTCGCCCTGGGAGATTCCGCCGGTTTTCAAAAATGCTGATCCATGTACAGGAGGGGCAGATGATTACCTGAGAATCCTGATTGAAAGGATCGTGCCGGAGGCGGAAAAGGAAATAAAGGGAACGGTGTCCTGGCGGGGAATCGCAGGGTATTCCCTTGCAGGACTCTTTGCCCTGTATTCGCTGTATCAGACTGAAATTTTTTCAAGAGCCGCCAGTATGTCGGGTTCTCTGTGGTATCCGGGAATTACAGAATATATTTCATCGCATACTATGAAAAAGACGCCGGATTATTTATACTTTTCACTGGGAAGCAAAGAAGCCAGGACGCGCAATCCCTATATGAAAACCGTTCAGGAGAATACAGAAATGATTGAAAAATATTACAGAGAGAATGGAATCAGCACAGCTTTTCAGCTGAATCCCGGAAACCACTATAAAGATGCAGAAAAACGGACCGCGGCGGGAATACGCTGGCTGGCGGACAGACAGGCGGAGTAAGTAGAGCATGGGGGAATTAAATAAGTCGTGATTAACCGTAAATGGATGAAACGGTTGACAATTATCGAAAACGGGTATATTATGAGCATAAGACAGTAGAAAGGGGGCGGCCTTATGCTCTATGAGAATCTGAACCAACGCAAGAAAGAACTGGGACTTACCACAGAACAGCTCTCCCGGCTGTCCGGGGTTCCGGTGGGAACGATCAATAAGATCTTAAGCGGGGAGACGCGTTCTCCGCGATATGATACGCTTCGTGCTCTTGAGGATGTCTTATATGGGGCTGACGGCATCGGAAACCCGGAACCTGATTCCGGCAGAAGTATCTATGATACAGCTTATGACCGGACAGACAGTTTATGGGTGAAGGCCGGCGATGAGGCATACCGGAATCTGCCGGATGCTGTCAGAGAAGCTGCCGCCCCGTACCTTACAAAGCGGCAGGGCGAATACACCATAGACGATTACAGGAAGCTGCCGGAAGATATCCGGGCGGAGCTGATCGACGGAGTGCTTATTTTTCTTGAAGCTCCTACATTTACACATCAGGAGCTGATCACAGAACTGCTGTTTGAGATCAAGCTGTTTATCCGTGCAAAGAAGGGCATCTGTCGTGTGCTCCCGTCGCCTCTGGATGTGCAGATTGACTGCGACGACAGAACCATCGTGCAGCCGGATATCGCTCTGATCTGCAAAGAGGA
>DWZZ01000081.1 GCA_019117305.1 Candidatus Mediterraneibacter merdigallinarum | reverse complement strand
CAGTGAAATCTCTGAAAATGTCTGTGTCAGCGGCAATAGCACACAGCTGAAACAGCTGGTATCCATATTAATCGATAATGCAGTCCGGCACAGCAGCCGGGGAAATGAAGTGCGCATTACCCTCAGAAAGGAAAAGGGCCATGCCCTTCTGTCTGTAATGAATGACGGAGAAGAGATTCCGCCGGAACAGCAGAAGCATCTGTTTGAACGGTTTTACCGGACCGATGAGGCCCGGACCGGAGAGGACGGCCACTATGGGCTGGGCCTTGCCATTGCCAGGGCGATTGTTACGGCTCACAAAGGAACCATTGCTGTCCGCTGCCATCACGGAAAAGTAGAGTTTATGGCAAAGCTTCCGCTGCAGAAGCAAAGCTGAGCGGAAACCACAGAAGTAAAGCTGCTCAGAGACAGCGGAAGCAGGAACCATTTTCACAGAATTTTCAGATTCTCCCGGCCGGACTTCAATCAAATTTCAATCTTCCTTCTGTACAATGAACCAATCAGAAGTACAGGAGGATTTTTTATGGCATTTCAGACCGTTTTTAAAAGATATGAGCTGAAAAAGAAATATAAGAAAGTCGTGTATAAACGCAGGATCTCACTGCCGGAGGAAGAAGCGATGGAGTGGGTGAGCGGCGAGCAGCACTGCCGGAAAGACACGCAGATATCCGGGGAAGTGGACTATTTCCTGTATTACTACAGAGGCCTGCGTCCGGTGGGATTTCTCTCTTATGAGAGAGAGGCGTACTATGTGGAAGAGCAGGAGGATTTCCGGGTTACATTTGACGATACGATCCTGTTCCGTCAGGAGGATCTTTCCCTGGAATCGGAAGTCTATGGGACGCCCCTGCTTCCGGAGGGCAGCGTGCTGATGGAGATCAAGTGCTCCGGCGCGATCCCCATATGGATGGTCCGGGTGCTTTCGGAAGAACATATATACAGAACATCATTTTCGAAATACGGAACCGCTTACCGGACAATTATATATCCGAAGCTTCAAAAGCATGATATAGAATAGAAATTTTCGTTTTTCATAAGATTTTGTTCATATTTCCGCCGGCAATCTGTGTTATTATTGAAAGAGCGATAAAAGAAAGGACAGGCCAGATGACGGAAGATGAACAGAAGAAGAGGGTACGGCAGATATAACGGCCGGGGGAAAAACCGGTCCGGAGGCAGCAGCCGGCGGGCCCGGCAGCAGGCACTGTATATCCGGTCAGGAATTGCGGTCTTACTGATCCTGACGGCAGTGCTTGGAATATACAGCTGTGCTTCCGGTACGGGAAGAGCATACACTCTCGCTGACGTGGATGCTTCCCAGCCGGAGATTGATGTGCAGCTGCTGGACGTGAATCCCTATTCCAGGCCGGGAACAGAGACAGAAGAGATTACCGGGATTGTGGTTCACTATACGGCAAATCCGGGAAGTACGGCGCAGAATAACAGAGATTATTTTAACGGTCTGAAAGACTCTCATGAGACAGAGGCAAGCAGCAATTTTATCGTAGGGCTGGACGGAGAAATTATCCAGTGCGTTCCTACGTGGGAGATGGCATATGCGTCAAATTCCAGAAATATTGATACCGTTTCCATTGAGTGCTGCCATCCGGATGAGACAGGAAAGTTTACAGACGAGACATACCGGTCTCTTGTTCAGCTGACAGCATGGCTCTGTGTAAAATTTAATCTGACGCAAGATCAGGTGATCCGTCACTACGATGTAACAGGCAAGAACTGTCCGAAGTATTTTGTAGAGAATAAAGAAGCGTGGGATCAGTTTAAACAAGATGTAGCGGTAGCAATCGCGAAAGGAAGCTGATAAAAATCTCCGGGAATGCTGTTTTCAGCATCCCGGGGTTTTTTATATTACTGTTCCAGTGTATTCATGACCAGAACGTCTCCTTCCTGGATCCGGGTGTCTCCTCTGGGGACTACGGTATTCCCGTCTTTACGGCGGATCAGCACGATCAGCGAATCGCCGAGATCCCGGATATCCCGGACCCGTCTGCCGATGCGGCTATCCCCCGGTTCTATGGTCAGTTCATCCAGAATCGTATCGGCGTCTCCGCGATATGTCTCGCCGCTGAGAACAAGTACGTCTCCCTGCCGAAGCAGAACGTCTCCCCGGGGTATGATCGTTTCATCTCCCCGTTCAATCAGCACCACAAGCACGTCTCCCATATTCAGCTCTTTCAGCCTTTTCCCGATATATCTGTGGCCGGGGGTTAACCGGATCTGGATGAGCTGCATTTCCTGATCATCCTGGTAATCACTGAATGTTTTCATAACATTCTGGCTGTCGTCCACCATATCCAGTTTTTCTGCGGCAAAGGGCAGCAGGAGGCCCTGAAAGGCTACAGAGATAATGGCGACACAGAACACGATATTGTATACATTATATCCGGCATAGCCGGGGCTGACCACAGCAATAATGCCAAACACGGCTGAGGCGGCGCCTCTCAGGCCGGCAAACGCGGTCAGGGCCTGCTGGCGCCAGGAAGACCGAAAGGGCGTCATTACAAGAAAGACAGCCACAGGTCTTGCAATAAAGGTCAGTCCCAGGAATACAAGCACTGCTGTTCCCAGAATCGGAAGGAGCATGGACGGAAAGACCAGAAGTCCCAGCAGAAAGAAAATGAGCATCTGAGCCAGATGATCAATACTTTCGAAAAAGTGGACAAGGGAAACTCTGGATTTAAAGCGGGCATTTCCGACGATAAATCCGAAGAGATATACGCTCAGATAACCGTTTCCTCCGATCAGCACCGGAGCGGCGTAAGAGAACAGTACAAAAGCAATCATGAGAATGGTGTCGATTCCGCCGGCTTCCAGTTCTACATTTTTCAGAATTTTTACGGCCAGCAGTCCCAGACCTGCGCCGAAGAGCAGTCCCAGGCCTACTTCTTCCACGACGAGAAGGGCAATATTTTCTCCGTCTCCGGCCATCCAGTTCAGAATGATAATTGTCAGCATATAGGCAAATGGATCGTTGCTGCCGCTTTCCACTTCCAGAAGAGAGGCGGTGCCTTCCTTCAGATTCAGCTTCTTGGAGCGGAGAATGGAAAATACGGAAGCTGCGTCCGTAGAACTTAAGACGGCCCCTACAAGAAGTCCTTCCTGCAGGCTCATTCCCACCACATAGTAACAGAACAGGCCGGTCAGTCCTGCGGTAATAAGAATGCCAACGGTAGAGAGAAGAACTGCCTTTGGAAGAATCGGCTTTGCTTCCCTGTAGGAGGTGCCGAATCCGCCGTAGAACATAATAAAGATCAGGGCAGTGCAGCATATGGTTTCAGCCATCTGGAAGTTATCAAAGGGAATTTTCACAATGCCTTCACTTCCGAACAGCATACCCAGTCCGATAAAGATGAGAACGGCCGGAATGCCGAAACGTTTGAGAAACCGGTTGGTCAGAATACAAAGCACGATAACTGCGGAACACATTAAAAGGGCAAAAGCCATACACATTACCTCCTCTGAAATAGTAAAACGGGTTTTTCGTGAGATAAAATCTATAGAAGATAAAAATCTGCAGAAAGAAAAATGACAGTAGAATTCCGGATAATAAAAAAGAATGAGCCTCAGATGATATGGGCCCATTCCCTCAATTCTCCATTCACAATAAAAAGTATACACTATTTTACGACGGCGTTCAAGGGGAAATTTTTCCTTGAGTTTCCGCAGAATTATCCCCCTCAGATATATCTGCCG
>DWZZ01000080.1 GCA_019117305.1 Candidatus Mediterraneibacter merdigallinarum | reverse complement strand
TTTGCGCTCTTATGTACCGCTGCGCCGCGTTCCGAGCGAAAGCGCGCTCTCCGGCACCATACCCGGACTCCAAGGCGGAAACTTTCTCCACTCAAAAATTTAAATTCTCTCCCACAAATACAATTACAGATCTTTCTCCGAGGAGGAGTGTTTTTTCTGCTGTGGGCATTTCTTCTGTGGAAAATGTCTGCTGCTTCGGATCGCCGGTGTTTACCGCGATTTTCCAGCAATAATCTTCCGGGAGATCGGGAAGTGTGAGATGGGCCGCGTTCCAGTGGGCGTTTACGGCGACATAAACAAGATCTTCCCGTTTCTTTTCTTCGTCATAACCTGCAAACAGGACGCAGGCGGCATACTGACTTTCCGGCGCGTCGGCCTCCCAGGGCACCAGACCGTGAAGGCTCATGGAGGGGAATCCGATATAGCTGGGTTCCAGATCTTTGCGGATGGCCGGGTGTTCCATGCGGAACGCGATCATAAACCGGAAAAAGTCGAAGATATCCTGGTTTTTCTCAAGAAGCGACCAGTCCAGCCAGGAAATTTCGTTGTCCTGGCAGTAGGGATTGTTATTCCCGTATCGGGTATCGCCGAATTCATCTCCGGAGAGAAACATGGGCGTTCCTCTGCTGCACATCAGTACTGTACAGGCGTTTTTAATCATCTTCCAGCGGAGGGACAGAATTGCCTCATCGTCTGTATCCCCTTCCTGTCCGCAGTTCCAGCTGTTGTTGTCGTCAAATCCGTCGGTATTTCCCCACCCGTTGGCTTCATTGTGCTTCTGGTTGTAACTGTACAGATCATACAGCGTAAATCCGTCATGGCAGGTGATAAAGTTAACAGAAGCATTGCCGCCCCGGTAAACCGGATCATAGAGATCCGGAGAGCCGATCATCCGCTGGGCAGCGATACGGGCCATATTCGGATCGCCTTTCAGAAAACACCGCATATCATCCCGGTAACGTCCGTTCCATTCCGCCCAGCGCTTCCAGGCGGGGAAAGAGCCTACTTGGTAGAGACCGCCCGCATCCCAGGCTTCCGCGATCAGTTTTACTCCGCCCAGAATAGAGTCAAAGGCAAGATTGCGCAGAAGAGGAGGCTGATTCATAGGCACGCCGTCTTCATTCCGTCCGAGAATGGAAGCGAGATCAAAGCGGAATCCATCTACACGGTACTCAATCACCCAGTATTTCAGACAGTCCAGGATCAGCTCCTGCACCACGGGATGGTTGCAGTTCAGAGTATTCCCGCAGCCGCTGAAATTATAGTATTTTCCGTCGGGCGTGAGCATATAATAAATGTTATTGTCAAATCCTTTAAAAGAAAAGCAGGGACCCAGCTCATTTCCTTCTGCCGTATGGTTAAATACTACGTCAAGAATTACTTCAATCCCGTTGTCATGAAGGGTTTTGATCATTTTTTTCAGTTCCAGACCTTCCCGGTTATATTCGACAGAGGAACAGTAACTGGTATTGGGGGCAAAGAAACAGACCGGATTGTATCCCCAGTAATCCAGAAGCTGGTTTTCATCGATAAGGCGCGCGTCCCTCATTTCATCAAATTCAAAAATCGGCATCAGTTCTACCGCATTGATCCCCAGTTTTTTCAGATAAGGAATCTTCTCCTCCAGTCCGTGAAAGGTGCCCGGACATGTTACGCCGGATGAAGAATCCATAGTATAGCCCCGGACATGCAGCTCATAGATAATCAGATCTTCCATGGGAATCTGCGTGTGCCGTTCCGGTCCCCAGTCAAAGTTGGAGCGGACGACCCGGGCGCGGTATCCGTGGGAGGCGCTGTTTGTATGGCCCCAGCGGCTCTGTCCGGTAACGGCGCGGGCGTAGGGATCCAGAAGAATTTTTGTGCGGTCGAAGCGAAGCCCCTTCTTTTCATCAAAAGGGCCGTCCAGGCGGTACGCATATTCAAATTCTTCGATATCCAGTCCGAATACAATCATGGAATATACAAAACCGATCCGGTAATTATCCGGAAACTTCAGCACAGCAAAAGGCTCTTCCGCCTCTCTGTGGAACAGGAGAAGTTCACAGGAGACAGCGCCGTGAGACTGTATGGTAAAGTTGACTCCGCCGGGAATAATTGTGGCTCCGAAATCCCGGAAAAACCCGGGGCGCACCTGGAAACCGCTGATTTCATCAATCGGTTTCAGCTGCCGTGCAGAGACGAGTACCAGGTCAGATGCATGCATTGACATGAAAATTACCTCCTTTTCAATATTACGGGGCTATGTTCTGGTAATAAAAGATGGCGACCTGGGTGCGGTCCCTCAGATCCAGTTTATCCAGAATCGTGCTTAAATAGTTTCTCACCGTGCCTTCACTTAAATACAGCCGGGAAGCGATTTCTTTGTTGCTCAGTCCTTCCGCTATAAGGCGGATAATGTCAAGTTCCCGCTGACTGATCCCGTAATCAGGACAGTGGAAATCTTTCTTTTTGTTAAGGAGCCGGGGAATGCGTGAGACGATTTTTTCTCCGAAAACAGTCTGTCCGGAGTACACTGCCCGTACGGCGGGGATAATATTCTGGTAATCCTGTTTTAAAAGATAGCCTTTTGCGCCCAGCTTCAGTGACTTTACAATATATTCATCATCTGAGAATGTAGTAAGCAGAAGAATCCGGGCGTCCGGAAATTTTTCCAGAATCTGTGCCGCCGCATCCAGTCCGTTCTGCCCTTTCATACGGATATCCATCAGAAGTACGTCGGGTCTGTGTTCTTTGTACAGATCGAAAGCCAGACTTCCGTTATCTGCAGTGGCCGCTACTGTAAGATCGGGCTGAGACTCCAGAATGGTTTTCAGGGCGTTTACGACAAGGCAGTCGTCATCTACGAGCATCAGTTTCATGTTTTGCCTCCTTTGGAACTGTAATCCATATCTGAAATCCATTTTCCGTATGAAAATGAATCTGTCCGTTTAATTTAATAATGCGCTCTTTCATGTTGGCCAGCCCCATTCCGTTTCCGGATGAGGCCTTGCAGGAACCCGCTCCGTTGTCTGAAATGCACAGCTGATACAGGGCCGGATGTTCACGAAGCCGGATGGTGACCTTTGTGGCATTGCTGTGACGGATCACATTGGCAAGCGATTCTTTTGTAATGCTGATAAAGCTGTATTTAACATCCTTTGGCACGGTATGGGAACAGTCATAGGAAAAGTCTACCGGACAGAAGGTGAAATCTTTGATCAGCATACGGATTGCTTCTTCCATGTTTACAGCGTCATCCCTCAGGTCATGGACACTTCTCCGGATGCTGTCCATTGCCAGATTCAGGCTGTCATCCAGCGAGTCCAGAGCCGGAGCCAGGGCAGTGTCCTGATTAACTGTTTTTGCGGCTCCAACCAGAAGGATGGAACGGGAAAGAAGGTGTCCCACGTTGTCGTGAATCTCTCTTGCGATCCGGTTCCGTTCCCGGAGCGTTGCATTATATATTTCGTAATCCTGCTTTTCCAGAAGGGTACGGTTCTTTTCTGTCAAAAGGATATCCCGTTCTTTACTGTCATCCTGGGTGCGGCGCAGCTCCTCCTCAAGACATTCGCAGCGGTCTGTATTTTTCTCAAGAAAAAAAGCGGCCAGAAAACAGAACAGCTCCAGAAACATAAGAATCGGAGAAAGATGGCCGTACACAGAGCCCAGCGAAAGGAAAAGGACTCCGCCGGGAATCAGCACAGCATATTTCCGGCTCCTTAATACTGTATAAACTGCCGCAGGATAAAAGTACAGAAATGAAGGGCAGAATACTGCGGCAGCAAAATAACAGAAACCGCCTGCAGCAGGAAGCAGGGAATCTCTTTGCGCGCAGATAGAACAACAGAGAATTACCGCTCCCAGAAAGGCCAGTATAAACCAGATATCAGGCTGTACATAGAAAAGGCAGAACATGCAAAAAAGCATAAGCGCTGCAAGGTTCATCAGGTGATTCATATGGATTCAGGCATAAGCCGGCTCCTTCCGTTTTGTTTATATTCATTATACATGAAAACCTTACCCGGGGCAAAATAATTCAGAAGCAGATGACAATTGTCATATAACAATCTGACACAGGACACTACAGAAAAAAGTCTCTGAAAAGTAGAATAAATATAGTGAAACAATGCTATAGTGCTGCCGGTATTCTCCGGCATTATAAAGGAGGAAAAAATGATTCAGATAGAAAATCTGGTAAAGCGATATGGAACTCTGGTGGCGCTTGACCACCTGAATCTTCACATAAAGGAGGGAGAGATCTTCGGACTTCTCGGGCCAAACGGAAGCGGGAAGACGACAGCGATCAACTGTATGCTGGCTCTTCTGAAGTTTGACAGGGGAAGTATACGGATAATGGGTGAAGAAATGCGGCCGGATAATTACCGTGTCAAACAGGAGATTGGTGTTGTCATGCAGGACGTGGCAGTATTTGACGAGCTTAACGTACATGATAATATTGATTATTTCTGCAGTCTGTATGTGAAAGACAGGAAAAGGTGCAGAGAACTTGTGGAGGAAGCCATCCGTTTTACCGGCCTGGAGGAATACAGAAAAGTATATCCGAAAAAGCTCTCAGGCGGACTGCTGAGAAGGCTGAATATTGCCTGCGGCATCGCTCACAGACCCAGGCTGATTTTCCTGGATGAACCTACTGTAGCTGTCGACCCGCAGAGCAGGAATCAGATACTGGAAGGAATCTGTGAGCTGAACCGGCAGGGCTCCACGATTATATATACTTCTCATTATATGGAAGAAGTGGAACAGATCTGTACCCGGATCGCGATCATGGATCACGGGAGATGTATTGCTTCCGGAACGAAAGAAGAGTTAAAGAAAATGATCCGGACAGGAGAGACCGTTGTTATTGAGGCTGTGTCGCTGGAAGAAGAACAGCTGAGACAGATACAGAATCTTCCGGATGTACTTCATGCGGAATATGAAGAACAGGTACTTACCCTGCGCTGTTCCGAAACAAAACATAACCTGCTCAGAATTCTGGGGTGGCTGCAGGAGAGAGAAATTCCGTTCGGCCAGGTGGTTTCACAGCTGCCTACCCTTAACGATGTGTTTCTCGAGATTACAGGAAAACAGCTCAGGGACTGAGTGCAGAATACGGCAGCTCATATCTGTCCGGAACGGGACGCCGCGAAATAAAACTGTCAGGAGGAGAAAAATATGCTTAAACAGATGAAATACGCGCTTTTGACAAAACTGAGAAATCCCAGCATCGTATTCTGGCCTTTTCTGTTTCCGCTTGCTCTGGCAACTTTGATGTATTTTGCGATCGGGCAGATGGACCAGGCGGATTTTGAGACAGTTCCCGCCGCTGTAGTTGTGGAGGAAGGCGGGACGGCCGGAAACGATTTCCTTACTTTTATTGACGGGATGAGTGAGACATCCGATCTTATCTGTGCAGAAAAGATGACGGAAGAGGAGGCCCTCAGCGCACTGGAAAAAGGAGAGACAGAAGGGATCTTTTATGCAGGGGCAGACGTCAGCCTGACGGTTTCCGGAAATGGTTTCCCGGAAAGCATTCTCCAGTCAGTGCTTGCGTCATATCAGTCCGGGAAAGCGGCTCTGGAGGATGTATCCGATCTTCATCCCGAGGGAATGCAGGCGGCTCTTGAAAAAATGGAGGAATACAGTACGGCCGTCACCCAGGTCAGCCTGGGCGGCACAACGATTGACGGCAACGCGCAGATTTTTTATGCGTTGATCGGAATGGCCTGCCTTTACGGATGCTTTATCGGCTTTGGGTGCGCTCTCTGGCTTCAGGCGAATCTTACTGCTCTTGCAGCCCGTAGATGTGTGGCGCCGGTGCACAGGCTGAGACTGGTTCTGACGGAGTTCGGAGCAGGATTTCTGTTGCATTTCGTGAATATGGCCGTTCTGCTGGCGTATATGCGCTATATTCTGAAACTGGAATTTACCGGTTCTTTCCCGGAGATGACGGGAGTCGTCCTCGTGGGAAGCATGTTCGGCGTGTCTATGGGCATTTTTGTGGGCAGCCTGGGCAGGATGGGAGAGGGGATTAAAATCGGAATTCTCCTGGGTGTTTCCATGTCGCTGAGCTTTCTGGCCGGACTGATGGACGGCTCCATAAAGGACGCTGTAGAACAGCATATACCTGTTCTTAACCGGATTAATCCGGCTGCTCTGATTTCAGATGCTCTCTATTGTATCAATGTATATGATGCTCCGGAAAGATTTGCCGGAGATATGGTAATTCTGATTATTATGAGTGCTCTTATGGTTGCCGGTGCATTTCTGATTGTAAGGAGGGAGAGATATGGCAGTATTTAAGGTATATATGAAAATAACAAAAAAGAATATCTGGCTGGTCTGTCTGTATCTGGCGATTTTTTTCGTCCTGACTCTTCTCTTTCAGGGAATTGCGGGGAAAAACGCGGAACAGGAATACACGGCAGAGAGTATATCCATCGGCGTTGCAGACGGAGACGGCGGTCCTGCGGCCGCCTGCCTGATTGAGACTCTGGATCAGACAAATCAGGTTACAGTTCTTGAAGATGACGGAGAAATGCTCCAGGAAAGCCTGTTTTACGGAAAAATAAGTTATGTAATCCGCATCCCGGATAATTTTATGGAGAAATGTATTCTGGGAAACGACAATGTTCCGGTTACAACAATGCCGGGCACCTATACCGGAAGCTATGTGGATCAGCAGATCAGCAGTTTCATAAATTTTGCCAGAGTCCGTGCGGCGGCAGGATTTACGGAGGAAGAAATTGCCGCTTCTATGAAGAATCAGGAAAAGCCTTCTGTAGAACTTCTTGATATCCGTGGAAACGCAGGAGAAATGCCGGCATTTTCTTTCTATTACAGATATCTTGCCTATCTGGTGCTGTGTGTTATGTGCTATGTCCTGGGATATATTTTGATTGCTTTTGACAGAGGCCGGATTTCTCAGAGAATGCGGGCCTCGGCGGTTCCTCCCAGAAGGCAGGCCGGGGAAGGGCTTCTGGCGTCCGGAGTTCTGGCTCTGGTGCTGTGGATCTTCTGTACAGCCGCCGCATTTCTTCTGTATGGAAGAGAAATTTTTGAAAGCGGCTGTCTGGGGTACCTGCTTTTAAATTCCGGAGCAATCGTGCTTGTATCTGTGACGATTGCTTATCTGATCGGTACATTTGTGAAAAATCAGGAAGCATTAAGCGGAATTGTAAATATAGTCACCCTGAGTATGAGTTTTATCTGCGGTGTATTTGTAGATCTGGACTATCTGAGCAGCGGAGTCCGGAAAGCCGCACAGTTTTTTCCTGTTTACTGGTATGAAAGAGTCAATAATCTGGTGGCGGAATACGGGGCTTCAGCAGGCCTTGTAAAGACGGAGATACTGCAGGGAATCGGGATTCAGCTGGTGTTTGCCGCGGCATTTATCTGTATAACAATGGCAGTGTCACGGCAGCGCGCGTAGTGGTTCTTCCTTTTTGTCAGGCAGCAAAAAAAAATTCAGGTATTGACTTTTTTATCCGGTTTCCCTTATTCTGTATGAGGTAATATGCATTGGGAAAAACAGGAGGTTAATATAATGGGTGGTTTTTTTGGTGTGGCATCAAAGAAGGACTGCATTCTCGAACTATTTTATGGAGTGGATTATCACTCTCACCTTGGGACGAGAAGAGGCGGAATGGCCGCGTATGGTGACGGAGAATTCTGCCGCGCAATTCATAATATAGAAAATTCTCCCTTCCGGACAAAATTTGAACATGATGTAGAGGAGATGAAGGGAAATATCGGCATTGGATGTATCTCGGACTATGAGCCTCAGCCGCTCCTGATTCAGTCTCATCTGGGAAGCTTTGCCATCACAACAGTAGGAAAGATTAATAATCAGGCCGAGCTCCTTGAAAAGGCTTACAGGGACGGACATTCCCATTTTCAGGAAATGAGCGGGGGGCAGATTAATGCAACCGAACTGATTGCTTCTCTGATCTGCAGAAAAGATACGATTGTAGACGGGATTCGTTATGCGCAGGAGATTGTGGACGGTTCTCTTACGCTTCTGGTTATGACAAAAGACGGAATCTATGCAGCCAGAGACCGTCTCGGCAGAACACCTGTTGTAGTTGGAAAAAAAGAGGACGGATACTGTGTGTCCTTTGAAAGTTTTGCATATATTAATCTGGGCTATACAGATTACAGAGAACTGGGGCCGGCAGAGATTGTACTGATTACGCCGGAGGGAGTAGAACAGATGTCTCCTCCGGGAGATAAGATGAAAATTTGTTCTTTCCTGTGGGTTTACTACGGGTATCCGACTTCTTCATATGAGGGAGTAAATGTTGAAGAAATGCGCTATAAATGCGGCAGTATGCTTGCAAAGCGGGACAAAGATTCTGTGCATCCGGATATTGTGGCCGGAGTGCCGGATTCCGGAGTGGCACATGCGATCGGATATTCCAATGAGTCGGGGATTCCGTATGCCAGACCGTTTATCAAATATACGCCTACCTGGCCGCGTTCATTTATGCCTACAAACCAGAGTCAGAGAGACCTGATTGCCAGAATGAAACTGATTCCGGTTCAGGCCCTGATTGAGAATAAAAAGCTGCTGCTGATCGATGACTCCATTGTCCGGGGCACACAGCTGCGGGAGACAACAGAGTTTCTATACAGAAGCGGCGCAAAGGAAGTTCATGTAAGACCGGCATGTCCGCCTCTTGTATATGGCTGTAAATTCCTGAACTTTTCCCGGTCAAAATCAGATCTTGATCTGATTACCCGGAGAGTAATTCAGGAGAAAGAAGGAAAAAACTGTCCGGAGGAAGTTCTGGAAGAGTATACAGATCCGGACAGCTGCCGGTATGCAGAGATGGTGGAAGAGATCCGGAAGATTCAGAACTTCACATCCCTGCGTTTTCATCGTCTGGATGATCTGCGTGCATCTATCGGCATTGATCCGTGCAGACTGTGCACATATTGCTTTGATGGAAAAGAATAAAGAATATGAACGGGAGGCCATATTCTGAGCGGTATCTATGAAAACGAAAATAAAGGGTTTTCATTTGAATAAAAGTCTGGTATAATAAAAAAGCTGTGGACAGCACAGGCGAAAGGTGTCATTTCCACAACTTTATACAGATTTGGAGACGTATCGAAGTGGTCATAACGGGGCGCACTCGAAATG
>DWZZ01000079.1 GCA_019117305.1 Candidatus Mediterraneibacter merdigallinarum | reverse complement strand
CGGCAGATATATCTGAGGGGGATAATTCTGCGGAAACTCAAGGGGAAAGAATATAGCTTTTCAGATATGTTTTTGGTACAATAAGGGCAGTTGAGGATTCAGAAAGAAAATACGCCAGGCTGATCTGTCAGGCATAAGAATAATCCGGAAAGTGAACCGGATGTATGGATAAGGAGGAAGCATATGGACTTCAGCAAGTTCAGATGGACAAGAGAACCGGAGAGTTACACGGTAACAGACGATACAGTGGAGATAATCACGAAGCCGCATACAGATCTGTGGCAGCGAACTTACTATCATTTCAGGAACGACAACGCGCCTGCCTTTCAGATGGAGACAGATGAAAAATATTTCAGTTTTATAGTAAAGACCGATTTCGCGGAGAGTCACCATCGGTTTGACCAGTGCGGTATCGTGATGTATCTGGACAGTGAGAACTGGCTGAAAGGTTCTATTGAGTATGAAAATGAAAAGTATCAGCATCTGGGAAGCGTGGTTACAAACGGAGGATATTCTGACTGGGCAACTACAGTCATAGGCGCTGATGTGAAGTCCATGTGGTATCGTTTCAGCCGCAGAGAAGATGATTACTGTATAGAGTGCTCTGAGGACGGGGTCCATTTCCGGCAGATGCGCATCTGCCATATGCACAAAGGCAAGGAAAAGATCCGGTTCGGTATCTATGCCTGTTCGCCGGAGGCCTTCTCCTTCAGGGCAGTGTTTTCTCATATGCAGCTGACAGAGTGCCAGTGGAAGGCCCATGACGGACAGCAGCCGGATGAGTGAGTCCGAGAAAAATAGAGAAGAGTTATTTTGCAATATTTAAGGAGCGTAAAAATTGGATTTTGTCCTTTTGATGGAGACATTTTCACATATGGATAAGAATGAAAAATGGCTTGAATGGGCTGTGGAACTGCAGAGTATCGCACAGGCAGGACTTTACTACTGCAAAGATGAATTTGATAAGGAAAGGTATGAAAGAATCCGGACGATTGCAGCGGAAATGATCTCTTATAAATCAGAGATTCCCATCGAAAAGGTCAGAGATCTGTTTTGCAGTGAGATTGGTTACCAGACTCCAAAGATCGATACAAGAGCGGCGATCTTCCGAGACGGAAATATACTTCTGGTAAAAGAAAAGGACGGCAGATGGTCGCTTCCCGGCGGCTGGGCGGATGTGGATATATCCGTTACGGAAAATGTAATAAAAGAAGTAAAAGAAGAAGCAGGCTTGGATGTATCACCAGAACTGGTGATTGCTGTGCAGGACAGAGAAAAGCACAACCGGCCGGTTTACGCCTATAAAGTATGCAAAATATTTTTTCTGTGTTCCGTGAAAGGTGGCAGGTTTGCGGAGAATATAGAGACGACAGAAAGCCGCTATTTCAGCGTTGATGAACTTCCGGAACTGGCAGAGGAAAAGAATAATAAAGAACAGATTGAGATGTGCTTTGAAGCGTATGCCGCTGACAAATGGAAAACAGTATTTGACTGAAAAGGACAGAGATTTTATATACAAGGGAGACAAAGGATGATCATTGAGGGAAATCAGAAAGAACTTGACGCTATGAAAGAATTTCACAGGGGAAACCGCAAAGAGGGGCTCAGACTGCAGGAGGAGTTCGCAGCGGAATTTAGAGAGGAATATAAAGACAAGGATCACTGCCCTTGTAAAAAGGCCTGTCGCTATCACGGCAACTGCAAGGAGTGTGTGGCGATTCACAGAGCGCATCAGGAGCACGTGCCGAACTGTATGAGGCCGCTGCTTAATAAGAAGATAAAACTCCTGTCTGAACTTACGGAGCATTCGATTGCAGATGAGATCGAGCCTCCGAAAGAGGTTCTGAGAAAGGAGTTTCAGCAGGATTAAGAGTTATTTCCGGCAGTATGGAGAAATGTGAAAGGAAAAGGATGAATATGATATTTAATTTTTATCCGTGGACGCTGGATGTTGATGTGGAAGAGACAAAGGAACTGTATGTACAGAATGATTTCGCAGAGGACAGTAAATGAGCGATTTGTGAATGCTTTTACAAAAGAGCAGAAAGAAGAAAAACAATGAGTCAGTATTTTACGGATAATCAGCATGAGATCAGAGAGGTCCAGGAAAATAAGAAGCAGTATCTGGAGCTGCTTCTGCTTGCGGACGAGCAGGAGAATATGATCGACCGGTATCTTGAGAGGGGAATCATGTACGTCCTTGATGATAACGGTGTGAAGGCAGAATGTGTAGTAACAGACGAGGGTGGCAGAATACTGGAGATCAAGAACCTTGCTGTATCGCCCGAATGTCAGAGACAGGGATATGGGCGGGAAATGATCCGGTTTCTCGCAGATACTTACCGGGGATGTTATGATATTCTGCAGGTGGGTACGGGCGACAGCCCTGAGACGCTGCCTTTTTATGAAAGCTGTGGATTCCAAAGATCCCATGTGGTGAAAGGATTTTTTACGGAGTATTATGATCATCCCATCTATGAGGGCGGGCGGCAGCTTGTTGATATGGTGTATCTGAGGATGAGTCTGACCTGAGGAGCTCCTTTCGTTTATATTACAGCATGGTGCGCCAAAAGAAGTCCGCGTGAGAAATGTGTTGCTTGAGGCGATTCTGGAACAGATATGCAAGGAATCAGGGATAAAGCTCGAACGAATGAAAAATCTGCCTCATGTAGAAGAGTTCATGGAAGGCATGAAAAGATTTTAGAAAACCGGAAGGAAGAAAAGCAGATGAGTTAAATACAAACCAGCTGCAGCAAGAGAAAAAGAAAGCGGGGTTAATTGAAAAATTAATTGCAACATAGGTTGTTGCAGTTA
>DWZZ01000078.1 GCA_019117305.1 Candidatus Mediterraneibacter merdigallinarum | reverse complement strand
CTGGATGGAGCCGGAGTGGGTGCTGAAGTGTTATCCGAGAAGCGGCCTGGGCTTTAAATACAGACTTCAGCTGAATAATACAGTCGGTATTATAGACAGCGACTATTATTACTCAGATAATGAAGGACATATATTCGCAAAACTTACCAATGATTCCAGAGAAGGAAAAACGGTTGAGATTAAAGCCGGAAACGGTTTTATGCAGGGGATCTTTACAGAGTACGGGATTACTCTGGATGACTGTACACAGAGTATAAGAAACGGCGGCTTCGGCAGCACAACCGGGCAGAACGGATAGGAGAGGCCGCGCCGTGTCTTACAGAAATGTAAGACAGAAAAAGAAAATGTAAGAATATATTGTGGAAGAATACAGCCCGGTTCGTTACACTGTAGAAGAACGGAGGTATCTGCTTATGATGAAATGGATAAAACGGCTGTGTTCTTTCATTTTATTATGCCTTCTTATTGCGGGAGGCATTCTTTTGTTTCAGGGATACAGGGAATATCGGGAAGCGCTGTCGGGGAAAAGCGTGGAGGAGATGGCCCGGCAGATTGAGTCAATTGACAATTATACTTCTCTGGATGAACTGCCACAGACTTACATAGATGCCGTGCTTGCGGTGGAGGACAAAAGGTTTTATGAACATCCGGGTATTGATCCCATTGCCATCGGGAGAGCGCTGCTCAATGATATCAGAGCAGGGGAGTACGTGGAAGGAGGAAGTACCATAACGCAGCAGCTCGCCAAGAACCAGTACTTTACACAGGAAAAAAGACTGGTTCGCAAAGTGGCTGAAATGTTTATGGCATTTAAAATCGAAGCGGAACTGGACAAGGATAAGATTCTGGAGCTGTATGTGAACTCGATTTATTTCGGAAACGGGTATCAGTGCGTCGGAGATGCCTGCAGAGCTTATTTCGGAAAAGAGCCGTCTGAAATGACATTTGATGAGTGTACGCTTCTGGCCGGCATTCCCAATGCGCCCAGTAATTACAATCCTATGGCAAGCGCGGAACTGGCGTATCAGCGTCAGCAGCAGGTGCTTGAAAAGATGAAAAAAGCCGGGTATCTGGACTGATCACAACCCCCCGGATTTAATGAAACGATAAAAAAAATTACGGCCGGATACGGATCTGCCTGCGGCGGATTTTGTACTGCAGCCGTATATTTTTGAGGAAACAGGGGCAGTCTAGCCATAGAAACAGCAGCTTTTTGCGGACGCGCGGAAAAACAGCAGCTGCCGGCGCGTCCCCGGCGGCGGAAAAGGGGAATGTGTTCTATGGTTGAAAAAGATACAAAAAAACTCAGTATATCTTTTGAGGAAAATATAGCATATATGAACGAAATCCTTCCGGTGAAAGAGAGTTTTGACGTTATCCGGAGAGAGATAATAATCGGCGGAAAGAATGCCGTGTTCTATTTTATCGACGGATTTATGAAAGATGAGGCAATGCTGAAGATCATGGACTCATTTCTCTCTGTTACAGAACAGGATATGCCGGATGATGTGGATGACTTTGTGCAGAAGCACGTGCCGTATGTAGAGGTTGATATTCTGGAAGATTTTGACCAGGTAATTCGAAATGTGCTCTCAGGTACAACCTGTCTTTTTATTGACGGGTACAAAGAATGCATCTGTATTGACTGCCGTACTTATCCGGCCAGAAGCGTGGATGAGCCGGACAAAGACAAGTCACTCAGAGGTTCAAGAGACGGATTTGTAGAGACAATTGTATTTAACACTGCTCTGATGCGCCGGAGAATCCGGGATCCTCATCTGATTATGGAGATGGCGGAGGCAGGGCAGGCGTCGCGCACGGATATTGCGCTCTGCTATATGTCAGACCGGGTGGACAAAGAACTGCTGGATAATCTGAGAAAAAGAATTGAAAGCCTGCGGCTGGGAGATCTGCGGATGAATCAGCAGAGCCTTGCGGAAGCTCTCTTTAAAAGAAAATGGTTCAATCCGTTCCCCAAATTCAAATATACGGAACGCCCGGACACAGCTGCCGCCTGCCTTCTGGAAGGCAAAGTGGTCATCCTGGTGGATAATTCTCCTTCTGCAATGATTCTGCCCACATCCATTCTGGATATGATAGAGGAGGCAAACGACTATTATTTTCCGACCGTGACAGGCGTATATCTGAAAACAACAAGGAGTCTGATAACCATCGCGACGGTATTTTTTACGCCTCTGTATCTCCTTTTTATGCAGAACCTGGAATGGCTCCCGGAAGTCTTTTCCTTTGTAGCAGTGAGAGATACAGTTAATATACCTCTGATTTTTCAGTTCCTGATCCTGGAACTTTCCATTGACGGTCTCAGGCTTGCGGCCATGAATACTCCGACCATGCTCAGCACACCGCTCAGTGTGATTGCAGGTATTGTTATGGGAGAGTTTTCGGTGCAGTCCGGCTGGTTCAACTCCGAAGTAATGCTATACATGGCATTTGTAGCTGTGGCAAATTATACACAGCCAAACTTTGAACTGGGCTACGCGCTGAAATTCATGCGTCTTCTGCTCCTTATTCTTACCGCGCTTTTCAATCTGACAGGATTTATAGCGGGATGTATACTGGTTCTTTGTTTTCTTATTTTCAATAAAACCCTGTCCGGAAGAAATTATATGAATGTAAAGATGAATTGATGAAACGTAATGTCCGCCCGGTCATGTCGGCGGAAAGGAACGGAAAACGAAATATCTTCTCGAAAAAAGCTTTTGCCTATAAACAGGAAAAATGATATGATATAAAAAGCATAGAAGCAGCGCCGGCATTTTCGGCGCTGCAGTGCAAATAGAAGGAGCATTTGCTCGGGAGGATTTTTAATTATGAGAGATTATGTGATCACAGTAAACAGCACCGTGGATCTGCCACTGGAATGGCTGGAAGAAAGAAATGTGCCGGTTATTCCGCTCAGGTATACGATCGATGGACAGACATATACAGATATGCATGGACTTTCCGCAAAAGAATTTTTTGCGAAACTCCGCGAGGGGAAGATGTCCACAACTTCTCAGGTGAATCCGGAGGAAGCCGCCGACATGCTGGAACCATTTTTGAAAGAGGGAAAAGATATTATCCATCTCGGTTTTTCTTCGGGATTAAGCGGTACGCTGAACAGTATGCGTGTAGCCGGAGCGATGCTGTCCGAAAAATATCCGGAGGCAAAAGTGATCGTGATTGATACTCTCTGTGCCTGCCTGGGAGAAGGTCTTCTTCTTCATCATGCTCTGAAAAGAAAAGCAGAGGGCATGACCATAGATCAGCTGGCAGAGTGGGTAGAGGAAAATAAACTTCACATCTGTCATAATGTTACAGTGGATGATCTGAACCATCTTCACAGAGGCGGACGGGTGTCAAAGACAACAGCTGTGATCGGCACTCTGGTACAGATCAAACCGATCATACATATGGATAACGAAGGGAAACTTCAGGTGATCGGAAAAGAGCGGGGACGGAAGAGATCTCTGAATAAAATCGTGGATATGGCCGTGAAACAGGCAGAGGGCTGGGATAATGACATTATAATGATCACCCACGGGGACTGTATTGAGGACGCGGAATATGTTGCAAGACTTGTACGTGAAAAAATGGGAATCCATAACATTCTGATTAACAATATCGGAACGGTAATCGGAAGCCATACAGGTCCAGGCGTGGTAGCGGTATTCTGCCTGGGAAGCCACAGGTAATGCCGGCAAGAAGAGGGGAGATCTGAAAGACCAGAAAATCTTTTTGTAAAAATAAAATTATTATTGACAATAAATGGTGAGTGTGGTATATTCAACTTTGCGTAAGGCAAAAAACAAAGTAGAGTATCCACTCTCACCATAGCACAATCGGGTGACTATTGGTCTGATATTGATG
>DWZZ01000077.1 GCA_019117305.1 Candidatus Mediterraneibacter merdigallinarum | reverse complement strand
GTGGTATCATCGATGCAATCTTAAGCGGAGCTATCCTTGATGCGCCGACAAAGACAATCCCGCACTTCAACTTCGAAGTTCCGACAGAGCTTCCGGGAGTTGATCCGGCTATCCTTGATCCCCGCGACACATATGCTGACGCTTCCGAATGGGAGACAAAAGCAAAAGATCTTGCTGCAAGATTCGTTAAGAACTTCAAGAAATATGAGAGCAACGAACTTGGAAAAGCGCTTGTTGCAGCAGGCCCGCAGGAGTAAATTTCAGATTGAAATGACGGAGTTGAAAACCCGCCGCACTGTGAGAAGAGTGCGGCGGGTTTTTGGCATAAGGACTTTGCAAATTGAAATTGTCTGATATTATAATATATATTGAAACTATGTGATATTAAAAGAAAGATTACAGACAGTGCTTTATTTGAGGAAGAGAAACATGAGATTAAAAAACGTACTTATTACTGTGAAAGATATGGAAAAATCGAAAGCATTTTACAAGGAACTTTTCGGTCTGGATGTGATACTGGACAATGACGGTAAGGCGATTCTGACAGAAGGTCTGGTTCTCCAGGATGAGAATATCTGGAAAGAGGTTGTGGGCGCTGATGTTATTTTGCGGAACAATGCGTCGGAGTTGTATTTTGAAGAGACAGATATTGAGGGCTTTACGGAGAAACTGGATGCGTACCCGGAGCCGGTTCAGTATGTAAACCGGCTGATGCAGCATTCGTGGGGACAGAAAGTGATACGCTTTTATGATCCGGACGGAAATCTTATTGAAGTAGGTACGCCTCTGCACAATTAATGAGGCTCTTTGGTAAAGTGTTCTCTCAGCTTTTCTACCGCGCTTTTTTCAATCCGGGAGACGTAAGAGCGGGAAATTCCAAGTTGTCTGGCAATTTCCCGCTGTGTGTATTCTTCTCCGTTATAAAGACCATACCGCATTTTTAAAACGAGCTTTTCCCGGGAAGAAAGCTCGTTTTCCACTTTTTCATAAAGTATTTGAATATTTTCTTTGAGATGGATTTTATCCGGGATATCGTCTTCTTCGGTTTCTATTATATCGAACAGTCTGATTTCATTTCCCTCCCGGTCAGTACCGATTGGTTCATAGAGGGAAATTTCTTTGCCGGTTTTCTTCTTTGAACGCAGATACATCAGGATTTCATTCTCCACACAGCGGGATGCATATGCGGCAAGTCTGTTGCCTTTGTCGGGATTAAAGGTGACAACTGCTTTAATCAGGCCGATTGTACCTATCGAAATCAGATCTTCCGGATCTTCTTCCAGGTTCTGATATTTTTTTATCACATGCGCGACAAGACGCAGATTGCGTTCAATCAGGATATGTTTTGCCTCGAGGTCTCCTTCTGTATATTTCTGGATATAGTATTTTTCTTCCGAGGGAGATAGCGGAGCGGGAAATGATTTCAAGACGGCACCTCTTAGCGCATTTGATATAATGTATGACAGAATACCGGAAATTGTGCTTTTCCAACGTCCGGTAGGGACTGGCCGCATGGGTTCTTTACTCAGAAAATAAGTGAAATGAAGAAAGAAAAGGTTGACAGAAAAAGCATGTCAGGTATATGATGGTTTTACATTTCCGGGGCGTTCTGCCCTGGCAATCATTTCCGGCTGATTCAGCCAAAATTTTCAGATGCCGTGCTATTTTGTCTGTACGACTGGTTATTTCGCGTCCGGACAGATATACAGAAAAGGTTACTGAGAATCATTGTGGTGTTTACAGAATGACAGGAAGCTCATGGAAAGGAGTGGACAATGAGCTTCAGTACAGTGTTGTCTGCAGCTATCGAGGGACTGTCGGCAGAGTTTGTCCATGTGGAGGCAGACGTGTCTAACGGCCTTCCGGTTTTTCATATGGTAGGCTATCTTTCATCAGAGGTAAAGGAGGCGGGAGAACGGGTGCGGACTGCTATTCGAAATGCCGGGTTTGACTATCCTCCGAAAAGGACTGTGATCAATCTTTCTCCGGCAGCGCTTCGAAAGAGAGGAGCGTCTTTTGATCTTCCGATAGCTGTGTCTATTTTAATTTCACTGGGAATGGTGAATCCCGGAAGAGCGGGGAGCTGTCTTCTGGTAGGAGAACTGGGGCTGGACGGGACAGTGAGGAAAGTACCGGGAGTTCTTCCTATTGTTATGGAAGCAGGCAGGAAGGGAATCCGCTGCTGTATTGTTCCCGGAGAAAATGCGGTGGAGGGAGCGCTGATTAATGATGTGGAAATTATAGGCGTAACTGACCTAAAGGAGGCGGTAGATTTTTTGAACGGGAAAAGAAAGATACCGGCTGCCGCACCGAAATATTCATTTAGAGAACAACGACCGGACGTGGATTTTGGAGATATACAGGGGCAGGAAACAGTAAAACGGGCGGCGGAGATTGCTGTGGCAGGCGGTCACAATCTCCTGCTTATCGGTCCGCCGGGAAGCGGGAAATCTATGACAGCCAGAGCGATCGCCGGAATTCTTCCGCCTTTGGAGCGTGAGGAGAGCCTGGAGATTACAAAGATCTACAGTGTGATGGATATGCTGAAGACGGATTCCCCTATGATTATGCAGCGTCCTTACCGGGAGGTGCATCATACGGTTACAAAAGCGGCGCTGATCGGCGGGGGAGCCGTGCCCCGCCCGGGTGAGATCAGTCTGGCTCATGGCGGTGTACTTTTTCTGGACGAACTGACAGAGTACCGAAAAGAGATTCTGGAGCTGCTGCGGCAGCCTCTGGAAAACAGAAGTATAGAAATATCAAGAGCATATGGAAAATATCAGTTTCCGGCAAACTTTATACTGGTCGCTGCGATGAATCCCTGTCCGTGCGGGTGCTATCCGGATATGGAGCGCTGTAAATGTACGCAGGCTCAGATCCGTGCCTATCTGGGAAAAGTGAGTATGCCGTTCCTTGACAGAATAGATCTGTGTACAGAGGCACCGCGGGTCAGCTACGGCGATCTGACCGGACAGCGGAAGGCGGAATCTTCTGCAGAAATCAGAAAACGGGTTTATATGGCGAGGGACAGACAGAAAGAGCGGTATCGTGGAACCGGTATAAGAACAAATGCGATGCTGGATATAAACGATATAAAAGACTACTGCAGACTTGGCGGGAAAGAACAAAAGCTGATGGAACAGGCATTTTCTGCAATGAAGCTTACTGCCAGAGCATATCATAAAATTATCAGAACAGCACGGACAATTGCGGATCTTGAAGGGGAAGAGCAGATTCAGGCAGTTCATTTAAAAGAAGCCCTTGGATACAGAACAGTGGATGGAAAATACTGGGGAAGGTGACAGAAGTGGGACAGATATATGTACAAAAAAATGCAGTTCAGAGGGGGACTTTGCCGACAGATGACGAAATGGAATATGAATACTGGCTTGCCGGGATTCAGGGAGTTTCTTCGAAAAAGAAATATTTGCTCAGAGAGCGCATGAAGACAGGCAGGGCGGTTTATTATATAGAAGAAACACAGCTGGCCAGACTGGAATTCCTTTCGGAAAAGGAGCGGCAGGTTCTTAAGGCGGCAGCAAAACAAACGATTGGAAATGCATGTTTAGAGGCGGCAAAAAAAGGAATCCGGTTTATTCCGTGGTTTTCCGGTGATTATCCGCAGCGGCTTCTGGAGCTGGCAGATTTCCCGTATGCAATTTATGCAAAAGGGAAGCTGCCTGATCTGGTATCCAGAAAAGCGGCAATTGTAGGATCCCGAAGATGTACGCCTTATGGAGAAAAATATGCAGTAGAATTTGGAAAAGTTCTGGCCGAGTACGGGATAGAGATTATCAGCGGCCTGGCCAGAGGAGTTGACGGTATGGGGCAGAGGGGTGCCCTGATGGGAGGTGGAAAGACATTTGCAGTACTGGGATCAGGACCGGATGTCTGTTATCCCAGAGAACATATCGGTCTTTATATGGATATACTGGAACAGGGCGGAGGCATTTTATCAGAATATCCACCAGGTACGCCGCCCCTTTCCTGGCATTTTCCTGCCCGCAATCGTATCATCAGCGGCCTTTCAGATGTTGTGCTTGTAATGGAGGCCGGAGAAAAAAGCGGATCGCTGATTACAGTGGATATGGCGCTGGAACAGGGACGGGACATTTATGCGCTCCCGGGACCGGTTAACAGCAGCCTGAGCAGAGGATGCAACTATCTGATCCAGCAGGGAGCAGGACTTCTGACAAGTCCGGAAATGCTGCTGAAAGAGTGGGGAATAGGGGCTTTCGACGTTTCTGAGCGTAAAGGGAAAAATAAAAAAGTTCTTGAAACTACAGAAAAATTGGTGTATAGTTGTCTCGGCTTGTATCCGAAGAACATTGAGCAGATTGCAGAAGAAACAAAATTAAGTCCCAGGGAACTTGTAGGGCTTCTTGTTTCACTGGAACTGCAGGGATACGCAAGAGAAATAACGAAAAATAATTACGTGGCGGCGGAAACGTGATCCCGTTGCTGATAAAAATATACGGCAGTAAAAGAGCCGGATGGAGGAGTATGGTTATGGCACACTATCTTGTCATTGTGGAGTCACCTGCAAAAGTAAAGACGATCAAAAAGTTTCTGGGCAGCAGTTACACGGTTGCAGCGTCTCAGGGACATGTGCGTGATCTGCCGAAAAGTACATTTGGAATTGATATAGAAAATGATTATGAACCAAAGTACATTACAATTCGCGGGAAAGGGGATATTCTGGCCGGCCTGAGAAAAGAAGTAAAAAAAGCAGACAAAGTATATCTTGCAACTGACCCGGACCGGGAAGGAGAGGCAATATCCTGGCATCTTGCGGCGGCATTGAAGCTGGACGAGAAGAAGATGCGCAGAATTACATTTAATGAGATTACGAAAAATGCAGTAAAGGCATCTTTGAAAAATCCCCGTGATATTGATATGGGGCTTGTAGATGCCCAGCAGGCTCGACGTGTCCTTGACCGTATGGTAGGATACCTGATCAGTCCCCTTTTGTGGGCAAAAGTGAAAAGAGGTCTGAGCGCCGGCAGAGTTCAGTCGGTTGCCCTTCGTCTTGTAGCAGACCGGGAGGATGAAATCAATGCATTTATTCCGGAAGAATACTGGACTCTGGATGCGGTTCTGAACGTAAAAGGGGAAAAAAGGCCTCTTACAGCCAGATTTTACGGAACAGGCAGCACAAAGATGACTATACATTCCAGGGAAGAGCTGGATGAAATTCTACGGACAGTGGAAAAAGCGGAGTTTAAAATTACTGATATCAGAACAACAGAAAGAATCCGTAAAGCGCCTCTTCCTTTTACTACAAGTACTATGCAGCAGGAGGCGGCAAAAGCGCTGAACTTCGGAACGCAGAAAACAATGCGGATTGCGCAGCAGCTTTATGAAGGAATCGATATAAAAGGAAATGGAACTGTGGGTGTTATTACCTATCTCCGTACCGATTCCACGCGAGTGGCTGAAGAGGCAGATCAGTCGGCCAGAGAGTATATTTCTTCAGTATATGGAGAAGCGTATGCTGCACCGAGGAAGGCAGCAAAGGAAAACGGGAAAAATATCCAGGATGCCCATGAAGCAATCCGGCCTACCGATATTACCAGAACGCCGGCGTCACTGAAGGATTCTCTTACAAGGGATCAGTTCCGGCTGTATCAGCTGATCTGGAGAAGATTTACTGCCAGCCGTATGCAGCCGGCCCGCTATGAGACTACGGCTGTGAAAATAGGAGCGGATCAGTATGCTTTTTCAGTATCCACGTCCAGACAGCTTTTTGACGGATTCCGCAACGTATATACGGAGGCGGATGAAGAAAAAGAAGAGAGTAATGTGCTCGTTGGACATCTGAGTATGGATTCAGTTCTTTCAAAAGAGTCGTTTGATACAAAACAGCACTTTACACAGCCGCCTGCCCATTATACAGAGGCAACACTTGTAAAGACAATGGAAGAACTGGGGATCGGACGCCCCAGTACCTATGCGCCGACCATAGCTATTATTCTGGGCCGCAGATATGTGACAAAAGAAGGCAGAAATCTCTATATGACAGAGATCGGCGAAGTGGTAAATAACATGATGAAGCATTCTTTCCCGAGTATTGTGGATGTTCATTTTACAGCAAATATGGAAGGTCTGCTGGACATGGTTGAAGAAGGCAAAGTGCCCTGGAAGGAAGTAATCCGCAATTTCTATCCGGATCTGAAAGAAGCAGTGGATAAGGCAGAGCAGGAACTGGAAAGTGTTACCATAGAAGATGAAGTGACGGATGTAATCTGTGAGGAATGCGGACGGAATATGGTCGTTAAATACGGACCTCACGGAAAGTTCCTCGCATGTCCGGGATTCCCTGAATGTAGAAATACGAAACCGTATCTTGAGAAGATTGGCGTACCCTGTCCGAAGTGCGGAAAGGATGTGGTTATCCGCATGACAAAGAAAGGCAGACGTTTTTATGGATGTGAGAATAATCCAGAGTGTGATTTTATGTCCTGGCAGAAACCGTCCAGAGAAAAATGCCCGGAGTGCGGAGGCTATATGCTTGAAAAAGGAAGCAAGCTGGTGTGTGCTGATGAAAAATGCGGATACGTTACCAGGCTGAATAAAGAAACGAGTGAAAAAGAATGATTGAATTGCATTGATATTTTCTAAATTGTATGATAACATAGATTCATCTATTAATTTATCTGAATTTGTGTATACAATTGTCAATGTAAAAAAATGAGATGCGGAGGAAATAATGAGCGTACAACTATTGGATAAAACCAGAAAAATTAATAAACTGCTGCACAACAACAATTCCAGCAAAGTCGTTTTTAACGATATCTGTGCTGTCCTTACGGAGATTCTGGATTCAAATGTTCTGGTGGTCAGCAAAAAGGGAAAGATTCTTGGGGTGAGTAAGTGCAGTGATGTGAGAGAGATAAATGAGCTTATTACAGAATCGGTCGGCTCTCATATCGATAAGATGCTCAATGAACGTCTTTTAAGCATCCTTTCTACAAAAGAGAATGTTAATCTTGAGACACTTGGATTTTCACCGGAAGCCGTGGAAGGATGCGAGGCGATTATTACTCCCATAGATATTGCCGGAGAGAGGCTGGGAACTCTGTTTATCTATAAGCAGAATTCTTCTTACTCTATCGATGATATTATTCTCAGTGAGTACGGAACAGCGGTGGTAGGTCTGGAGATGCTCCGGTCTGTAAATGAGGAGAGCGCAGAGGAGACAAGAAAGGAACATATTGTCCAGTCGGCTATCAGTACACTTTCTTTCTCCGAACTGGAGGCAATCATACATATTTTTGATGAACTGGGCGGAACAGAAGGGATTCTGGTTGCCAGCAAGGTCGCTGACCGGGTGGGAATTACCCGTTCTGTTATCGTAAATGCTCTCAGGAAATTTGAGAGCGCGGGTGTAATTGAATCCAGATCTTCCGGAATGAAAGGAACCTATATCAAAGTATTGAATGATTATGTATTTACAGAGCTTGAAAAAATAAAAAAAGAACGGAATTAGCTGGAGGAATTTGTGATGTATGAAGGAAATCCTGTTGATTTGCAGATGGAAAAGATTATATCGGCAGATGGTATTTTTGATGACACTACCCGAAAATGCAGAGTATATAAATATGATCTGGAGGAAGATTATATTTATCTCGAATTAAAGGAAGATGATCTGACGGCTATTTCTCTGGATGCAAAATACAGGTGTTATATTTCCACCAGGACGGAACTGCTTTACTGTACAGGTGTGGTAAAAGAGAGATACTGCTGTGAAGATACGAATCTTTTGAAATTCAGAATCGAAAATGGCTTTTACAATGTATATGAAGGAAGTAAACAGATGAAGCGTGCCTGAAAAGGCGCGCTTTATTTTATCTGCTACGGCTTGAAAATTCAGAAAAAAGACAGGAAAAGGCTCCGGATCCTTTTCCTGTCTTCTTTTGAATTTATAAAAACCTTGTAAACTATGTTGACAAATCATCGGCAGAGTGCTATTTTATATTCATGGGGTTAGCACTCAAGCGAAATGAGTGCTAATAAACAAAAATCAAGGAGGAATTACAATGAAGTTAGTACCATTAGGTGACAAAATTGTTTTAAGACAGTTAGAAGCAGAAGAGACTACGAAATCCGGAATTGTTCTTCCGGGACAGGCAAAAGAGAAACCGCAGGAGGCAGAAGTTATTGCTGTAGGACCTGGCGGAAATATAGATGGAAAAGAAGTTGTAATGCAGGT
>DWZZ01000076.1 GCA_019117305.1 Candidatus Mediterraneibacter merdigallinarum | reverse complement strand
ACGTCAAGATGATATCCGTCAATAAAGTTTGATTCATCCAGTTCCTCTGTCAGTTCTGCATCGGAGAGACCTAAGTCAACATGTTTTGTACTGTTTATCACAAACTCATGCCTGACTTGCTCCAGGCACCTGTCGCAGGGAATCGCAACGGAAAGTACCGTATCTGTGTAGATCATAAGCTCTTTCCCTTTTACAAATTCCACACGCACATGAACCGGTTCCCTGCGGACAACCGGATAATTGCCGGACCTGATCCGGATCTCATCCAGTGTACATTCCACCGTCTCTTCAACCGTCCTATGCTGGTCTGACATAACGTCTGATAGGTTAATTAACATAATAGATTACTCCTATTCACACCTAGACTATTATATCATGTAAATCATGTTTGTCAACCAGAAAAAATCAATATTTTTTCATCCGGTCATATCAGGAAAAATACCGGAACAGAAACAGAAGAACGCTGCCGCTTTGAGCAGAAACGTTCTTCTGATTTTACCCCTGTTTTCGGATGATATTATTACGCCTGTTTTACAAGCGCCAGCGTTTCTCTTGCGATTGCCAGCTCTTCATTGGTAGGAATTACAAATACTCTTACCCTGGATCCCGGCTTTGTAAGCTCTTCCTGTTTTCCTCTGAGACCATCGTTCTTCTCTTTGTCAAAATCAACACCAAGATAGCCCAGATAGCTGCACACCTGTTCTCTTACATAATCGTCATTCTCTCCGATGCCCGCGGTAAATACGATATCATCCACACCGTTCATTGCTGCCGCATAGGAACCAACATATTTAGCTACGCGGTATGAGAATACATCCATTGCAATCTTTGCTTTTTTATCCCCTGCATTCATGGCATCTGTCAGATCACGGAAGTCGCTGGACAGCTCACCGGAAAGTCCGAATACACCGGATTTTTTATTAAGCACATTCATCACGCCAGCAATATCCAGTCCTTCTTTCTCTGCAATAAATTCCATGATAGCCGGATCAATATCTCCGGAGCGGGTTCCCATTACAAGACCTTCCAGCGGAGTCAGACCCATGGATGTATCTACGGATTTTCCGCCCAGAACAGCAGATACACTGGAGCCGTTTCCAAGGTGGCATACGATTGTTTTCAGCTCCTCAAGCGGTTTTCCCATTACTTCCGCAGCTTTTTTGGACACGAAGCTGTGACTTGTTCCATGGAATCCATAGCGTCTTATTTTATATTTCTCATAATAATCATAGGGAAGGCCGTACATATATGCCTTCTCCGGCATTGTCTGATGGAAGGCTGTATCAAACACTGCAACCATAGGTGTTCCCGGCATCAGTTTCTCACATGCGTTGATTCCGATCAGGTTTGCCGGATTGTGGAGCGGCGCAAGTTCATTGCACTCTTCAATGGCTTTTTTTACTTCCTCGTCAATTACAACGGATGAAGCAAATTTCTCTCCGCCGTGAACAACTCTGTGTCCGACTGCGCCGATCTCATCCAGACTTCCCACAACACCGGTTTCCGTGTTGGTCAGTGCTTCGATTACAAACTGAATTGCCTCTGTATGTGTCGGCATGGGCTTGTCTGATTTCTCTTTTTCTCCGCCTTCCGGCTGATAGGTAAGACGACCATCGATACCGATTCTCTCACAGATTCCCTTTGCGAGAACTTCCTCGGACTCCGCGTTGATCAGCTGGAACTTAAGTGAAGAACTTCCACAATTGATTACTAATACATTCATTTTCTTTCCTCCTGAAACCTATTCCTCTTTCTTTATTTCCGGCCAGGCAGCCGTTTGCCGACCGTTCTTCCTGTTTTTACTGAGCCTGAGCCTGTACGCATGTAATTGCAACAACACCTACGATATCTTCTGCACTGCACCCGCGGGACAGATCATTAACCGGCGCTGCGATTCCCTGGGTAAGCGGACCGTAAGCCTCTGCCTTTCCAAGACGCTGAACCAGCTTATAACCGATATTTCCCGCATCAAGGTCAGGGAAAATCAGAACATTTGCATGTCCAGCGACTTCACTTCCCGGAGCTTTGGAAGCCCCTACTTCCGGTACGATTGCCGCATCGAGCTGCAGCTCTCCGTCCAGCTTCAGATCCGGCGCAAATTCATGGGCCAGTTTTGTAGCTTCTACAACCTTATCTACATCCGGATGTTTTGCGCTTCCTTTTGTAGAGTGTGAAAGCATTGCCACGATCGGTTCTTTTCCTGTCAGTGTACGGAATGACTCTGCGGAAGAAAGAGCGATGTAAGCCAGCTTCTCCGGATCCGGATTCTGCTCCAGTCCTGCGTCACCAAAAATAAATGTTCCGTTCGCCCCCATATCGCAGTCCGGAACAACCATCAGGAAGAATGCGGATACAAGTTTTGTCCCCGGTTTTGTCTTCAGGATCTGCAGGCACGGACGAAGTGTGTCTGCCGTAGAATGGCATGCGCCTGATACCATGCCGTCGGCATCTCCCATCTTCACCATCATTACGCCGTAATACAGATAGTTGTTAAGAAGAAGCTCTCTTGCCTGTTCTTCTGTCATTCCTTTTTTCTGTCTCAGCTCAACAAGCTTTGCAATATATCTCTCTGTCTTTTCACTTGTTGCCGGATCTATGAAAGAAGCTCCGGAAATGTCATATGACCCTTTGTTTTTCTCGATCTGCTCCTTGCTTCCGACAAGAATCAGATCCGCAATTCCCTCTTTCAGGACTGCCTCTGCAGCCTTATAAGTTCTTTCGTCCTCTGTCTCAGGAAGAACAATTGTTTTCTTATCAGCTTTTGCCCTTGCCTTGATTTCATCAATAAATCCCATGATTGTAAATGCCACCTTTCTATTTTCTCACCTGTGTTTTATTATAACGCAAAGGTTTTTTGTATACAAGAGAATTTCATGTGCATTTTTAAAAACAATCACCCCGTTTTACAGTGACGGATAGAATGCAGTAACAATATTAAAATACACAAGAATTGTGCATGTATCCAGAATTGTTGTAATCAGCGGAGCTGCCATAATCGCCGGATCCAGACCGAGCTTTTTCGCAGTCAGGGGCAGAATGCACCCAATACATTTTGCCATAAGAACAACTCCGATCATAGTCAGTCCCAGCGCCAGAGCAAGCTTGATATCCTGCCCGTACATAATATAGATACGGATTCCATTTACAACTGAAAGAAGAAGTCCCACGATTATGGCAATTCTCGCCTCTTTAAAGATTACTTTTAAAATATCCCGGAACTCGATTTCTCCCACAGCCAGTCCGCGGATAATCAGAGTAGAGCTCTGTGATCCGCAGTTTCCGCCGGTTCCCATCAACATAGGAATAAAAGTAATCAGCACGGGCATGGCAGCCATGGCATTTTCGTAATATCCCAGAATCTGTCCCGTTACAGCAGCGGAAAGCATCATGATCAGCAGCCAGGGTGTTCTGCTCTTTGCATGCTGAAATACGGAGGTTCCGAAATAAGAGTCCTCGCTTGGGCTGACACCGGCCATGATGCTGATATCTTCTGTTGTCTCATCCTGCAGGACAAGCATAGCATCGTCTACTGTTACAATTCCCACCAGGCAGTCCTCATGATCAATAATGGGAATCGCAACAAGGCCGTATTTGTTGATCATATTCGCCACATACTCCTGATCATCCAGAGTCCGCGCATAAAGCACATTCTCATCCATAATCTCTTCAATCAGTCTGGATTCTCCTGCTGTAAGAAGATCCTTCACATCCACAATACCGATCAGTTTTTTCTTTTCTGTCACGTAACAGGTATAGATCGTCTCCTTGTTGATACCTACCTGCCGGATTTTCAGAATCGCATCCGCCACAGTCATCTCTCTGCGCAGGCTGATGTACTCTACATTCATAATGCTGCCCGCACTGTCTTCCGGATACTGCAGAAGCGCATTGATCTTCTGTCTCGTTTCCTCATCAGTCGCCATCAGCAGACGGTCTACCACATTAGCAGGCATCTCTTCCAGGACGTCAACCGTGTCGTCTACATACATCTCGTCCATGACTTCTTCCAGTTCTGAATCGGTCAGGGCATTAATAAGGTCCTCCCTCATATCACTGTTCATATCTGTGAAAACCTCTGCCGCTTCCTCTTTGGCAAGAAGACGGAATACGAGAGTTCTCTGTTTTTTATCCAGTTCTTCCAGAACATCCACAATATCGACAGGATGCATGGTCTCCAGTTCATCCTTCAACTGTTTGAATTTGTGCGCTTCCAGCAGTTCTGTCATCTGATCCACATCTGGTTTTCTGTTCTGTTCCATGGGCTGCCCCCTCTTTATCCGGTCTTTTTTATTCACCTGTTAGAATTCGTCTTTTTATAGTATAATATGGTAGAAAATGATATACAAGGAGATTCTTATGAAAATTGTCGGACTGATCACAGAATATAATCCATTTCACAACGGTCATCTTTACCACATCGAAGAGTCAAAAAGGCTCACCGGAGCTGATATGGCTGTTGTAGTCATGAGCGGAGACTATGTCCAGCGCGGCACTCCGGCCATTATGCCAAAACGTCTCCGTGCCGAGATGGCTCTGAAGTGCGGAGCTGCCGCCGTCTTTGAGCTTCCGGTCTGCTATGCTGCCGGAAGCGCAGAATATTTCGCGCTGGGAGCAGTTTCCCTTCTGCAGAAACTGGGAATTGTTGATTTTCTCTGCTTCGGAAGTGAATGCAACAATCTGCAGGCTCTTCAGCAGGCAGCGGATATTCTCCTGGAAGAGCCGGCAGAATATCAGACTGTTTTAAAGCATCATCTCCGGGAAGGGAAATCATTTCCATCCGCACGCCAGGAAGCTCTCGCTGAATATACGGAAAGTGAAGGGATTTCATTTCTGCTCAATGATCCGAACAATATTCTCGGCATTGAGTACCTGAAGGCACTGAAAAAACTGAACTGTTCCATTACACCTTTTACAATACAAAGGCGCGGCGCCCACTATCATGACCGTCAGATAAACCATGACTACAGTTCCGCCTCAGCCATCCGGTCTCTTCTGGCTTATTCCGGTTCTTCCCTCCGGACAGAGCGAAGCGGAGGGACATTTGAAAACACGCCTTTTTCCAGCATACTTGGGGAGCTGGAAGATCAGGTGCCTGCCTGCTGCCTGGAACTCCTGAAAGACTTCCACCGTGTCCAGTACCCGGTCTATCAGAACGACTTTTCACTCATTCTGAAATACAAACTGCTGAACAAGACTCCGGAAATGCTTTTAAAATATATGGATGTCTCACTGGAGCTGGCAAACAGAATCTGCGGACAGCTGAATAATTTTTTCAATTATAAACAGTTCTGCGAACTCCTCAAGACAAAAGAGGTAACACAGACCCGCATTAACCGGGCGCTTCTTCATATTATGCTTGGAATAAAGAAAAAAAATGTACAGGAATACACCGAAAACGGATGCCACTTCTACGCACGGCTTCTTGGAGTCCGGAAAGACAGCGAAAAGATTCTGTCTGCCGCAGCAAAAAAAGGAGAACTGCCGCTCCTCGCACAGCTCTCCCAGGCGCAGGATCTCTCCCCGCTGGGGCAGAGAATGCTCCGTCACGATATGCTCGCCTCAAACCTCTATGCTTCCGTCGTAACGGATAAGTTCAAAACTGCCTTCTGCAATGAATACAGCCAGCCGGTCATAAAAGTCTGACAGCCATCCTGCCTGCATTTGTATTTCTGCAGGCAGGATGGCTGATTATCTTATTTTTCCTGTTCTGTTTATACACGTTTCATACAGGTTACCGCCATAGAACCGGGGCCGATATGACAGGCCACGCTCAGAGACAGCGGGCCTTCTATAATATCATATCCCGGGAACCGTTCCATGATCTCCTGTTTCCACTCCTGTGCCGCCTCCCTGCTGCAGGTATAGGCCATCCCAAGCACCATGTCGTCCTTTACCCCGGCAAAACGGGTGTCCAGATCTTTTTCAATCGCATTCAGCATAATTTTTTTCGCTGATTTCCAGCCTCTTGCCTTTGCGAAGGCGTCCAGCTTCTCTCCCTGAATCTGAAGTACAGGTTTCAGATTCAGGACCGTACCGATGGCAGCGGCAGCCGGTGTTATTCTTCCGCCTTTTTTCAGATACTTCAGGGTGTCAACAGTAATATAAATACTGGCCTGCATTTTCTCCCGCTCAAGAATTTCTCTGATCTGAGCGGCAGACATTCCCTCGTCTCTCAGTTTCATCGCGTCATATACGGACTGCGCCTGTGTGACAGATATCCGCTGATTATCCACAACCTGTACCCGGCCTTTATACTCATTCGCAATGGATATCGCAGTAAAACAGGTGGTGCTCAGTCCGCTGGACATAGGAATACAGACAATCTCATCATATTCTTTGAGCACCTTCTCCCACAGCTCCATTACATCTCCCGGCGACGGCTGGGATGTGGAAATATCCGAGTCCCCTCCCAGCTTTTCGTAAAACTGCTCCTGGGTCAGCGTAATATCCTCCAGAAACATTTTCCCGTCTATAAAAAACGGCATAGGGAGAACAAAGATCCCCAGCTCTTTTCCCTGTTTTTGTGTAATTCCACTGTTGCTGTCCGTTACAATCGCCACTTTTGCCATAACCATTTTCTCCTGTCAGTTCTTGAAACTATGAATGGGTGCAGGTATCCTGCCCTTTCTGCTGATAAATGTCTCACATCCGAATTCATTGACCGGCATGATCGGTGCATATCCCAGGAGGCCGCCAAACTCTGCCGTCTCTCCCACATCCTTCCCGATCACAGGAATCAGCCGGACAGCCGTCGTCTTCTGATTTACCATACCAATGGCCATCTCGTCCGCGATAATACCCGCCAGAGTGCTGGGAGATGTTTTTCCCGGCACAGCAATCATATCAAGGCCTACCGAGCAGACACAGGTCATAGCCTCCAGCTTTTCCAGGGTCAGCGCTCCCGCGTTAACCGCGTCAATCATTCCCTGGTCTTCACTGACCGGAATAAAGGCTCCGCTTAAACCGCCCACATAGGAAGACGCCATAACGCCGCCCTTTTTCACCTGATCATTAAGCAGCGCCAGCGCTGCGGTTGTGCCGGGCGCGCCGACTCTTTCCAGCCCGATTTCTTCCAGAATCTCCGCTACACTGTCTCCTACAGACGGAGTCGGCGCAAGAGAAAGATCAACAATTCCGAAAGGCACGCCCAGACGCCGGGATGCCTCTCCGGCCACAAGCTGTCCCACGCGGGTTACTTTAAACGCCGTCTTCTTGATCGTCTCACACAGCTCCTCAAATCCTTTCCCCCGTACCTTTTCCAGAGCTTTCTTTACAACGCCAGGGCCGCTGACTCCCACATTTATAACCGCGTCCGCCTCTGTAACTCCCAGAAAAGCGCCTGCCATAAAGGGGTTGTCATCGGGCGCGTTGCAGAACACAACCAGTTTGGCACAACCCAGAGAATCCTGCTCTTTTGTAGCCTCAGCCGTAGCTTTAACCATTTCTCCGCACAGTCTGACTGCATCCATGTTAATCCCGGTCTTGGTAGAGCCTACATTTACGGAACTGCAGATCCGTTCTGTCTGTGAAAGTGCCTGAGAAATTGAACGAATCAGATTCTCATCACTTTTCGTCATAGCTTTTGATACCAGTGCGGAATATCCTCCTATAAAATTCACTCCCACCTCTTTTGCCGCCTGATCCAGAGTCTTTGCGATCTCCACAAAGTCTTCCGGTGTTTTGCAGGCGGATGCGCCTACGATTGCAATCGGCGTTACAGAAATTCTTTTATTTACGATAGGAATGCCGAATTCCTTTTCGATCTCCTGGCCTGTCGCCACAAGATCTCTGGCTGTCATTGTAATCTTTTCATATATTTTGCGGTTCAGTTCTCCCAGGTCAGAGTCGATACAGTCCAGCAGACTGATGCCCAGAGTAATGGTTCGCACATCAAGATTTTCGTGTTCGATCATCTTGTTTGTCTCTGACACTTCATACATGTTTATCATAGTCTTCTCCTCGCAATTCTCTTTTATAATCCTGATCTGCAGATCTGCTGCAGCATAGGCAGAACTCTTAATTATAATCTGTGCATTTTTTCAAAAATTTCTTCTCTCTGACAGCGGATATTTACACCAATCTCACGTCCCAGCTCCTCCATTTCATCGCAGACAGTTGTAAAATCTTTTTTCAGATCTGTTACATCCACGATCATCATCATATTGAAATATCCCTGAATGATGGTCTGAGAAATATCGAGGATATTAATCTCATTTTCCGCAAGGTATGTACATACTTTTGCAATAATTCCGACGGTATCTTTTCCCAGTACTGTCACAATACATTTTTTCATGGTTTCTTCCTCCTAAACCGCATATTTTTACTGTTTATACCATTATAATATCTGAAACACTATCTCTTCCGGCAACAAACATATCCAGATCTTCCCCTTTGTAATCGTTGTCTCCCAGGGTAACCTCCAGCTTCACCGTTTCATAGGCCAGCCGGGCATAATTATTTTCTTTACTTAAATGCCCCAGTATAATGTGTTTCAGATTATCATGTAGTATATCACAAAGGAGTCTGCCTGACAATTCATTTGACAGATGCCCTTTGTCCCCCAGAATCCGCTGTTTCAGGTAGTAGGGATACCCCCCTACTTCCAGCATGTGAATATCATGATTTGCCTCCAGAAGAACTGCATCCAGCCCGGTAAGATTGGAGACTGTATATTCATCGTATTTTCCCAGATCTGTAGCCACTGCCGCAGATCTCCCGCCACATTCAAAACGATAGCCGGTGGGCTCACAGGCATCGTGAGAAATGGCAAATGGCTTTACTTCTATATCTCCCAGCCGGAATGGCTCGTCTGCACGAATCGTATGAAACAGCCCGTCCGGCATCTTTCCAAGAGAAGTAGAGCCTGAAATTCCCTCAATGGTTCCCTTTGTAGCATAGATCGGAAGCTCATACTTTCTGCTTAAGACTCCCAGTCCCTGAATATGATCGGAATGCTCATGGGTAATCAGAACCCCGTCGATCTCCTCTCCTTTAATTTCCAGTTTTTTTAAGCCTTCTTCTATTCTTTTTCTGCTGATCCCTGTATCTACAAGAAGGTGAGTATGATCGCTGCCCACATAGATACAGTTTCCGCTGCTGCCGCTGGCAATGCTGCACATTCTCATAACGTCAACTTATCTCCTATCTGTTTCTTTGTATCTTCAAATGTTCCGCTGTTATCAATTACTGCAGTGCACACCTGCCTGAACCGTTCCTCTGACGGCTGGCTCTCGATCATCCGGGTTATTTTTTCATCGGAATATCTTCTGGAATCCTTCAGCCTCCTGCGCCGCACTTCTTCTGCCGCATAAACATACCAGAGTTCGTCACAGAGTTCCCGTCCCACGTCCGGAAGAAGCGCCGCTTCCACCACATACAGTTTTACTCCCCGGGATTCCTTTTCTGCGATATCCCGGCTGACCTCTTCCAGTACCGCCGGATGAACGATCCGGTTAAGGATCTTCCGCTTCCCGGCATCAGAAAATACAGCCGCGCCCAGACGGACACGGTCAAGCTCCCCGTCCGGGCCTGCAATTTCCGCGCCGAATTCCCGCACAATCTTCGTGTAACACGGTGTTCCTTTTTTCTGGAGCCGTTTTGCCACTTCATCCATCTGGCTGACAGATGCATGATACTTTTCCTGCAGATACGCAAGCACCTGACTCTTTCCCGATCCCACGCCGCCTGTAATTCCCAGTACTTTCAATTCATTTCCTCCTGCCGGTACATTGTGTTCTTATTTTGCCTCATACCAGTTTCTTCCTGTATGCATATCAGCCAGAAGAGGCACGGAAAGGCTTGCCGCATTTTCCATCTGATCCTTTAAGATCTCTTTTACCTCTTCCACCTCATATTCCTCAGCTTCAATCAGAAGCTCATCATGAACCTGAAGAATCAGGCGGGATTTCAGATTCCGTTTTTTCAGTTCTTTATGCACGCCGATCATGGCAATTTTAATAATATCCGCCGCCGTTCCCTGAATGGGCGCATTCATGGCCACACGCTCGCCAAAGTTTCTCTGCATAAAATTGCTGGATTTCAGTTCCGGCACCGGTCTGCGCCGTCCGTACAGAGTTACAGCGTATCCTTTTTCTTTCGCGCTTGCCACGCAGTCATCCAGAAATTTCTTAACTCCCGGATAGGTTTCAAAATAGTGTTCTATATACTGAGCGGCCTCTTTTCTTGTAATACTCAGATCCTGGCTCAGCCCGAAAGAGCTGATGCCATATACAATTCCGAAATTCACCGCCTTGGCATTTCGCCTCTGCAGATCTGTCACTTCCTCAAACGGCGTATGGAACACCTGAGATGCCGTCATCCTGTGAATGTCTCTCGCCTCCCGGTATGCCTGAATCAGCTGTTCATCTCCGGAACAGTGAGCCAGAATACGCAGTTCAATCTGTGAATAGTCGGCATCCACAAATACGCATCCTTCTTTCGGTACAAAAACTTTGCGGATCAGACGGCCAAGCTCCATTCTTACCGGAATATTCTGGAGATTCGGTTCCGTACTGCTCAGCCTGCCTGTCGCTGTCACCGTCTGATTAAACCTGCCGTGAATACGCCCGTCACTTCCTATATAGACAGCAAGGCCGTCCGCATAAGTTGACTTCAGTTTTGCCAGCTGCCTGTATTCAAGGATCTTTGCCACAATCGGATAATCCAGAGCCAGCTTTTCCAACACATCTGCCGCTGTGGAATATCCCGTCTTTGTCTTTTTTGCATGAGGCATCTGAAGTTTTTCAAATAGAATAACCCCCAGCTGTTTCGGAGAATTAATATTGAATTCTTCTCCGGCCATATCATATATTTCCTGCTCCAGCCCGGTAATCCTTGCTCCCAGCTGATCTCCATATACTTTCAGAGCTTCTCCTTCAACTTTCACCCCTGCCTGCTCCATCTCATACAGGATAAATACAAGCGGCATCTCAACCTCCCGGAAAAGCCGTTCCATACCTTCTTCCTGCAGTTTCTTTTCAAGAAGCGGAGCGGCCGCAAAAGCAGTATACGCCTCGTAGCATGATCTGGCTGAATCATCCAGCTTTTCATCAATCAGAATTCCCAGCTGCT
>DWZZ01000075.1 GCA_019117305.1 Candidatus Mediterraneibacter merdigallinarum | reverse complement strand
GCTTACGCTCCGTGTATCAACCACGGTATCAAGAAAGGTATGAGCAAAGCTCAGACTGAAGAACAGCTTGCAGTAGAGTGCGGATACTGGAATAACTTCCGTTACAATCCGGCTGCTGAAGGCAACAAGTTCTTCCTTGACAGCAAGGCTCCGAAGGAAGAGGATTACCAGGCGTTCCTTGACGGCGAGGTTCGTTACAATGCTCTGAAGAGATCCAATCCGGAGAAGGCTGCAAAACTGTTCGCGATCAACGAGCAGGAGGCTATGGAGAGATACGAATACCTGAAGAAACTGGTAGACGTATATGCTGAAGACAAAGCAGAGTAAAATATAATCAGAACCGATTCTGCACGGCGGAATCATAAAAAAAGCTGCCGTCCGGTGAATACAACAGTATTCGCCGGACGGCAGCTTTCTGCTTTTATATTAAGAAAAGTCAATAACAGAACGGAACGAACTTTTCGCCGCCGGAAAGCCTGTTTTGCCGCATATGGATTGTTTTACCGGTGGATCTTTATTACAATCACAGTCAGGAAATGGAAAAAGGTCTGATAAAGGGGAAAGAAAAATGAAAAAGCACATATGGAAAATTGTAGTTGCGGCTCTTGTTGTCATCTGGATCTGGACTTTCTGGAGCGACAGGCAGGAAGAGTCCCGCAGATCCCGGTCTGATACGACGCAGACAACGCAGAGTCCGGGCGGTATAAATATATGGGATGACGGCGGCGGATCCCAGATGTGCATTGGCTGCAGCGGGTCAGGTTCCTGTTCCCAGTGTTACGGTACAGGCACATATAGCAACTATGGTGAAAGTGTAGTATGCACCGCCTGCGGCGGCACAGGGAGATGCAGGATATGCGGCGGCACCGGATGGGACTGAAATACTGCGGGAGAAGAATCTGTGAAGACACAGTTTTCTCCCGCAGTATTTTTGCGCGATATGCCCGGCAGGCGGCCGCCATGCCTGCATGGGAGGACATTTGCCGGGCAGCTTATCCTCTGAATAAATACCGTATAATGATCTGCATTCTTTCGTCCATATCTTCATCCGGTTCTGTGTAAAGCGAATAAAGAACCAGCCAGTCCCATGCATTTCTCGGATCAAGCGTGTTCATTCCGCATCTGTCAAGAACAGAATCCAGAATCCAGCGATGTTCGTCGAGCCGCTGCCATGGAGTCAGGTAGGCTTCATCCAGTTCGGTATATTCCGGATCAACAATATTCTGGGTGACAATATACAGAAGGGTAAGAAGTTTTCTGGTGACATTTTCCTTCTGGTTGAGTATGTTGGACAGGGCGGTAGTGTTCGGCCATCCGTTTTTCAGCATTTTCTGCAGAGGAGTAAGATGGCGGCGTTTTTTTCCGGACGGCATCCCCAGAGAAAGATAGCTGGAAACCACGTCATCGACAGACAGTTTTCTGCAGTCTGAGCCAGAGGGTTTCTTTCCAGCTGAGGTCTGGTTTTCCGGAGGATTCTGGGACAGAATATCGTAATATGTACGGAATGCTTCGTAGGAAGTCTGATGAAAGGAATTAAGCTCCTGCAGATATTTTCTGTATTCACTGAGGAACTCTCTGTCAGTCCGGATATTGCGGAACAGATTGTATACGTCTTCGGTATGCAGAGCGGATTCGCTCCCGGCTGGCTGGCAGGCGGCATCCCGGGGAAGATCCCGGAAAAAGCGGACGGCTTCCGGGTATGTTCTGCCCGTGCGCAGACAGTAGGAATAGGCAAGTTCCTTAGGGGAACGGTAATGGATGCCGTAATCGGACACAAAGCCAAGAAGATAGGATGCATCTTCCTCGGACAGATGCAGGGAAAAGACAATGATGAAAATATCCTCGCGGCCTGAGGGAACGTTTTTCCCGTTTATCCAGTTCTGAACCCGTCTGATGACAGACGCGCGTTCCGTGTCAGGCGAAATTTCTGAAAAACCATTTACAAGACGTTCTTTTATATCTGATTCCGGATAAAGCTGCCGGAGAGAAGGATAAAATTCTCTGATCTGAATATCTGAGCGAAGAAAATCGATGGCTGAGAGAGGGTCTTTTCCCACAGCTCCTATCGTGCGGTATGTCTGTTCGGAAAGATCTGTAAGTTCCAGACGCATATATGAAATCTCCTTTCGCGTTGTTCTTCCTGAAGAAATACTGACAAGGAAAATGGCGGTATTCCGGTCCTGTCTGTTTCGTCAGCTATGGTCAGTATAACATGATTTGAAGGGAAGGAAAATAGGTGCGGCTTTTCTGAGAAAAAGGATATATAATACAGATAAAGCACTGTGAGATCTTTTGAATAAAGAGGGATCTGCCGAGGCGGATTCCGGATGAAAGGAAGAATTTATGGAAGATGGCAGGCAGTATCTTGGCAGCGGCAGCCGGCTGACGCTTGGGAATACAGAATACAGGATAATCAATGCCGTGGGAAGCGGTTCGAACGCAATCGTATATAAAGCGGTTTATCAGGACGGGGTTGAGAAACAATACTGTCATTATGTACTGATAAAGGAGCTGTTTCCCCGGCACCAGGACAGAGGCATATACAGAGGCAGTGACGGTCGCATTTGCCGCAGGCCGGAGCAGGAAGAATATTTCCGGATGCATGAAAGAAGTTTCCGGACAGGAAATGAGATCCATCTGAGCTGTCTTGCGGCCCATCCCGAAGCAGCAGCCGGAAATATTAATTCCTGGTACATGAACGGGACAATTTACACGGTGTATCCGTTTGACGGAGGAATTACGCTGGAGCAGTACAGAAACCGGGAACACACAGGACTGCATGAAATATGTCTGTTTATGGAAGAGCTGGCCGACGTGGTAAAAATATTTCATGACACAGGGTTTCTTCACCTTGATATCAGCCCGGATAATATTCTGATCATTCCAATGCCGGGGAAAACGAAATACCGGCTTCTTCTGATTGACTATAACTGCGCATGGAAAATATCTGCAGAGAGCCGGGACAACGGACTTTATACAGGGAAAAAGGAAGGATATTCCGCTCCGGAAGTAATGCTGGGAAGAACGGAATATTTCGGGAGGGCCTCAGATCTGTATTCTGTATGCGCGGTTCTGTTTTATCTGCTGACGGGGAGAAAACTGACCCGGTCTGAACAGACGAACAGAAAGGAGCTGAACAGGGCGCTTGACAACTGTTCCTGTCTGGAGAATATTCCGGTTACGGCTTTCATGAAACTGCGGCAGATACTTGGAAGAGGTCTGTCCCAGTCGCCTGCGGTGAGATATCAGGAATGTGAAGAGCTGAAAAACGATCTCCGGGAGTGGCTGGCCAGAATCGAAGGACGCGGAATTACCAGAGCCGCGCTGTGGGAAGCAGGCAGACGGCAGCGTCTGGACTGCGAGAAGCAGATGCGCGCGCCGAACTATAAATGTTCCATGTATCTGCGTACAGAACAGATGGAAGAGATCGATGAAGAAACATTTGAGAAAGAGGCAGGGGAAGGAAACGTGCTCCTTCTGGGAGAAGGCGGCGCGGGAAAAACCGGCATGCTTTTGCGTATATGGAAACGGTATACGGAATATTATGATGAGCATATGCCGGTTCCGGTCTATGTTCCGCTGGCAGCGTGCACGGGGGATAACGGAACAGGAGACGCAATCCGCCGGTATATTCTGGAAAAGCTCCGGCCTGACAGCCGTCAGGAGGCAGAAGAGATGACCTGCCTGAATCGTCTGCTCGAATCCGACGGGAAATTTCTATTCCTTCTGGACGGGCTGGATGAAGCGGGGCACAGAAAACATCTTACATATGAGATCCGGGAGCTGACGCGGAAAAAAGGCACAGCAGTTATTCTTACAGAGAGAAACGCTGCCCCGGGGAGAAAATGGCGTACAGACTTCCGGATATATGAAGTGATCGGCTTAAGCAGGGAACAGCAGCGCCGGATATGTGCGGAAAAGAATATCCCTCTGCCGGAGAGAAGCGATGCAGGCAGACTTCTGAGCAACCGGATGTTTATGGGAATGTATCTTGATATTATGGCTTCTGAGAGCTCTGATGAACGGACGGAAGGGGCGGATGAATATTTCCCGGTCAGAGTCAGAGATCTGTTTGACCGGTATTTTATCAGTATTGAGGAAAAACTGGAACGCATTCTGCAGGACGACGATGAATATTGCGCGGCCAGATTTGCGCTGGAACATTTTCTGCCGGCAGCCGCGTCACAATGCGAAAAAGCGGGAAGCCTTTCAACAGAAAGAATCATGCATACTGCGGAGAAATGTTACAGCCTTCTCCAGGACAGGGCCTTTCTCTTCGCATTCCCTGAATATGCGCGGAATGGAGCAAGAATACGCGGCGCCTTTCCGGATATATGGCAGTGGTATGATTTTGCTGTAAACCGTCTGCTGTCAGATACCCTGAAGCTTCTTGCGGACTCGGACGGAAGATGGACGGTAAGCCATAAGGAACTGTGTGTTTATCTTGCGGAGCAGGGAAAAGCCCGGAAAAAGACATATATGCGGACCAGGGCGAGACAGAGGTTCAAAAGGAACAGCTGGATTCTGGCAGTCTGTGCCGGAGCGGGAGCCGCCGGATTTATGATCTGGACACAGAACTCCTATCCGTTTTTCGGAAATGACAGGGCAGAAGTGGAAGACAGCATTAAAAATATGGGGCTGGTAACAGGAAGCGCATGGTTTGTCATACAGACCCAGTACGACATGCTTGACCAGGCAGAAGATATGCTGGAAGAAGGGTCGCTGGAAGAGAATTACGGAAACTGGAACGAACAGATGCTCAGAGGCATGGAAAGCTGCGAGTTTTACGCACGCCTGTATGAAGAGGCATCCGTCTCTGTGTATCTGCCCCTCGCGCAGAATCTGCGGCTTGATCTGGAACAGGAAGATCTGGAGGATGTGTATACATTTCCGGAAAAATCATTTGAAGACGCCGCGCAGTATATGCAGAGTCTGTCCCACAGGCTGAATCCGTCTGCCGGATACACGGATCATGAAAGGAAAAAGTCCGTGGAAAGATACAGAGAGTATCTGGACGCCCGGTCCGGGCTGCTGAACTGGACAACTGCTTCGGTTCTGAACGACTATCCGGATGCTTACAGACAGGAATATGAACAGATGCTCAGAGATTATCCGCTCTATCAGTCAATCCGCGCGGAAGAGGAGGAGATACGGGCGGAAAAGGAAAACATGGAAAAGGCGCTGGAAGACGCGGAAAGGGAGATGCGTCTCGGGGGCATGTAAAGGAGGAAAAATGTCAGAGAAGATGAAAAGTCCAGGTGTGATACCGGTGCTTCTGGCAGTTCTGCTGACCGCAGTGACGGCGGGGAGCTGCGCTCCGGCGGAAACCGGGCAGGACCGGGCAGATCGTCCGGCGGTATCAGAGGAGATGAAAGCATTTGCAGAAGCATTCAAAGCCATGTATATTCCTCAGGATGATATGGCGTCCGGGTATACAGAAGCCCTTGGAGCCATAGAAGAATATGCCCTTTTCCCCACAGACAGCGGGAGAGAACGGGCGGCAGAGATTCTGCGGAAATCATACAATGCTATCGAGGAAACTGAACTTGTGGAATACGGATCTGTTATCTCGGAGGAAGCAGAAGCGTTTATGGAGGAAAGAGGCATGTCCGCGGCAGAATTCAGCGCTCTCTGTGCGCTGGGAGAAACGGACAGACAGCGGTATCTGGATGATCTGGAGCGGTTTGAATGGTATCTGGAAGAAACAGATCTGAAAGACGAGACGACGGCGGATGCTTTTCAGCTTGAAGCAGAATACATGTCCCAGGTGCAGAGCGAACTGAACCGGTATATGTATTATGCCACCAATGAGTTCCTGGCCGCTCTGGAAGAAAACGAACTGGAATATATGACAGACCAGGTATTCAGCGGTCTGGACGCCTATGCTCCGGATGACGTCCGGTGGCAGCAGGATGCGAAAGACGCATATCAGAAACAGGAGGAATGCTGGAGCAGGATCAGCAGGATTCAGGAGAAAATGGAGGAAGAAACAGGGAAGCTTCTGTCGGAATAGAAGACGGAAAACACTTGGATGATTTTAAAAACGGAAAGAGTAAACTGGTGCCATCATAAAAAGAAAGGTGGTGCCAGTTATGTTTTTGTGGCAGCTTATTATGAATCTGTTCCGGTAGAAATGATTCCCCCTTTCTGCCCGATTATGCAGGAAGGGGGATAATAACTCTCAGATGCCGTACTGCCAGGTCGCTGTCAAGATACTGAATGCGGCCATGACATCTGCGAAGTATGCTGTTAAGCAGGATCTCGCGGAGAGAGCAGCGGACAGAAGCAGCAAAATCCGGAAAAGGCGCCCGGCGGACAGCGGACGGATCCGGAACAAGCATACTTGCTGAAAAGATAAGAAATCCTTTCTTTTCCTGCGCAGTGAACCGGATCTCCGGGGAAATATTCTCCGGAGCGGAAGTCCTGCCGTTGCCGTCCAGGAGAATATGAAAGATCAGTACAGCTGCGAAAAGTATGCTCCCGTCTAAAAGAACAGACTGTTCCGGCAATGCGGTCTGTGTCCTGAGACGCACGTGTCTTCTGCGGCATTCCGCGCGCAGTCCGTGCAGAACATAGGACAGTCCTTCCGGGGCAGCCGACGTGTGCAGAGCATCTTCCAGTTCTGTGCAGCGTTTTTTAATAAAGGCGGTCATGCAGAAATATGCGGCCGCTGTAAACAGCAGCAGGAAGATGCTGAAGAACAGGGCAGTATATGAGCTGGCTGCGGCCGCTTTTTCATCTTCTGCGCTGTAGAGCAGAATCGTACTGAAAAAACGGACGCCGGAATAGAGCAGAACAGTAAGCGTATAGATCCATGCGGGAAAACGCAGACGATTTACCGCGGGGATCTGAAGAATCCATATACTTAATGCGGCAGCCGCCGCGGAAAGCATGAAAGATCCAGCTGCCTGCGTCTCAGGGGAACACGCGGAAAAGAGCTGCTGTGTTCCGGCCATCAGTACCGAGAGAATTACCGAGGTCAGCGCGTCCCACACAGAGTAGAAAAACAGGGTACGGAGCCATTCTCTTTTTGTCAGCGCAAAAAGAACCAGATACTGGGCGCAGATGGAAAGTCCCCAGTAAATAATATGCATGCTTATATTTTCCGGCGGAGTTTCAGCCGACAGTAAAAAGAAGGAAGGAAACATGATCTGGGGCAGCTGAATCACGGAAAAAGCGGCCGCGGCAGTTAGTAAAGTCGCCTTTGCGGAAAATCTGCGCAGACGGATGCCGCACACACAGAAAACTGTAAACAGGATAACCGCGGACAGCTGGTTCAGGCAGAATTCCAGAATATCAGTCCTCATTTTCCGAAACCTCCTTTCCATGTTCATCCGCAAGAAACGGATAGGAATATTTGTTCAGAATGTAATCCAGTATATTCCTGCGGTATTTTGGCCCCACAGGGATAAGGAAGTCTTCCGGATATCCCGAGTGACTCAACCTGACATATTCGTCCCGTGATTTCCCGCTGGCACGGGATCTGCGGAGCTGCTTTCCGAAGTAATTCATATTCAGCACATAGCTTTTGTGGATCTGTATGAAATTTGCCGGGAGTTCGGAAAGAATATTTTTCAGAGAGTGCCGGGTGTATTCCGTCCGTCCGCCGGGATAGTGAACGTGGCAGCCGTGGGATCCTTTTCCGATAAGATTATCGGTTGAAAAGAAAACAGCGGAAAAAAACTCGGCTGAGATGCCTGCTTTTTTAAAATGCCGGACGGAACTGCAGCGGTCAAGTTCTTCCACTGCTTTGTCCAGACCTGTACGAAGCAGAAGCTCTGCCTGACTGGCCGGAATAAGATAGGAAAACGGAATCTGGTTCAGACAGTAAAAGTCATGGGTTATATTTCCGGAAAGAACAAAAATAATCCGCAGATACGGCTGGTTTTTTATCAGTTCCAGAAGAAGCGGAAACCAGCTCTCCGAGGGATCCTCCGGAGAGAGCTCAGCAACAATAATATCAATATTTCCATTGTCGTTTCCAGCTGGTTTCGCTGAAAAAGCCTCAAATGAAGATATCTGAAGTTTCACTCTCGGATGAAAGAAAGAGGGGTAAAGTCCGGCACATACTGCGGTATCTGTGCTGCCGCATAAAATATATCCGTTATAGACCATAGCGCTCACCTCTTTCGTTTACTGAAAAAACAGCAGTCTGAATTCATTTCTGCAGACAAAACAATTATAGTAAAAACCAGGAATGAAGACAAGCCGAAAAAACCGGAGAACCCTGCGTTTTACCGCCATATATCAGCACTTTCGCCGCATATGAATTGAAGCCGGGTATCAATACGTTTAAAATTGACTGTAACTTTTATTATCAGAAGGGAGGAAAGATTTATGTCATATGAAACAATGAAAGCGGTAGAAACCGCAAAAAAAGAAGCTGAAGGAGCAAAAAAAATGGAAAGGGCAGCAAAGGAGCTCGAGTTCAGAGAGAGAATGCTGAAGCAGGCGGAAAACAAAGGACTCGGCGTGGAGACAGCAGCCATGAAACTGGAACATCAGGCTGAAAAAGTGGAGCAGATCGCAAAAGAAAACAGCAGACTGAAATAGCCCCTGACACTGCGGGAAAGCGGCTGTTTTGACATTTTTCAGATAAGGAGAACAGAATATGGGAAATTTTAATCCGGATATGATCAGCAGAGCATTTGAAGAAAAGAAGAAAGACGTATATGCTGAAGTGAAAAAGATATACCGGGAAATATCAGCCCAGGTATCTGAAAAGCCTCCGTCAGAGGTGGTTTCGGCAATTATTATGCTGGAGTCGAAGTACATGAATGAATACATCAGATCTCTGAAGAGCGAAGTAAAAGAGATGGCGGCAGATCTTGTTGTACGGTCAGGGATGTCTGAGGATGTGGCGGAAATACTGTGGGCCTCCGTTATGCTGGAGACAGAAATGCCGAAGGTTGAACTGTGCCGGCGCGAATCCGCGGAAATACCCCGGAGCGCTTCAAAACCGGAAAGCAAATCCGGAGCCTCCTCCGGAAGGAAAAGGATCGAGAGCCTGAAAAGAGAACGGAATCTTTCCGCGGGAATCGCTGTCACCGGCGCTGTAGCGGAAACGGTGTCCTGGATCATTATACCGGGGATGGGACCGGTCTCTGTTATGGTGAAAGCGGCGGGCATTGTAATTATCGGCGTGGGAGCGGCAAACGCCCTCCGCTGTCAGAGCGAGATAAACCGCATAGCGTCTGAACCGGACAGAAAGGTCTATAGCACGGCGGAACAGAAAGAAGGCCTGAGAAATTTCATATCACAGGTATGCGGGAACCAGGCAAAATACAACAGCAGACATCTTGTCAGATGGCTGGATTCTATAAGTGAAAACCTGATTGACCAGTGTCAGAAGGAAATGGAGTAAACGGGGAGGTACAGATGAATTTAGTAATCGTGGATTCAGAATGCCAGATGCTTTATGAGAAAAAGGAAGATATTGAAAATCTGCTGGGAACCGGCGCCTCTGTATTGTATCCGGATATCTCCGGGGAATTTATCGAAAATGGATGCCGGATCCGGCATCCGGAGGATTCTCAGGAGGCCTGGAGATATGTTCTTCTGACCTCGTTCTCAGGAGGGGTGAAAGCGTACCATAAGATGATGTTTCAGAACAACCCGGATATACGGCAGTGGGTGATTTCAATCGTCGATGTAAACCGTCAGAGTTACCGGAAACAGTTCCTGCATCAGATTGACATGATAATGGCGGATGTAAAAATTCCATACAAAGTGATCTTTGACAGTTCAGAAACTTTGAAGGATACAGCGGAGGAGTGCAAAAAGGTACTGAATACGGAAAGGGTCTGGCTCCTGGCAGCGAAAGATCAGAAACTGCTGAAAGAAGCCGCGGATCTGATGGCAGAGAGAAAAAAGGGCTGGAAGTTTCTGCTGTCCGATTGTCTGTGTCAGGAACAGGCGGATGCGGCGGACGCCGTAATGCTGCTGGGACGCACGGAAGAAGATTTCGATTTTGAACCTGTCTCTTATGGAATGAATAAGCTGTGGATCTGGGTCCAGCAGGATCCGGAAGTTCTGTGTGCGCCGGAAAGTGAGAATCATCTGCAGCTGATTAAGAGGGCGTTGGAGGAACGCGGCTGGGATTTTTTCGCAGATATGAAAAATATCTGTTCCGGCAGTCTTGAAAATGAGAAGCGCTGTCTGAGATGGCAGCGGAAAGAAATATCGGCGGCTACACTTCGTGCGGACGGAAATTTTATGATGTGGGACCGCTATGGTCTGCCGGCGGCCGGCGACAGTTATTCTGACGAAAATGTGAAGGTATTTTTTGAGAGAACCTGTAGTTTCGGACATATAGCGGACAGTTTTTAAATTTTGTACAAAAGAAAGAATTCTATTTATACTAAGGAGCAGACTTATGAGATTAAATTCAGCAAAAGCAAAAAGGCTGGAAGGAACAAAGCCAGGGAATGATCCGGAAAATCAGAAAAGCGCCGGACAGAGCGCGATGGAAGTTCAGGGGGACAGCGCTGTAGATATTCTCCAGGCGTCCCTTTATAACGCAGGGCAGAAAATGCTGCGGGAACTCGGACAGGAAGGGATGATCAGTCAGGACAGCAAGGAGACTTATGAGGCTGTGAAAAATTCTCTGCAGGATCTGAAGATGTTCTACTACAATATCGGTTTTGCGGGGGAACAGTCCTGCGGAAAGTCAACCGTCATCAATTCTCTGATCCGGTACCCGCTGATGTCTACCTGCAATCTGACAACGACCTGCGCCAGCACAAAGCTGATATACGGCAATAAAGTGCGGATCACCGTAAACGATGATGATACAAAGAAGCGGATTCTTGATATAGACTGCGCGAATCTGGGACGTGTGCATATACAGAAACTGAAAGAGTATGCCTGTGCGGTGACACAGGTAGCAGTAATCGAAAACATTCAGTATTTTACCCCGAAGGACATTTTTAATGAAAGTCCCATAAAGGTGGAGGATCTTCTCTATTTTGACGAGAAAGATCCGAAGCATATCGCGGTATTCATGATGATTCTTCTGACAGTATATGTGGGGCAGAACAGTCTGGAATTCCGGGAAATAGAAAAAAAAGTCAACCGGATGCGGAATGAAACCCTGAAATTTTTCGGTTTCCCGGCTGGTACCCTGAACTATTCGGTTCAGATTCAGTGGGACTGTGAGCTGCTCAGATGCGGAATGGTGATTACAGATCTGCCCGGACTGGGCGCTCTTGCGGCAGAGAAAAATGTAAATGGAAAAGTATTGAAAGGGCATGACGATATTACGACTGAGGCGATACAGGCGTCAGACGCTATGGTTTTCCTGGTGGATTATACAGTAAAAGACGTGGGCACCATGGCGCTCAGAAAGATGCTGAGCAGCGCGAAACTGAAGGATATTGTGAATAAAGGGAACAGAATTATTCCAGTACTCAATAAGGCGGATCTGCTGAAGGGTTCTGCGCAGAAAGAGACAAGTATAAGTAAAGTGCTCAGTATTCTTGAGAGCGTTCAGGTAAAGAAAAGAGCAGAAGATATCTGGCTGTATTCCGCTATTGCGGGAGAATATGCGTACAGCGGCATTCCGATTGAACGCACCCAGTATTATATCGGAAAATATGCCGGAGTATATGAAGATACCGGGGCTGACTTTGAAGATGAGCCGGAAGAGGTTATTCAGCAGAAAACCGCTGCCCGGATAAAAAGCAGACTGGAGAAGAAATATAATACGTCCAACATTGCTGAATTGTCGGAATTTTTTCGTGCTTCATATCTGGAAAGAGGAAAATATGAACGTACAAAGACCGCTGTTATTCAGATAAGAAGCCTGCTTCTGGATATTATAATGCCGCTCGTGGCGCTGGCCGACAGCTATGAGACGGCGGGGCATCTTGCCGGAAATGTGATTGACGAGCTGTCAGGAACTCTTTCTGCGGCGTCCGATAAACCCATCGCAGACGCGCTTGACAAGATGTCTCATATCAGTATTGATACAAAACTGACAGAACTTGCGCTCCGTTCCATGCCGGACCGGTATCTCCAGATGTTTTCCAGGGCTCTTGACGAATACAAGACGGAGAATATTAATCTGATTAATGAATTTTCACTTTTCTGGAACAGCGCAAGGATCGATGACAAAAGCAGTAAGAATTACAACGTCTACAGCAGGCTCAGAACCCAGTGCGGAACAATTCCCTTCGACGTCTCAGAAATTAACAAAAACTACGGGGAAATACTTCAGGCGATTAATGAAGAAATCGAGAAGATATATAAGGAATCGCTGAGACAGCTGAATGGCCTCAAAAAAGATTTCCCGGAAAAACTCGGTCTTGCCTTGCGGAAGTATGAAAAACAGATCGCAGGAAACAGCTCGGTGGAGGAAACCCTGAATTCTTTGAAAACCAGCCTGATTACATATGTGGGCAAACAGATAGATGTTATAGAGGCAAACCTGAAAGCCAGTCAGGACAGGCTGTCGGAAGCGGGGAACGAAACGGCTAACGCAATCATTGACTTTAATAAGAATATTACTGAAAAGTATACGGAATCCGTCCTCCGTGATATCAGAAACGCAGTCAAGGACGGAGCGCTTCTTTCCTCCAGGGATTATCTTCAGATTGATGGTTCGGGAGGTGTAAGAGAGCTGTTTTCTAATCTTGCGCTTTCCAAGAGCGACAGAGACTATATTACTCAGGAAGTAAACACGATAGGGACAAGCGCGATTACAAATAATATGACGCGTTGGACAGAGAGCGCAAAAGAAGGCGTAAAGGAACCTTTCCTTGTGCTCCGGGGACAGATAAGAAAACTTCTCAAAGAGACGGCGCAGCAGCTGAAAGAAGTCGCGGAGGGAAACTACAGCGCGGGAAAACAGACGAAGGAAAAGATGGACAGAATCGCGGCATATGAAACAGAATTCCGGAATGCTGTCCAGAAGGATTTTGACACTGCCTGCCAGTATACGGACGACAGCGTGTTCCAGAGTCTGAAAGGAAATATTCTGAACGATCTGCTTGAGTAACCGGAGGTGCTGACAGATGAATATAGAAACTGCATTTGTAAGAAAAATCCTGGACAATATGGCGGAATTTACAGGGAAAGAGGATACAGACCGGAGGGAGGAATTCCTCCAGATTATTCATAACTTTCCGATTGCTGATCTGGAAGATGCAGGATTGAAAAAGATATCTCTGGATCCTGTTCTGGAAGAAGCGAAGAATCTGCTGAAAGATTTCCGGGTTGAGCTTCCTCGCCCGTCTTACTGCAGCCGCCTGGCGCTAAAGGAGCTGGGAAGAAAGAAACAGAATAAAAAGTCAGCTTCTGAGGACAGCAGCCTGCAGAAGGCTGCCCTGCATATGGCTCATGTTCTGGCAGCGTACGAAGAAGATGTTATGCTGACGGTAACCGGCAGAGTATCGGCGGATCAGCAGATGAAGACAGATTTTGTCCTTTCATCATGCGAAATGAAAGATGATGTAATTGAGTCTATGATCCGGAGTGTATATGGCCAGGTCAGAACAGTGCCTGCGGGAGAGTTCCCTCTTTACCCATGCAGGGCTTACGCCTGCGGCAGAATGATATATCCGGGTAAAGACAGGAAGAAGGAACAGCCGGATTTTAAGAAGCTTGAATCGTGGACAACGGCGGTTCTGAAGGCGCTTCCCGCAAGCGGGGATTTTACGGTTTCCATCCGGCTCTGCCCGCTCTCCGCCGCAGGAATATATGAAGTAGAAAAGCAGAGAGAGAAACTGGCCCGCTGTTACAATAAACTGAAATTTTATTCTGAACTTAACTGTAATTATTCTTCAGTCCTCGGCAGCAGCAGAAATCCAAAAGATAATATTCTGCGGGAAGGGAAAGATACGGTATTCGGTAAGAATCAGGCAGGAGAGAATCATTCCTTTTCAATTGCGGTCAGCGGGCGGGATACGGACAGAAATGCCTGGAACATGCTTGAACCGCTGGAATATGAGATGCGGAGGCTGCAGAACAGCCTGGATACAGCCGCATGGGGAATCCAGATTTCCGCAGCTGCCCGAAGTGAAGAAACGATTCAGAGCCTTACGTCTGTTCTGAGCGGAACACTGGAATACAGCGGTCTGAGGCTTTTCTGGTCGGATGAGGAGCCGGACAGAACCGGCTTTGTGATGAATCAGGAAGAAGTGCTTCCCCTTTTATTTTTCCCTGCTGAAGAGTTCTGCGGTTTTGCCTTTAAGGAGAATGAAGAGTTTTCCCTTGTTTCGGAAAATATCCGGGGAGAAGGGTTTCAGGTCGGGAATCTGCTTCATAACTCTCTTCAGATCGCGCCTTTTTACCTCAGCGCGGACGCGCTGAGCAGGCATGCTTTTATCTGCGGAATGACAGGCGGGGGGAAAACAAATACCATGTTTCACCTTATCCGGGGAGCGTCTCTGCCGTTCTGTGTCATAGAGCCGGTAAAGGGAGAATACCGGGCGCTGAAAAGTATATTTCCGGATCTGAAAGTACTGACAATGAAGACGGACGCAAAAACAGACGGGAATGTCGATATCATGCAGATTAATCCGTTCTGGTTCCCTCAGGGAGCAAGCCTGGCCTATCATATAGACAGTATCCGTACAATTATTGCGTCAGCTTTTGAACTGACAGAAGCGATGCCCAATATTCTGGAGCAGTGTCTGTATAATATCTACATTGATTCCGGATGGGATATTGTCAGGAATGTAAATATATACAGGGACAGTCTTCCGGAAGAATATCTTTATCCTACGTTTACAGATCTGTGCAGCGAGATTCAGGATTATCTGGAACGGTCGGACTACAGCGAGGAAGTAAAAGGCAATTATAAAGGCGCGCTGCTCAGCAGGATCCGGTCCTTTGCGAACGGGTATAAAGGTGTTCTGCTGAATACGACTGCGCACCCGGACTATGAGGCGCTTATGACGGACCACTGTGTTGTGGAACTGGAAGGCCTGGCGGATGACGCGGATAAGTGTCTTGTTATGGGAACAATACTGACACAGTATTACCAGTACCGCAAGAATCATTTTCCGGACAGCGGAGAAAAGAAGAAGGCGGAGCATCTGATTATCATCGAGGAGGCACATCGGCTTTTTAAAAACAACAAAAAGAATGAGAAAAGCGGCGGGCCGGATCCGACGGGACAGCTGGTAGAGTTACTGAGCAATATGATGGCGGAAATCAGGGCGTTCGGGGAAGGAATGCTGATTGTGGATCAGAGTCCTACAAAGCTTGCGGAGGATGTAATTAAAAATTCAGCGACGAAGATTGTACACCGGATTGACAACAGCAATGATATTAAGGTCATGCAGTCATGCATGCTGCTTCCGGATGATCTTCTCAGCTTTGCTTCTCTGCGTCAGGGAGAGGCTCTGGTACGGACGGATTATATGACGAAGCCATGCAAAGTAAAAATACTGCTCTCAGATGTGAAAGAGGAATATTCACTTGCGGCGACGTTCAGAAATGGAGACGCGCCGGACAACCGGCTTTCCGATTCGTTTTTTGCCAATTCTGTATTAAACGATGCAGACATATATAAAGAAGTCAGCAGACATATGCAGGCATATTTAAACAGTCTTGCTGTGACAGAATGTGCCGGATGGAGGGAACAGACGGGAGAATTTATATATGATCTGACCGTTATATTGAAGAAATGGAACAGATATGACGGAGTGGACAGATTCAGTGTGCTGTTTGAAACCGCGCTCCTGGCAGTGAAACGGATGTATTTTGAAAAGAGCAAGCGCGAGATGGGCATGATTCATATGTTCCTGAATCGCATGTTTACTCTGTACTATGAACAGAAGGACGGAAGCTTTGTAAAAAAGGGAGAGACTGTTCTGTTCCGGAAATACATGGATAAAAATATGAAAGATATTCTGAAAAAAGATAATCTGAGCCGGGGGCGCAGCGGCAGATATGAGGAACTCTGCCTGGCGATTGGGCTGGAAGCGCAGGACTTCATGGGATCCGTTCTGTGCAGATTTGTTTATGATATCTGGGACGAAGTCAGAGCGCTGGGGCGGGAGGAAGCTGTTTCAGATCAGATGCTTTCGTCGGCATTTTTTAAAAATTATGTTATGGAAGGTGCGGAAAGTATTCTGGAAGACCGCTGCCCGGACATATTCAGAAATTTGAAGGAATATTTATGCAGAAAGATTTTCCGGGAGAAGGTGGATGATTTTTAAATGGCTGAGTATAGAGAACTTGAAAAACTGAAAAAAGAAGCGGATTCCGGAAAAGCAGATTCCTGCTATGAACTTGGGGAGTACTATTATGAACAGAAAGACTATGAAACAGCTTTTTACTGGTATCAGAAAACGACAGAATGTATAAATCCCAATCCCACGGCTTTTTTTAATATCGGCTGCGCTTATCAGTTTGGCGAGGGCGTGCCCAGAGATCTGGCGGAGGCTTTCAGGTATTATGAATATGCGGCAAAGTACAATCTGCCTCAGGCGCTGTTTAACCTTGCCTTCTTTTATGAAAACGGCTTCATTGCAGCGAGAGACTGCGAGAAAGCAGAGGAGTACTGCAGAAGAGCGACCCATGAAATCAACCGGATGACGACAAAGCTGCACCGGATAGAAGAAAAAGAAAAACAGGAAAAAAGTATTTTCAGCAGTGTAGAGACTGATCTGCGCCGCATGCGGGAAAAAATGGACGACCAGGGCAGAGATATAAAGGAGTGCCGGAAACTGGCTGAGACACATAGTCTGCTGGCCGGGCAGATAAAAAAGTTTCAGGAACAGGAAAGGGAGCTGAATCAGCGCTGTATCAGAAATGAAGGAGAAAATGCGCAGCTCAGAGAACAGCACAGACAGGACATGCGGACAATTCAAAGTCTGCAAAAAGACAAAAACAGTGCAAATGAATTATTAGCCGCACAGAGAAATGATATTCAGGATCTGCAGAAACGAAATGAAAGTTTCCTGAATCAGTCTCACTTTTTTCAGATGCAGTGTGAGAATTTAAAGCAGATGCTGCATGAAGCAGAAAAAAGAGCCGGTCACAGCCTTAAGGTAACCGGTATTCTGAAATGGATTATATTTGGTGAGACAGTTGTTCTGACGGCGTGTGCGGGAATCATGATTTTTCTGCTTCTGAGTTTCTGAGCTGCGGTGCTGATAAAGCGGCTTTTAACATGCTGGAATTGTACAGGAAAGGAGTGACAACTGTAATGAGAATTTTTCGTTCAGAAAAAGACCTGACGCCGGAGGAACGCAGTCTGAAATCTGATTTCGGAACGAATCTGCGGTTTGCGTCTTATGAGGATCTGGGGGATGCCTTCTGCACAGATTTTCTGTGCAGTGAAAAGCTGGAGGAGCGTACAGAGAAAATCGGATATGCAAAGGTGAATGTGTATGCCGATGGTGATGGAAACCGGGTGGTGGAGCTGACGATTGACGTTCCTGTATTTGACAGCGGTGACCGTGAGTATGACAGCTGGCATTCGCTGTATCTGACCCGGGGCATGAAAGAGGGCACGGCAGACGGGTATTACTGCAAAGGCGGATACAGACTGGCCTCGGCGGCAGCGTGCAGAGATCTGACGGATGCGGATCCTCGTGTCCGGGAAATTCTCAGAGAACAGGGGATCCTGCCGGACAGTCCGCGGACCTCTGTCTGAGCCCCGGCAGTGAAATGCGCGGAAAAATGCAGGGAAAATCATATAAAAATTCTTGCAAAGTGGGCCGTCCTGTGCTAGACTATTTATGGTTTATCCGCAGGAGGTGTTACAATGGATATCTTAAGAATTGTACTGACAATTATCTTTGTTATAGACTGCATCGCTCTGGCTGCGATTATTCTTCTTCAGGAAGGAAAGTCAGCAGGACTCGGCACAATCAGCGGCGTAGCAGACACATACTGGGGACAGAATAAAGGAAGGTCAATGGAAGGCGCGCTGGTGAAATCCACAAAATTCCTTGCCATTCTCTTTATGATTCTCGCGGTAGTCCTTAATATGGGATTCCTGAATAAATGATCAAGGGATTACCTGGATGTATTGAATATTCTATATCGGAAGATAATACCTGATAAAACACTCTATGCGGATATAGAGTGTTTTTCTCGTCTTACGGTCTTTTTCAGGCGGCTGTGACCTGCAGGCGGCACCCGGGCACGGTTTTCCGGTTCGTATGACGGGAAAACAGGAGGATATGTTTTATGGATCAGACATTTGAAAAAAGAAAAAAAGTGATATATGACTTTATGCGGGACGACCTTTATGTTCCGATGAAGATAAAAGAGATCGCTATTCTGCTTCAGATTCCGGGGGAACAGAGAGAAGAACTGCGTCAGGTGCTGGACGCTCTGGTGGAAGAAGGAAAGATTTCTGTTTCGAAAAGAGGAAAATACAGCTGTGGTGCTGCGCAGCGTTTTTCCGGGAGCTTTCAGGCCAACGCCAGAGGATTTGGTTTTGTAACTCCTTCGGATGGAGAGGAAGATGTTTTTATTTCCGAAGAGAATATAAACGGTGCGTTTCAGGGCGACGAGGTTGAATATATAATCATAAAATCCCGGGGCGGACAGAGAAAAGAAGGTAAAATAGTCCGGATTATTTCCCATACAGTTACCAGAATTGTGGGTATGTATGAAAAGAATAAAAATTTCGGATTTGTAAGGCCGGATAATCAGAGATATCTGAAAGATATATACATTCCCGCAGGAAAAGAAAACGGGGCTATGACCGGTCATAAAGTTCTGGTAGAACTGACGTCCTATGGCGGAGAAAGTGCCAAGCCGGAAGGAAGAGTGGCCGAGATTATCGGACACATTAATGACCCGGGAACGGATATCCTTTCGATTGTAATGGATTTTGGAATTGAGACGGAATTTCCGGAGAAAGCGCTGAATCAGGCGGTAAGAGTCGGAAAAGACGTAAGTCCTGCCGACTGTCAGGGACGTATGGATTTACGGGAGTGGCAGATGGTGACCATCGACGGCGAGGATGCAAAAGATCTGGACGATGCGGTTTCTCTGACCCGGGAGGGAGAAAATTACAGGCTTGGCGTGCATATTGCCGATGTGGCAAACTATGTGCAGGAGAGAAGTGCCCTGGACCGGGAGGCGCTGAAACGGGGGACAAGCGTCTATCTGGCGGACCGGGTGATCCCCATGCTTCCCCATAAGCTTTCCAATGGGATCTGTTCCCTGAACGCAGGGGAGGACAGACTGGCACTGTCCTGCATCATGACAGTCAGCTCTTCCGGAGATGTGGTGGATCATGTGATCGCAGAGACAGTAATCTGTGTGGATAAAAGGATGAGTTATACCGGTGTGGCGAAAATGCTGGACGGCGATGAAAAGGAGCTGCAGGAGAACGAACCGTTTGTTCCCATGATAAAGATGATGAAAGAACTTTCGGACATCGTACGCGCCCGGAGGGGCAAGAGAGGCTCCATTAATTTTGACTTCCCGGAGACAAAAGTAATTCTGGACGAAAACGGCAGGGCAGCGGATATCCGTCCCTATGAGAGAAACGACGCCACCAAAATTATCGAAGATTTCATGCTTCTGGCAAATGAGACAGTTGCTGAGGAATATTTCTGGAGAGAGGTTCCGTTTTTATACCGTACACATGAACAGCCGGATGAGGAAAAGATCCGGCAGCTTGGCACATTTATCAATAATTTCGGTTACCATATTCATACCCGTAATGAGGTGCGCCCGAAAGAAATCCAGCAACTGCTGGGCAAAGTGGAGGGGATGCCGGAGGAACCGCTGATCAGCCGTCTTACACTGCGTGCTATGAAACGGGCAAGGTACTCCACTGACAACGCGGGCCATTTCGGACTGGCGGCGAAGTATTATACTCATTTTACCTCTCCCATACGACGGTATCCGGATCTGCAGATTCACCGGATTATCAAGGAAGATCTGAGGGGCAGACTTACCGAAGAACGAATGGAGCATTACCGGAAAATTCTGCCCGAAACAGCCGCTCAATGCAGCAGCCGGGAGAGAACAGCCGATGAGGCGGAGCGTGAGGTCGTCAGGCTGAAGAAGGCGGAATACATGCAGAATCATATTGGAGAAGAGTATGAAGGCGTGATCTCCGGTGTGACAAAATGGGGCGTGTATGTGGAGCTTCCGAATACGGTGGAAGGACTGGTGCATGTGGCTGATATGCGGGATGATCACTATGAATTTCTGGAGCAGAGCTATGAACTCTGCGGTCAGCATACAGGCAGAACCTATAAGCTTGGTCAGACTGTTGCCGTCCGTGTGACAGATGCGGACAGGTTACAGAGAACAGTAAATTTTGAGATTATATCATAAAATTTAGAAATGATATTATAAAAGACAGAACAGGTTGCAGTAAAACAGATTGTAAGAGAGGTTGTCATGGCTAAAACAGAAAAAAAGCTAATTGCCAACAATAAAAAGGCATACCACGACTATTTTATCCTGGAAAAGTACGAAGCAGGAATTGTGCTCCACGGAACGGAAGTAAAATCTCTGCGCATGGGAAAGTGCAGTATCAAAGAGGCATTCATCCGGGTAGAATCCGGGGAAATGTTTATCTACGGGATGCACATATCACCTTATGAAAAGGGAAATATCTTCAATAAAGATCCGCTGCGCGTCAGAAAACTTCTTCTTCACAAAAAAGAAATCGACAAGATCTTCGGAAAAATGAAGGAGCAGGGAATCACAGTCGTACCGCTGCAGGTGTATTTCAGCGGAAGTCTGGTAAAGGTCGAGATCGGCCTGGCAAAAGGAAAAAAACTGTATGATAAGAGAAACGATATAGCAAAAAAAGATCAGAAAAGAGAAGCACAGAGAGAATTCAAGATAAGAAATCTGTAAATTTGAGCAAAAGGGGACGGAGCCTTTTTCAAAGGG